>NZ_JAASWB010000002.1:0-503820 GCF_014227425.1 Listeria marthii
TTATTTTTAGCAATCACCGTTGTTAACTGACGTAATCCTGTATTTGAAGAAGTCTTTACGTCTACTAATTTGGGTTGGTCTTGGATATCCATAACTTCCAGATTGGGATTCGTTTCAAGATCAATGCTCGTTATTTTCGGTAACTGGCTTTGTGCATTTAAGGTAATGTTGTTAATTTGATTATTCTTTAACGCCAGACTTACTAAATTAGGTAATTGATTTATTGGAGAAATATCTGTTATTTGATTGCTATTTAAGCTTATACTTGTGACATTTCCCAGCAAATCTATTCCTGTCAATTCGCTAATTCCTTTGCTATTTGCACTGAGAGATGTAATTTTATTCAAGTCTTCTTGTGTTACTAGTTGCGTTGTGTCCTCTGATCCCGTTGCAGCTTTGGCAATAACTTTAGCTAAAGCACTATCAGGAAATACACTTGCATAGGTGTCACCAGTCTCAAGTGTTGTCTTGGTTTGTTTTAAAGAATTAGTTAATTCCTTCGCTTCTTTTGAAGGTGTATTTGTTTCTATATTCTGTTCATTTTCTTTGGCTTCAGTGATAAATGGATACGCACTTAATGATTGAAAGAGCAATATCCCGACTACAATGATAGAACTTATCTTTCTTTTCATGATTAATCTCCTTAGATGTTGAGGTATTTTATTGTAATAGTGATTATCTTAAAGAATTAGCTGCGTTCACTATTTGATGTTTGGTTTCATTTCGCCTCAATAAGTACTAATTATAGCAACACTAAGCCTTCCATTTGAACACAGTATGGGGATTTTTTCCATTTTGCGGCATTCCGGTTCACACATTATTCACATTTTTTTCGAAATCGGTGATATTTTTAGACTTATTGGTATTTTAAAAAATCACTCTCTCACAAACAACCAAAAATCCTATACGGCATTATTCCTCATAAAAAACGCTATAACCATTGTAATTGAAACGGTTATAGCGTTCTCCATATTGTATATTAAAGTTTCCGATTAATTATCCCAATCAATCTGATTGCCTTCATTTTTAACTGTTTGATAAAGTAGTTCTTCGTTTTCAATGAGATTCGTAATTATTTGGACAAGTTTTTCTGCTCGAGCTTCTGTTTCAGGCGATAGCGTGTAATATGCCACATACATCCCCGCTTCCGGATCAGAGCCCATTCCTTCTAAAACATCTGGTGCATGCTTAGCTAAATAATAGTTCAAAAATGCTTCCCAATTATAACCATGCATATAAGCATCTTCGTTAATTTCATTCATTTTCTTCGCAATTGTAACTACTTTCTCTGTGCTACTGTAAAAGCACACGGAAAGATTGTTTTCGATTTTTACTATTGATACGTATTTTTCCATGAAGTGTTGGCTCCTTTAGTGTAGATTTGTTGTGTATTTTTAGAGCATTACTTACCAGCCTTCTTCATATACTCCAAATAAGTTGCGTAAATCAACGCCCCAATCATAAATTGTATCAAAGATTTTTGGAGTTTGAGCAACTCCCCAATCAATAAGTCCGTTTACAAACTCTGCATTTTCATCAGCTGCTAGAGAAAGAGTAAAATAGTCTGACGTACCGCGACTAGCTATATAGATAGCCATAGCATAAATATCAAATCCGATATTAACTAGTATTTTATATTTAATGGTAAATATTCCAAAGATTGCCCTAGTCTGATTGTAATCTTCTTGATAAATATTGTAAACGTCCATTCCAAACTGACCTGCTTCAACTAAAGATGTTAAAACAGTTCCTAATTCCCCTAATTCTATATTACTAAGTTCTCCTGCAGCTTCTAGAGCAGAATATATATTTTCGAATCCTGAATAAATCTCTTCCATTTCAGTCGAATAGTCTTTACTATGTAATTCGAATGAATTAAATAAATACCTCGTTATACCTGTATCAATCCCTGTTTCTAAAGTTTCATTTAAATTATCTTGCAGTCCATCCCAATTGAAGTCCCCAGATGTAGTTTGACTTTCTACTAAATTACCATTGTTATCAAAAGAAAATCCAAAACGTTTTCCTACTTCAATATTCAAATGTAATTGGTTTTGTTTATATTCTTCGGTTTCCATATTATATGCACTTGTTAATTTTTTCTTGTAGTTCTCTTGCGTTAAAATATAGAACAAGGCAATAGGACTTGAGTTTAAATTAGTATACTGATGCAATCCTTCATTATATCTTCCCAATTTCTCGCGGGAAGTATTTCCCATAGAAACTAAATCATCACAAGGCATATTGGACCAATCAACTTGTGCAATATCTGAATCCAATAGAATATTTTGAACAACTTGTATTTCATTCATAAGCATTCCCACGTGGTGATTTAGCTTATGATAACTGCTTGTAACTTCTTCAAATCTAATTTCTAATTTATCTCCCAACATATGGTTTATGCCTCTTTTCTTTGATATGATTTACCTGCTGTTTGAGTAAAACCATTTGTTCTTGTTCCTGCTGCACCATCATATCTTGTTTGACTGTCAGCAGAAAAAACGGTATCCGAAGTAGATAAGAAAACTTGGTCAATTTGATTGGCCATCTGAATATCCACCTCTTCAAATGTATCTGCAAATAGTTGTAATTTATCCATATTAGCAGATATAACATCTGCAGCTATCGCTTTTAGTCCCTCTTCTTCATTGTCAAAACGTCTTGCTAACGCGCCATGGATATTAAAATCAAAACCTTCTTGTAAATCTAGTATAGATGTTCTAATTACTTCAGCAAGTTTTTCTACCTCCGTTATATTTGCAAGCAGTGCTTCTGAAATGATTTTTTCACTATCTTTAGAAAAACTAATTTCACCCATTTATAATCCTATCCCGTCTATATTATTTTGAACTGTTGTTTCTATCTCTCTAATCTCATCTAGGTATTCTCCAAACGTTTTTAATCCCTCTTCAATGCTTAACAGATGTTTTTCTGTTTTAAGCACCATTGCCAATACGCTACTCGTAAATGCTTCAGCTGCTTGACCGCTTAATTGGTTGTCAACTTCCTGCAATCGTCTTAAAACATCGTCATTTTTATCTCGAACTAGATTGACCTGTTCTTCTATCATCTCTCTATTTGTTTTATATGACCATCTGTCTATTTTTAATATAACTCCCATTTATTCACCTCTTCACATATATTTGTCTATTAATACCCAGCAAACGATCGATCATAAGCTCCATAATATAAATTTAATTTCTTTATCAGTTCATTTCGAACAGATTCATCAATATCTAAATTGACTATGGTTATTCTCGCCTCATCATATTCAATTTTAGTTGTTGCATAAGCTAAGTAGCAATACCGAGATATCCCATCTGCCTTTAGTTGTTTTATATAACTAATACGTTTTTGAATTTCATAATACAAATCTAAATACGTATTTCTATAGAATGAAGAAATATAAACAATCCGTTTTCTTAACTCATCTGAGCTAGCTTCTCCCTTGCTATCTGTCCACCCATTACACATATCAATTGCTGATGAAAATGTATCATGCAGATCAATGATTTCATTTTGAGACTTTCCTATTTGCGAAAAAAACTTTTGTAATTTCTCAATTCTTTGATCATAATTCATACTTTTTACCTGCTTTTTTTTGACTTTCTTCTTTTATTTTTAATCGAAATTCTTCTTTCGACAATTTTTTTACACTAGCTTTATTTTCCCATGTAGCCATTCTTTTAGCTAACTCTATTTCATCTTCATCTTCATAGCCTTTAAAAATAATAGCGGAAATATCCTCTTGATTAAATACTAAAATATCATTTGTAATTAAGCCTTCTGGATATAAACAGCCTGTATAATCAATATATACTGGTTCCCCGTCGAATTCTCTAACCATTTTTTTACTAATAATCATTACCTTTTTTAGCGTGTCTTTTAAATAGATAACGCTTCCAATTGCTAAATTTTTCTCATTTCTTTTGTCTTCATTCATGTTGTTTTCCTCCAGTAATAAATTTTGTTTTTCTATATATTTAATATATAATATTTCAAATATTTTCACAAGTGCCAAAGGATTTATCAAATAATATATTTAATAAAAGATTATGTGTATAAATAATATGATTTCCTCCCTAAAAAGAATGGAAACAGTATTTTAAAACCTAAATTATCTATTCTCTTACAATTTATTTTATTGTGTTTTTTAATATAGTATATGTATAAAAAGCTCGCCTTTAGGATTCGTTTTGAACCATATTAAAGACAAGCTTTTATTATTTATTTTTCACTAAAAACAGTCACTTCAAAACAGCAATTGTTAATAGGGTATAATCGTAAAGTTTTTAGTACTAAATTTCAAATGTTCACTTATACATAAACTCGCCTAAAAACAACTACAGTATACAGCTCCAATATCCATCGTCACTAATTCAAACTAATAAAATTATGATCATTAAATAAGTTCAACAACCCACTCTCCACACTGTCACCTATCAAGCAAAAATAGTCATCATAGCCACCATAAAAACCACCGGATTCAGAAACGAAAAAGACCATATGCTCTGAAAATCCAACTCCAACTGGGCATAACTTTTCTTTAATGATATCCTCATAACATTCTTTTACCCACTTTGGATCTAGCCATGCTGCAGGTTTCATAGGATTAAACTCCGAAACATCCGTATCATTAATATCAGAGTAAGCTTCATGCGTTATTATTAGCCCACCTAGATTATTAAAAAACTTCTCCGCACCTTGATTCAAGTAATAGTTTTTCTCCTCTAGAATACGGCGATAGTTATTAATATTTATAAATCTATCGGGATACCAGCCATTTTTTCGTAATATTTTGGTTACCTGTTCATTAAATGTATAGTTCATCTGTTCATCCGCTCAAAGAATTGGTTTTCGTGATTTAAGCTCTTATGCCTTATAAAAATTTTAAGTTATCAGTAGAAGAACACTTGGCGATTTGAGCGTCTGAAGGTCTTGTGTTCACAAATGTACTGCCGGATATATTTGTTCTAGAAAACTTCGTGTCTTCAAAAATACAATTTTCAAACGTTTAAGGTTTCCTACAATAAGTTTTATAGATTTACTCGCTCATACTTATATTCGATGTTCTCGGCCATAACTAAAAAAGGTAAGCCATCTAAATCATCTGTTTTAAATTCAAATAGAAATGAATTATCTCTGAATTTAGGAAGATTCATCCGCGAACTTTCGTAACTATCTTCGTGCACAAAAAGAAAATCTTCTGAAGTGTCTATATGTGAGGAAGTATATCCTGACAAAAAACAAACATTGCTAAATTTAATTTCTATTTCATAAAAATAACTAAGATCAATCCCGCCAATAATTTCGAGTTCATGACCATTAAATGATGAAATATCAAGGTCAAACCATAAGCGGCCATTTCTAACTAACTGATTAATTTCTGCTATTTTTCTTTGCATTTACTTTCATCCTTTGTTAAAGCTAGCAATATTTTCACAAACTTGTTACTGTATCTTTAGTAAACAAATGGAATTTATTGTTTGTAAAGGTTTTTTTAATACCTAAATATGATTTATACCCGCTAACTTCCACCAATTAAGTTAAGCCAACTCTGGGCTGATTCACTCCTTTTGAAGAACGTTGAAATTAAATGCACGTCGATTCTTCTGGTATCAAAATCCACGTAAAAAAACTACTAGCAATACATCTCGTTCCCGCTAGTAGTTCTTTTATTTTCTTTAAATAATTCTCGTCCTTATTTTTAATATATAATAGATTTGCATCACGAAGCATTAAACAGCAGCAATTTCGAAACTAATTTTGCTTCGATTCTGCGCCGTAAGTCTTCATCAACGCAAACGTGTGGATTTCCATATTCATCAAATAATACTCTTGTAGATAACGTTGTAATATAACTCGCATAGTGATCTAAAACTGCTCCAACTGCTTCTATATCTCCCTCTGATGCAGCAACTATTGTTTCGTAAGGTACTAGTCTATTTTTTCTCTGCGTTGTTTCATTCATTTCTAGTCTTCCTCCATTATCTTTTTTAATTCCGCTAGTGTACTGTTTCTCCTGCGTGATACCGTACGTCTGACTAAGTTCAGCTCTTCTGCAATTTTCCTATCAGACATACCGAGAATATAGGAAAGTAATATGATAGCTTGCTTTTCTTTTGGTAATAATTTAATAGCTTCTGCGATTATTTCTCCCGTTACTATTACCATACCTACATTTTCGACGAAGAATAGAAATTCCCTAGTCATATTACTTTCATAAATGACCTGTTTACCTAATTCTTTTTCTGACAAGCTCTCCATTGATACTTCATATTTTTTTAACCGTTCAATCTCTTTGTAGATATTTCTCGTCTCATTCCTCAATATTTTTTTACAATAGCTATCAAAGGCATGCTGTTTATGTTTTTTATGCGCTTGTAGATGCATCTACTCACCTCCTGTTTCTATCGCCCCATGTAAAAATTGCAAGGGTATCCTTCCCCTACATCACTATTACAACTAAATTCTATTTTTGGGACAGTAATCTTGAAAAAATGTTTAAAAAAAGTAAAAATCTGCATTTTAAATTCCAAAATTACTATCTTTGCTTCTCCTCTCTATAAAAATTATAAAATATTTTTTTGCTTTATTGCTAAAAATATATTTATTTTTGTAGTAACACTGAAACTATTTAGCAGCAAGTACTGGAAATGAGTAGCATACCATATAATTTTTGCAAAAAAAGAAAGAAGCCTAATAACTCAGGCTTCTTTTCTTATTAGATTTATTGTTTGTTTTCCATGCTGCTCATTTTATTTTTTACGTTTGTCGTTATTTCTTTTGCTCCAATATATTGCTAGTCCAGTTACTACAAGTCCTAGACCAATAAATAATAAAGCAATACCGTCATTATCTCCTAGCAGTGGTAATGGTCTAGTTTCTGCCATTTTTATTTCTGGGTCTACCTTATCTCGTGTTGATTTCTTCGGCAGCGGTTTAGGTATTTCGGTATTCATGATTTTTACTTCAACGATGCCCTCATGTGTCCCATCAATAGTTATTTTTATCGGTTCATTCATCAATTGATAATTATTCGGGGCAATAATCTCCGTCAATTCATACTCGCCAAATGGTAAATCTGCTGTTTCAAATTCTCCCGACTGGTCGGTCATAAATTCTGATTTGCCATCTTGTTCTATAAACTCACCTGTCTGTAAATCTTTTAATTTAAAAGTAGCAGCATTATTCTTGATAGGTTCTTTTGTTAGCTCGTCGCATTTGATTACTTTGATTTTTTCTTTGATGACTTGTTCTTTTACAGTGACAGTTACATCAGCCACTTCCGCTTCTTGGTTATAAGTCAAATCAAAAGGATACTTCTCACTATCCAACAAGTAACCAGTCGGCGCTTCTTTTTCTAGCCAGTAATAGCTATCTAATAATAAATTATCTGTTTGCGCTTGACCATCTTCAATCGTGACTGTATCCATTAACATATCATCTGAGGAACGATATAATTCATAAACAGCTCCATCTAAAACGGCATTTCCTTGGGCTATTTCGCCTGTTTCAGCATCTTCTTTAATTAGTTTAGCAGAACCTTTTTGCTCCACATCCACCGCTTGTACTTGTGTGTTTGTAATCGCAACATTTTGTCCTGCATATTTGATTTCAAAAGATAACTTTTCATCACTTAAAAGATAGCCAGCAGGTGCTTTTTCCTCTAGCAGATAATATTGTCCTAATGAAAGTGAACCAGATTCTGCGTAGCCTTTTTCATCTGTAGTTAATTCTCCTACTCGTGCATCACTGCTGTTATAAATCCCGTATACAGCTTCTTTTAGAGTGTAATTATCATTAGGCATACTTGCGCCAAATTCTTGACCGGTTTTCGTTAATTTAACAGTTCCCATTTGCTTATTATTATTAAAAATAAGTTCTATTGTTTCACTTGGCTTAATAGTGGTTGTTTTAACTTCTCCACTATTATGGTAGCCTGCTGGAGCTGCTATTTCGGTAACTTTTACTTGCGTCCCTTCTGGAATCCCAACAAGTTCAGCTATGCCAGTTGCATTTGTTACGACTGTTTTAGATGTGCCGCTGTATTCAAATTTAATGGTTGTGTTTGGTAATGGTTGATTTGTTTTTGGATCTATTTTTTTCACTCGCACGCCGCCGAGTTTTTTTACGTTCACTTTTAGTTTTGCTTTCCCAGTATCTTGTAAATGAAAATCTACCAGACTTTGGCGGTCTGCTTTGTTATAAACAATCGATGTTCCTAAAGCAGAATCTGGCACTTTAGAAAACATAATTTCTCCTGATTTAGAATTCTTATCTGCTTTTAATTTGAGTGTATTTCCAGTTTTCGTAACCTGGATTCCCGTCGCATTATTTGTGATATTCAGCATGTCTGTAACATTGCTCGTATCGCCCTGCACAAACTCTTGGCCTTCAATCAATGTAATTGTCTGCGCGTCCCACGATGGCTGTGTGTCGTGCTTCCTTACCTGCGCTAAAATTGTATCTCTATCCGTCCAGTAGTTAGGTAATGATGTCCACTCTAATTGTTCACCGAGCACTTCCCAAATAACTAATTGTGTGGTCGCAAAATCTTTATAACTTTGTTCAGATTGAGTAAAACCATAGTAAGCAACTTTAGATAACAAGTCTTTTTTACTACCCATATATGTTTCCGCACTATAGCCATCCTCTGTATTTGCGGGCGCGGCAGAATCGATACAAAAGACATCTTTACCATCCATCTTCATGTTCCAAATATCTTTGTTTTCTAATTTCTGCCCATTTGTAAAGCTAATTCCTGTGTAAAAATAACCTGTTTCATCGAGTCGAAGCGCAGCCGCTATCCCATTGAACGGTTGAAATAGATTTGCTAATATCATAACTACTAGCGCCATTGCGATTATTTTTACTTTCTTTTCCTTCCTTTTTTGACTGTTCATTTGTCTGTTTCTCCCTTTTGTTTTTAGTCAATTTACTTCTGTTAATTTCACCCGTAGCAGAAGTGCTTACATTTTTCTTGCTGGTTAAAAATTTCATTGTATTTCGACGTGCTCTTATTTAGTTGTCAAAGAACGAATGCAAACTTTTTTATAGCCTGCATAACTACTACAATTAGAATTTTCTTTTGGGTCATAAAAATAAAAAAAGCATACTATTAAGTACGCTTTTTAAATGAGTTTCATTTTGTTATGTTAATGGAAAAAAGAATCAAGATATCTATACATTTATTGAAAAAATAGAAAGCCTACTAAAATTGCAAAATAATTGGTATAGTATAAGATAATGAGTAATATTCGAGAGATTTGATATGTATAAATTGGTTATGAAAACTCATACAAGGGAACCAACAACAGAGAAAAAAATAATCCAAAGAGGTGCAACATATGTTTAATGAAAATGAGTTATATCCAGTGTTACTAAGCAATAACTTTTCTAAAGTTGACGATTTTCTAACTAAATATGGCATAGATAGTGTGGACAGGGACAATCGTTCTTTGTTAATGTCAGCAGTCGTAGAAAGAAAAATGAGCATTATCGAATATTTAATTGAAAAAGGTAGTAATTTGAATTTACAGGATAAAAACGGAATGACTGCATTGCATCTAGCTGCAATGCATGACTATACTGAAATAGTTGAGTACTTGATTTCAAAGGGAGCGATTGTTGATGCAGAAGACAATAATGGGAATACAGCATTATGGCGTGCGGCAATGCAGTTACCTAAAGAAGCTAAATCCATAGCTGTTTTATTGGAACACGGGGCTGATGTAACAAAGCAAAATAAGTACCAAATATCTCCTGAAGACTTATTGTCTGATGAATAGGAAGCTAAATGAAAAAAGTTAATATCTATATGGGAACTGAATCCTTAAAACGAGACAGTAAAAAAAGCAATTGATTAGGCTATGGATTGCCGATATTCTATCGGTGATTTGTAGCCTAATTTTTGTTGAATTCGATTTTGGTTATGATAACTATCACAATAAATATGGGCGTATTATATATGCTTCTGCACATGTATGTCATGCTGATCCTAGTACAACTATGAAATTATACGTATGTTAGTAAAAACTAGAAACTTGAATGAAGATAGAATCTCTAATTTCCTTCCAAAAATAAGGGGAAAATCATTAAACAAAAAAATCTCCAAACCGTTCATCCACCCTTTAATATCAAGGATTTCCAACGTTTCAGAGATTTATTTGATTTACTTATTTTAACGTCCTGAGAGGGATTCGAACCCCCGACCGACGGCTTAGAAGGCCGTTGCTCTATCCAGCTGAGCTATCAGGACAAATGGCACTGTCTTTTCAACAGCCAAATACCATTTTATGTTTAAATCGCTTGTTTGTCAATGGTTTTCTTTAAGTTATTGCATTTTTTCTTTTTCGGGTGCCTTTTGACCTAGTTATGCTTGATTAACGGGAATGTTTGGGTTAGGTCTGTTAGTTCGTTGTCGTCCCGGTCCATGAAGCGTACTTGAATGCCTTCTGGTGTGGAATCGATGAGTGCATAGGTTTTAATACGGATGCGGCCTCTTGGTAAGGAGATGCTTCCTGGGTTTAAAATGATGGTGTCGTCCAGCATCTCTGCGCCTAGTTCATGGGAATGACCGAAAAAGGCGAAATCTGCGTTTAGTTCACGTGCACGATATCGTAAATTCATGAGTGTCATCTTGATGTTATACAGATGTCCGTGTGTGGTTAAAATGCGGTAGCCGTCTACTTCTCCTACCCAATCATTTGGGAAGCCGCCACCAAAATCACAGTTGCCTCGAACAGTATGAAATCCCTGAATCGCAGGATCGTCAGCTTCTAATTCAGAATCCCCACAATGAATCATCGCATCGACTGTATTTTCGTATTTTTCTTTAAGATGTATTAAACAGTCACGTTCTGAGTGGCTGTCGCTAACTACTAATAATTTCATTTTGTTTCCTCCCCCGTGATACTGTTACTTATTTTCTCACTTTTTGGTTACTTTTTCTACTACTTCTGTTAAATCTTTTTCTAGTTGTTTAATAGCATTTGCACGGTGGCTGATTTCGTTCTTTTTCTCTGCTGGAATTTCTGCCATTGTAAGACCAAAATCTGGTAAGAAAAATAGTGGGTCGTAACCGAAGCCATTTGTTCCACAAAGTTGTTCTGCGATAACACCTTCTACTTCACCTGTGTAAAAAGATGTTTTCTCAGAAGGTGTGGCTACAGCAAGTGTACAGTGGAAACGAGCGGTTCTTTTGGCTGGTTCAACGCCTTCTAAATTTTTAAGTAGTTTTTCGTTATTTTTAGCATCATCATGGGCAACACCTGCATAGCGTGCGGAATAGACGCCAGGAGCTCCGTCAAGCGCGTCTACGATCAAACCAGAATCATCAGCAATAACTGTTTGGTTTAACAAGCTAGCGACCGTTTCAGCTTTAAGAGCAGCATTTTCAGCGAATGTTGTGCCAGTTTCTTCGATTTCGCCAATTTCTGGAAAATCTGCTAGAGTTGCAACTTCGATATTGAATTTAGCGAAGATTTTTTCGAATTCTTTTGCTTTTCCTTTATTTGCGGTGGCAATAATAATTTTACTCATTTTTTATTCTCCTTTAATCCGCGCTGTGACTTTTTCTCCGAGTGTTTCTTTTTGGATTTCGATTAGTTCGCTAATTCCTTTTTTACCTAGTGCAATCAGTTCAGCAAGTTCGGCTTCGGAAAAAGTAGCTTCTTCGCCTGTTCCTTGAAGTTCCACGAAAGCGCCGCTACCAGTCATAATTATATTCATATCTACTTGCGCTGCGCTATCTTCTACGTAGTTCAGGTCAAGCACGGTGCCGCCCTCTTCTAAAACGCCCACGCTTGTTGCTGCTAGGAAATCTTTAACCGGAAATTTAGTAAATGGCGTTTCTTCGTCTAGTTTGGCAATCGCCATAACCATTGCGATAAATGCGCCAGTGATAGACGCTGTACGTGTGCCGCCATCTGCTTGGATAACGTCACAATCAAGCCAAATAGTTCTTTCGCCAAGTGCGTCCAAATCAACAACTGCACGGAGCGCACGCCCGATTAAACGTTGAATTTCCATTGTTCTGCCGGTTACTTTGCCTTTAGATGATTCGCGGATGTTACGTGTGTTTGTTGCACGTGGTAACATCGAATATTCAGCAGAAATCCAGCCGCGGCCTTCTCCTCGCATAAATGGTGGTACTTTTGTTTCCACGCTTGCTGAACAAATAACTTTTGTGTTTCCTGATGCAATTAAAACAGAACCTTCTGGATGCATTAAATAATCTGGTGTTACTTCGATATTTCTTAATGCGTTGCTTTCTCTTCCATCAAATCTCATTATGGGCACCTCTTATTTTCCTAATTTAATATGTTCTACAGTCATATCTGGCATATTTAACCAGTCTTTTGCAATATCTTTAAAAATTTGTGTCGAACCCGTAGTGAAAAAACGGTGCTCGATTTCTTCATCTGTAGCATCTAATAAATTATGATAATCCAGTAAGGCGCTGACTTCACTTGCAGTTTCTTCTCCGGAGTTAATAACGGCAACACCGTCTCCCATGAAGTTCTCGATAATTGGTTTTAAAAGTGGATAATGTGTACAACCCAAAATCACCGTATCAATATTAGTACTTTTCAGTGGTAAAAGTGATTCGGCTACTACTTTTTTTGCAATTGCACTCTTATATTCGCCTGATTCTACGACAGATACAAATTTTGGACATGCGAGTGAATCTACTTCAACTCGGCGATTTAGTCCTTTCAGTGCTGTTGGGTATGCCATACTTTCGACGGTACCAAGTGTTCCTAGTACGCCAATTTTATTGTTTCTTGTTGCTTTTAGGGCTGCTCTTGAACCTGGTTGGATAACGCCTATAACAGGGATATCCAGTTTTTCGCGAATGTCATACAAAGCTGCTGCTGTTGCCGTATTACATGCAATAACGAGCATTTTGATGCCACGATCTACTAGAAAATTGGTCATTTCCCAAGTAAATCTAGCTACTTCTTCTTTGTCGCGTGGTCCATAGGGGCAACGTGCGGTATCACCTAAATAATATACTTGTTCATGGGGTAGCTGTTTTAGCACTTCTCGCACTACTGTCAAACCGCCTACTCCCGAATCAATAAAGCCAATAGCTTGTTTCACAGTCTCGCCTCAATTTCTTTATTAATTTCCAAATTTTTTTATCTATACCTTCCATTTTCTTATTTTTTCGGTTTTTTCGCAAGTCTTTTTTGAGAAAAAAGGTTTTTTATGGAAATTTATTTATTGTGCTTTCCATTTTAGGGTGATTTTGGTTATAATGGTGTATGAAAGTGGGGTATCCGAAATGACAGAAAAAGAACAGAATCAATACGAGGAAAAAGCACTCGTTCCAAGCTTTGGTTTAGATTTACTACGAGATTATTTAATTCCTGAAATACTTGGAGATGAAGCGCCTCACATTATGTACTGGGCAGGAAAAGATTTAGCACGCAAATTTCCACTTGGTTCCCTAGAAGAGATTGCCGAATTCTTTGAAGAAGCATCTTGGGGTGGATTCAGTATTTTAAAGGAAAAGAAAGATGAACTACGCTTACTTTTAGAAGGCGAAATGGTTGCCGCTCGTTTTAACGCGCAAGAAGAACCTACTTTCAGACTAGAAGCTGGTTTTATTGCCGAACAATTGCAATCACAGAAAAAACTGTACACAGAAAGTTACGACGAAATTGACAAACGAAAAAAACAAGTAACGATAATTGTTAAATGGGATCGTAAAGAAACGATTGATAACGAAGAACGCTACTAAAAGGATAAGCTTGCGGCGACAAAGGAAGAATTTACTTTGTGACTGCAAGCTTATTTTTTATTTATCTAATTCAAATTGATCATGTAAAACTTGTGCGGCTTCGACCATTTTACGTGCAGGTACAACGGTGGAAACTTTGATTTCAGATGTACTAATCATTTTAATTGGAATATTATTTTCTGTTAATGCTTCAAACATTTGCGCGGCTACCCCGGGATTACTTACCATTCCAGAGCCAACAATCGAAACTTTCGCCAGTTCTTGCTCGGATTCTAGTTTTTCGATTTGCAGCAGTTCTTTACTTTCTTCTAAAACAGCCAGTGTTGATAAAAGTGCGCTTGTTTTGATAGTGAAGGATAGGTTGCCGTGACCTAGGCCAGTAATTCCTTGGATGATAATATCTACATCAATATTATTTTCCGCTAATTTTGTAAAGACTTTGGACACACGCATCGCTTCTTTTTGTTTCCAGTGGATAGTTACACGGGTGATTTGGTCTTCAAAAGCGATTCCACGGACTACTTTGGTATTTTCCATTGTTAAATCCTCCTCGATCATTGTTCCTGGTTCTTGTTCGTGACTCGCTCGTACTTCAAGCGGGATCCGGAAATTTTTGGCATATTCAACGGAGCGCGGATGTAAAACACCAGCGCCAAGATTGGCTAATTCTAGCATTTCATCATAAGTGATTTGTTCTAGTTTTTGGGCTTTTTTGACGTAGCGTGGGTCGGTTGTGAATACCCCAACAACGTCCGTGCAAATCGCGCACTTGTCTGCTTTAAGAGCGGATGCGATGGCGACTGCGGTTGTGTCTGAACCACCCCGACCGAGTGTAGTAATCTCACCGTCTGTAGTTAAACCTTGGAAACCAGCAACAACCACGATTTGTCCCGCATCAAGTGCCGCTTCAATACGCGCGCTATCAATATCGGCAATTCTCGCATTGCTATGTACAGCTTCTGTTTCAATTCCCGCTTGCCATCCTGTATAAGAAATTGCATCGTGCCCTTTTTCTTTTAATGTCATCGCAAGTAGCGCAATCGTGATTTGTTCGCCAGTAGAAAGTAGCATATCCATTTCGCGTTTGTCCGGTGCCTCGCTAATTTCCTCAGCCATTGCGACTAATTTGTCGGTTGATTTCCCCATTGCGGAAACGACGACGATGACTTTATTCCCTTGTTTTTTTTCATAAATGGCTTGATCTGCTGTTTTTCCGATTTTATCCACGGTACTCACAGAAGTTCCGCCAAATTTTAATACGACTAGTCCCAATCTCGTTCCCCCCTGCCTTTTAGTTCTTTTTTTATCAATGGTTTTATTTTAGCGCATTTATGTGTTGAAGGGAAGTTTATTATATACAAAAGCTATTTTATCTGACGTGTTAGTTCATATATGTAACAATTTTTACGTAATAAAACGCCAATAACATCAAAGTCATTGGCGTTTATAATCTTGTGGAAAATCATTTTTGCTCCGTATTCTTCGCCTTTTCATTGAATGCTGTAATGTGTTTATGCACTTCCTCAGCAACATTCAAAGGGACGCCTGCTTCTTTAATTTCTTCTATAGATGCTTCTTTTAATTTTTTCATCGAGCCGAAGTGTTTAAGTAACTTTTTCTTGCGACCGGGTCCTACGCCTGGGATGCCGTCAAGTATGGACTGGAAGCCGGTTTTGCTGCGTAGTTGGCGGTGGAATGTGATCGCGAAACGGTGGACTTCATCTTGCATTCGTTGTAGTAAATAGAATTCTTGGCTGTTTCTTTCGAGCGGGATGATTTCTAATGGATCGCCGAATAACAATTGGCTAGTTCGGTGTTTGTCATCTTTTGCTAGTCCGGCTACTGGGATATCTAAGCCAAGTTCATTCGTTAAGACGTCTTTGGCGCTGTCGATTTGTCCTTTACCGCCATCAATTAATATTAAGTCGGGCATTGGTAGTCCTTCTTTGAGGACGCGCCAGTAGCGACGGCGAATGACTTCGCGCATTGTTGCGTAGTCGTCTGGGCCTTCTACGGTTTTAATTTTGTATTTGCGGTAATCGTTTTTACTTGGTTTGCCGTCAAGGAATGTGACCATCGCGGAAACTGGGTCTGTACCGTGAATATTGGAGTTATCGAAGGCTTCCACGCGTGATGGAGTTGGGATTCCCATTGCTTCTCCAAGTCGTTCTACTGCGCCGACTGTGCGCTCTTCATTGCGTTCAAGTAGCATGAATTTTTCGTTTAGAGCAATTTTGGCATTTTTATAAGCAAGTTTTACGAGATCTTTCTTATTCCCGCGTTGTGGAACGATGATTTTTGTATCGGGAACGACTGCTTGCACCGCCTCGCTATCAACATCATTCGGTAAATAAATTTCTTGCGGCGGAATATGGTTGGCTTTTTGGTAAAATTGACCAATGAAAGTAAGGAAATCTTCGTCGGCATCGTTATAAAATGGAAACTGGGAAACGTCGCGCTCAATCAGTTTACCTTGGCGAATGAAGAATACTTGGACGCACATCCAGCCTTTATCAATGGCGTAACCAAAGACATCGCGGTCAACAAAATCGTTCATCGTCATTTTTTGTTTTTCCATGGTAGTTTCGATGGCGTTGATTTGGTCGCGGAATTCTCCGGCTTTTTCGAATTCCATATTTTCTGCAGCATCTTGCATTTTTTTCATTAAATCATTTTTAACGGTTTTATAGCCGCCGTTTAGGAATGCGACTATCTCATCTTGCATTTCTTTATACTTACTTGCTTCCACGTCAAATACGCACGGGGCAAGGCATTGTCCGAGGTGATAGTATAAACAGACTTTATTTGGTAACGTGCTGCATTTTCGTAACGGGTATAGGCGATCTAAAATCCGTTTTACTTCGTTGGCAGCGTAGACATTTGGATACGGTCCGAAATATTTCCCTTTGTCTTTTTTTACTTGGCGGGTAATAATTAGGCGCGGATGTCGTTCGTTCGTAATTTTAATAAACGGATAGGTTTTATCGTCCTTTAGGCGAATATTAAAACGTGGATCGTGCTTTTTAATTAAATTGATTTCTAGTAGTAAAGCTTCTACGTTGGATGATGTGACGATATATTCAAAATCCACAATTTCTTGGACTAAGCGTTGCGTTTTACTATCGTGCGTTCCTGAAAAATACGAACGTACACGATTTTTTAAAATTTTTGCTTTCCCAACATAAATAATGGTTCCTTGTCGGTCTTTCATCAAGTAACAACCGGGTTGGTCCGGCAGAAGCGCTAGTTTATTTTGGATATGTTCAGAAGACATTTTATCAACTCCAGTTACACATTTAAAAAGAAGCCTAGAACAAACATTCTAAGCTTCTTTCATTTTAGCATAATTTTAAACGTATTTGTTGATGACTTCATCCAGTTCTTCTTTTGGACGGTAGCCGATAATTGTATCTACTACTTCGCCGTCTTTTTTGATAAGAAGTGTTGGAATACTCATAACGCCAAAGCTTCCTGGTGTTTCTGGGTTTTCATCTACGTCCATTTTGACGATTTTAAGTGCTTCGCCGCGTTCTTCTTGTATTTCTTCTAAAACTGGAGCCACCATGCGGCAAGGACCACACCATGTTGCCCAGAAATCTGTTAATACTAAGCCTTCGCTAGTTTCTTGTTCAAATGTTGCATCTGTAATTTCTTTTACCATGATTTAATTCACTCCTTATGACTTTTGTACACACAGTATAGCATTTACGCCTATTCCGAGCCATATTTTTGCTCAGTTGTTTACTTAAATTCGACGATTGTTACACCGTTCCCGCCTTCTGCTGCTGCACCAAAACGGATTGATTTGACCATGCGATGATTTTTCAGATATTCTGTAACACCGGTTCTAAGTGCGCCGGTTCCTTTACCGTGAATAATGGCTACTTGTGGATAGCCTGCGAGCAATGCTTCATCGAGGTATTTGTCGACTTTTTGCAGTGCATCTTCGTAGCGTTCGCCGCGCAAATCAAGTTCGCTTTTAGCCGGTGAGCCGCTGCTATGAACCGATGTAATAATGCGTTGTTTCTTCGGTTTTTCTGGTTGGATATATTCGAGATCGGTGGTTTTGATTTTCATTTTGATGATGCCGATTTGGACGTTCCATTCTTTATCGTTAATTTTGCTTAAAAGTGTCCCTTTTTGGCCGAGTGATAAGACGCGAACATTGTCGCCATTTTTGAAAACGTGTGGTTTTTGTTTTGGCGCTTGAGGAATGGTTTTGTTGATTGTTTTTGGTTTGGCTTTCCCAAGTCTTGTTTTGGCGTCAATCAGTTCGTGTTCTTTGATGCCGGCTGCTCCGTTTAATTGCATTGTGCGCAATTCGTGGATGATTTCTTCGGCTTCTGCTTCGGCTTTTTCCACGATGGTAGCTGCTTTTTCACTCGCTTGTTCGATTAATTTATCTTTTTGTTGGTAGTAATTGGTAATTTCTTTTTGTAAATCTTTTAAAAGAGCCTCGGCACCGCGAGCTAGTTCATGTGCTTCTTCATATTCTGTTTCCGCTAAGTTACGTTTTTCTTCTAGGCTGGAAATCATATCATTTAAATCGGCGCTTTCGGTATCGACAAGGCTTCTTGCTTCGGTGATGATACTTTCGTTTAATCCTAGACGGCGCGAAATATCGAAAGCGTTACTTCGTCCGGGAACGCCGATTAGTAGTTTATAAGTCGGGCTAAGCGTTTCAACATTGAATTCAACCGATGCATTCGTTGCGTGAACGCGGTTGTATCCATATGCTTTTAGTTCGGGGTAATGGGTCGTTGCGACAACACTTGCACCTTTTGCATGGCTGGCATCAAGTATTGCAATCGCTAGTGCCGCACCTTCTTGCGGATCTGTCCCAGCCCCAAGTTCATCGTATAAAATTAGAGATTTATGGTTTACTCTTTCTAAAATGGACACGATATTCGTCATATGGGACGAGAAGGTACTCAAGCTTTGTTCAATAGATTGTTCGTCACCAATATCGGCAAATACATGTTCAAAAACAGCAATCGTGGAATCTTCCTGTGCTGGAATTTGTAAGCCTGATTGTGCCATTAAAGTTAGTAATCCCAATGTTTTCAGCGTAATTGTTTTACCACCTGTATTTGGACCAGTAATTACAATCGTCGTAAAATCTTCACCTAAATAAATATCATTAGCAACGACTTTAGTTGCATCTAAAAGCGGATGTCTCGCGGCAATTAAATGCACTACTCCTGTATCACTAAGATGCGGCGTTACGGCTTTCATCGCTTTCCCGAAACGCGCTTTGGCGAAAATAAAATCAAAGCGGCCAAGAATAAAGGTATTATGATGAATTTCATTAATCCAACCAGCAAGTGATGCCGAAATTTCCGCAAGAATACGTTCGATTTCTTGTTTTTCTTTAGCTTGAAGCGCTTTTCGTTCGTTATTTAAATCTACTACGCTTTGTGGCTCAATGAAAAGTGTTTGACCAGATGCGGATTGGTCATGAACGATACCACCATAATGCCCTTTATATTCTTGTTTAACAGGGATAACGTAGCGATCATTTCGAATCGTAATAACGGCATCGCTTAACATTTTCGAAGCATTGCGATCGCGCAAATAAGATTCTAATTTTTCCCGTACGCGGTCTTCCGTGCGGCGGAGTGTACGTCGAATTGTACTAAGTGCTTCACTCGCAGTATCTAATACTTTCCCGCTTTCATCAACGGAAATCGCAATATCCTCCTCGACTTCTTTTAATACTAAAAGTTCATCCGAAAGCGCGCCGAGAAGTGGTATTTCGACACCAATTTCGAGTAAATCGTTCATAAAGTTTTTCATTTGACGGCTTACGCGCAAGTTGCTACCGATTTGGTAGATTTCAAGCCCGTTTAAATCGCCACCAATCTCTAGGCGTTTCAAATGTGCAAAAACATCTGTCAAACCAGTAATCGGCGCACTTCCCCGTAAACGAATAATTTTGGCTCCTTCTTCTGTTTCGAGTTGCGCTTTTTGCACGACTTGAAAATCTGTCGCTGGAGCGAGTTCCAAAATCGCTTGCTCCCCTAGTGAAGAAGAAGCAAATTCTGTGAGTTGTTTTTTTATTTTATCAAATTCTAAAATGGCTTCTACTTTTTTTTCCATTGGTCATCCTTCTTTTTAAAAGTTATTTATTCTGTAAAAATTGTTTAAATTCAGCCGCTGTTTTCGTATTTAGAATCGCGGACTTGTCTAGCCAAGCTTTCGTTGCTGCGCGAACTCCGATAGACATGAAATCAAGATGTTTCGTGTCGTGCGCATCTGTATTGATTGCAATTGGAACACCTGCTGCATGAGCCATTTCTAGATGCGCTCGGTTTAAATCAAGGCGCTGTGGATTGGCGTTTAGTTCTAGTGCAGTTCCGGTATTTTTCGCTAGTTTGATTAGTTCTTTCATATTAACATGATATGGCTTTCTTTTCACGACAATTCTACCTGTTGGATGAGCAATCAAGCGAACGTAAGGATTTTCGCACGCTGTTTTTAGTCGTTTCATGATTTCTTCTTCAGATTGTTGGAAACTGGAATGAATCGATGCAATAACAAAATCCAACTGTTTCAGCGTTTCGTCATCAAAATCAAGCGAACCATCTGCTAAAATATCCATTTCAACGCCTGAATAGACGTCGATTTCTGGGTAGTTTGCAGCTATTTTTTTGATTTCGGCTTGTTGTTCCAGCAGTCTTTTCTCATCCAATCCATTTGCTACACGTAAAAATTTCCCATGATCAGTAATTACCATGTACTCATATCCTTTTGCGATACATGCTTCAATCATTTCTGGAATCGCGTAAGCGCCGTCTGACCAAGTTGTATGCATGTGTAAATCACCGCGAATATCACTTAATTCAAGGAATTTCGTTTCCTTCGTTACACGCTCAATTTCTGTACCATCACGGCGAACTTCTGGTGGTAAAAATGGAATGTCAAAATGTGCAAAAAAGGCTTTTTCTGAGTCGAAATGGCGCATGCTTCCGTCTTCCTGCTCCACCCCGTATTCACTTATTTTTTCATTCGATTGTTTAGCTAACTGGCGCATTTTGATATTGTGATCTTTGGACCCGGTAAAATGGTGTAGTGTCGTTGCGAAAGCTTTCTTTTCTACTAGGCGAAAATCCACCGAGATAGTAATATTGTCTTCTAAAACTGCCGATACTTTTGTTTCACCGGCCCCAATGACATCTGTAATTAGCGGAAAATCCAGCAATGCTTTTTGCACTTCTTCTGGCTTTTCGGTCGCGATGACATAATCAAGATCTTTCACCGTTTCCCGCAATCTCCGTAAACTCCCGGCTTGCGCAAACGTTTCGATTGCAGCAATTTTAGCTAAATAAGCTTCTACTTTATCAATGATTGGTAAAACGTCGTTGAGCGGATAGCGATCAGGTCGTTCACCCATTTCGCGCACAGCTTCTGCCATTTTCTCAGCAGACTTTTTACCAAACCCTTTTAACGCTTCGATGTTGCCATTTTCCGCTTCTTGAAGTAACGAATCTTTATCCACCACACCTAGCTCATGATAAAGTCGTGATAATTTCTTACCACCAAGCCCCGGCACGTCTAAAAGTGGAACAAGGCCAGCGGGTACTTCTTTTTTTAGCTCGACGAGTTCTGGACATTCGCCGCTATCTAAATAACGTTGAATAATTTCGCCGGTTGTTTTACCAATACCGCTAATTTTCGTGAAATCCTCAATTTCGGATAGACTTCTACTATCTAATTCAATTGCTTGAGCTGCTTTCCGGAAAGCCGATATTTTAAAGCTATTTTCTCCTTTTAATTCCATATAAATGGCAATTTCTTCCAGTAAACGAATAATTTCTTTTTTATTAGTAGCCATCGTTATTCCTCCCGTTCGGTCATTAAAAAAATACCAGCGTAGTCCTATCCAAAATTGGCTAAGAGTGTACATCTGGTATCGAATGTTTCTTTTATTTTGGCAGAATGTCTGTCATCCAGTCATAAAATTGTTCGGACAAAATTGGCGTGTTCTCGAGCATCCACTGAGCAACTGTAGAGCTGTCAATCAGATTTTCTGACCAATTCGCCGGATAAATTGCCATGATAAACAATACAATAAAAATAAGTAAATAAGACTTAATAACGCCAAAAACAGCTGCTACTAATCCATTAATTTGGCGCAAAACAGGTATTTTTGTTAAGCCACCAACAAGAGATGCAAGCATGTGAACGACAATGATTGCCACAATAAAAATAATCGCAAATCCTAAGACATTATAATAAGCTGTTTCTGTTCGTAATTCCTGTAAAATAATAGATAATCCATCTGAAGTATCACTACCTGGATAAGGTATAAAGGTTAAATGGGGCGCTAAATCTTCGTAATATGTATACGAGATAAAAAATGCCAAAATATAACCTAGTAACAATATAAGTTGTTTGATTAAGCCTGTTCTGAAACCTGCAAAAAAGCCACAAACAAGCAAAATTAAAATAATCGCATTTAAAATCATTGATCTCTTCCTTTGATACGAGCCAGTTCTTGTTCCAACTCTAGATATTTTTGTTCTAGTTTTAAATAATCGTGAGTTGCATTCACAGCTGTCAGTACAGCGAGCCTTCCGCTATCAAGCGCATGATTTTGAGAGCCGATTTCGTGCATTTTTTCATCGACTTCGCGAGCTACTTTTCGTAAGTGGTCTGTTGTTTCTATGCCAACAATTGTATATTCTCTACCATAAATTGTGGTCACTACTCTATTTCTCTCATTTGCCACGTAAATTCCTCCTCGCCCAAATTCATTTAGGCCGCTACTTGTCATAATCTTATCACGAAAAAGCCCGAAAGAAAAGAGTCAACCACCTGTTTGACCGATATTCAGTCTTTCGTCGTAGTATGTTACAATAGAACTTTGAAAGGATGATGCCTTATCGCAAATACAGTTATCGTTGTCAATCAACCAACACTTGAAAAAATGAAACAAACATATCTCCCTTTTTCCAATCCAAAACTCCCACCAGGAGCCGTTTTCGCAGCTAAAAAACCTGGTGTCTCTATTACTGGTTATAAATCGCGCAAAGTGATGTTCCAAGGAGTAAACGGAGAAGCCGAAGCGAAAAAATGGGTTGCGGCCCTTCCAGAAGCTAAAACGAAAGCGCCAAGTGTTTCTAAAGGCGTTCTTCCAGCAAACTTCGCATCAAAAAATGTTGTTGGTTCCGATGAAGTCGGCACGGGTGACTTTTTTGGTCCCATTACTGTTTGCGCAGCTTATGTGGACGCGGAAATGATGCCACTTTTAAAAGAGTTGGGGGTCAAGGATTCCAAAGCCATGAAAGATCCAGAAATTTGCCGAATCGCTGAAAAAATCATGCCAATTGTGCCGCATAGTGTGCTACTTTGTCCGAATCCGAAATATAACGAATTACAACAAAGAGGCATGAATCAAGGTCAAATGAAAGCTTTATTACATAATCGAGCAATTGAAAATGTCTTGAAAAAACTAGCACCAGTAAAACCAGAAGCGATTTTAATTGACCAATTTGCTGAAAAAAATACGTACTATCGTTATTTGGCAAAAGAGCCTAGCATTGTTCGTGAGGATGTCTTTTTTGCAACCAAAGCGGAAGGGTTGCATCTTTCGGTGGCGGCGGCTTCGATTATTGCTCGTTATAAATTTGTTCAAGCGTTTGATGCGATGTCGAAGGAAGTTGGTATTCCCCTTCCTAAAGGTGCCGGACCTCATGTTGATACTGTGGCGGCAGAAATCATCGAACGATTTGGAATGGAAACATTAGCTAAATATACAAAACAACATTTTGCTAATACAGAAAAAGCTTTGAAAATTGCTAAAAAATGAGAAAACGCCTCGTCTTTTGTTGACGAGGCGTTTTTATTTATATAGAAGGAATTTGCCAATCAATCGGGGTTGCGCCGTTTTGTTCTAAAAATTGGTTCGCTTTGGAAAAATGTTGGCAGCCCATGAATCCACGTGATGCGGAAAGTGGGCTAGGATGAACGGATGTGAAAGCAATGTGGTTCGGGTTAGTTAATAGTTGCAACTTTTCTTTTGCATTATTGCCCCAAAGTAAAAAGACAACTGGCTCCTCTTTCTCGTTAATCATTTCGATAATGCGGTTCGTTAGCATTTCCCAGCCTTGCCCGCGGTGAGAATTAGCTTGGCCTGCGCGAACAGTTAGTACGGTGTTTAATAGCAATACACCTTGGTCTGCCCACGGTATCAGATAGCCATTGTTTGGGATTTCACAATTCAAGTCATTATGTAGTTCCAAATAAATATTTTGTAATGATGGCGGGATTTGTACACCTTTTTGGACGGAAAAAGAGAGTCCGTGTGCTTGGCCTGGTCCGTGGTATGGGTCTTGGCCGAGTATCACTACTTTTACGTCTTTATAAGCGGTGTGCTTTAATGCGTTAAAAATGTCATACATATCCGGAAATACTTTTTTTGTTTGGTATTCATTTTTTAGGAACTGGCGAAGTTTTAAATAATAAGGTTGGTTAAACTCATCTTTTAATAACTCATCCCAGTCATTTTCGAGTTTTATCATCTGTATCTGCCTCCTTCATTCGTCTCTCCCTACATCTTAGCAAATTAAACTAAAAACCGCACTCCTTTTAAAAAGGAATGCGGTTTGTTCGGCTATTTTTTCGGTGGTACGTTTTCTTGATGATCGCCTTTTCTTGTGATAAATGGCCACCAGTTGCCTCGTCCGAATAATTTAACCATAACCGGAACGAATAGTGGTAGGATAACGACGGCATAGAGTACTAAACCAATCAGAACCACTGTGGCGATTTCTAGTAAGGATAGCACGCCAGCTGGCATCATTGCAGCGAATGTTCCTCCAAGGATGATAACTGCCGAGAAGATAACGCCACCCATATTTTTCATCGCTTTTATCATTCTGTCGCGTACGGAAAGTCCGTTATATTCATTAAAGCGGGACATAAGGAAGATTGAATAATCGATCCCGAGTGCGACGAGTACAACGAATCCAAAGAATGGGGTTGCCCATGTTAGACCACTGTATCCGAGGATTCGCATGAAGATAATTTCTGCAAAACCAAGTGCAGTAAAGTAAGTTAAGACAAGTGATGCAATGAGGTAAATCGGCATTACAAGCGAACGTAAGACGATGACAAGTGTGACGAATACACTCGCTAGGACAATGACAAGCACTAAATGATAATCGGCTGTTGACATATCTCTTGTATCATAGTTAACACTTGTCATTCCGCCAATACCAATTTTGGCATTTTCGAGTTTAGTGCCTTTCATACTTGCTGCAAGTTGATCGTTAATGTCGTCAATGGAATCCATAGCTGCATTCGAGTATGGATTTTTAGTTAGGACAACATTAATCGTTGCTAGTTTGCCATCAGAAGAGATGTATTGATCTAATACTTTTTGGAAATCAGCGTTTTTCAGTAAAGCGTCTGGAACGTAAATTCCGGAACTTGCGTATGGCACTTTTGACCAATCATCAATGAGTCCGTTGGCGGTGTTGAGGCCGCTTTGAACTTTGCCGAGGCCATCTGCACCGGAAGTTAAACCATCTGTAAGTTGCCCCATTTGACCGCTAATGCCAGCAAAGCCTTCTTTTAAAGCACCTTGGCCAGCTGCGATTTGACTAAGTGCATTGGAAATTTCAGGCATTTTGGAAATGACTTGACCTTGACCGTCTGCAGCTTGGTTTAGCCCATTTTCTAATTGCGCTAATCCTGATTCGATTTGACCAAGCCCTGTACCAAATGCGCTAAGACCGTCGGAAATTTGTTTGGACTGCTGATTTAATTGGTTCATCGCAGTTGCAAGTTGTTGAATACCTTGATTAAGTTCTTTCATTTTTGCTTGAAGTGCTGCCATTTGTTTTCCGGCAGCTGTTTGCAAGTCATTCCCAGCTGTTTCTAAGCCTTGGATGTCTGCGGCTAGCTTTTGGAATTTAGGATCATTTCGTACTTCTGGATGTGCGGCTGCAAAAGCTTGGAATGACGCGCCGATTTGTTTAAATTGTGCTTCTAGTTTGGAAGTATCAATTGCTTGTGAGTTCGAGTTTTCAAAGCCTTTTAATTGATCGGCTACATTTTGCAAGTTTTTTTGAATTTCAGCGTAACCTGCTTGGATTTGTGCTTCGCCATTTTGGAGGGTAGCTAGTTGAGATTTCGCTTGTGCTACGCCTTGTTTTAAATCTCCTGCGCCAGTTGCGCCGCTTTCAATACCTGTTTGGATTTGTGCGAGTGCGGATTGCAGTTGGTTGATACCTTCTTCGGTTGCAACAGTACCTTTTTGTAAATCTCCAACGCCAGCAACGGCTTTATTTAGGGCGGGCCCAGATTTTTCCAGTTCAGAACTAGCAGAATCTAAACCTTTTTTCACTTGTCCGACACCATCTGTTGCTTGGCCAACACCGTCGCTAACTTGCCCGGCTTGGTTTTTGATGTAAATATCATCGACACGTTTCCCTGCTGGACGTGAGGCGCTCATGACCATATCGATACCTTTTAAATGAGATAAATCATCGGAAATTTTTTCGATTTGTGCGATATAATCCGTTGTTCGCATATTATCATCATTTTCGATAAAGATTTGCGTTGGCGCGACTTGACCTGCTCCGAAACTATCAGAGACGATTTCAAAACCTTTTTTCGAAGGATATTTGTCGCTAATTTCATCCAGTGAGTTGAATGATTCAGTCCCTGTGTGGAGTAAAATTGGTGGTAGCGTAATAGCTGCGACGATTAGTAGCGCAATCCACGGTCTTGCAAAAGTGAATTTACCAGCAGCACCCCAAATTTTATTTTCTTTATGGCTAATATTTTTATTTAATGGCCAGAATAAATGTGTTCCGAGTGTGCTCATAAAGAATGGCACAAGCGTGTAAAGTGCGGCAAGTAACACGACAATGCCGACGCCAACTGCTACTGCGGAACGATATAAATCGAATTGAACGAAATAAAGTGACGTAAAAGCAACAAGAACAGCTACACCACTATAAATGACTGTTTTTCCAGCTGTCCGGTAAGTGGCATGGACTGCTTCGCGTGGATCTAGTCCAGCTCCCATTTCTTCTTTAAATCGACTCATTAAGAGAATACAATAGTCGGTCCCAATCCCGAACATGATACAGACCATAAATATCTGCGTGTAGGTGGAGACGGGGAAATTAAAGAGGTCAATTAAGAATGCCACCGTGCTTTGTGCTACGAGATAACTAATTCCTACAGTTAAAAGTGGAATAAATGGTGCAACGGCAGAGCGGAATACAAGGAATAATACAACTAAAATAAAGACTACAGTGATGCCCTCTGTTTTATGTAAACCGTCTTCGGAACCTTGGACAACATCTTCTTGAATTAGTTTGTTTCCAGTTAAGTATGTGTCAATGCCCTTCACATCCATTTTTTTATCTAAGGCGTTACGAATGCTTTTAACAGAGGCGTCTGTATCATCTACAGTTAAACTTGCTACTAGCGTTTTACCATCTTTTGATAAAAATTTATCTTTTAATTCTGGTTGGTTGAAGCTTGATACCACATTGGTTACATGGAGATCTTTTTTATCTTTCTCGATAGAGTCTAGCGATTTTTCGATATCGTTTAATTCTGTTCCAGTTAACTTATTCTCAGAAGTGTAAACAGCGATGTAAGCAGAACCTTTGTCGTCTGGATTATGTTTCTTTTGCATTTCTGTTGCTAGTGATGACGGGTAGCCATCGGGCAGCTTTAATTCGCCTTTTTCGCGTACAAGATCTGCCATGGGTGGTGCAATAAACATTAGTACGACTGCTGCTGCAAGCCAAAATGCTAAAATGGCCCAGCGGAGTTTCATAATCCATTTCATGCCAAATCTCTCCTTTTATTTTTTAGGTTCGACAACTGATTTGGTAATTTTCTGAAATAGTTCAAAGAAGTGTTCGCTGTCTTTTTCCCCTAGAATTTCGAGCCATTCGTTCACGAGTAACTCTAATTGTTTTTCGCACTCTTCGTAAACGTTATTCCCTTTTTCTGAGATAGTTAAAACCACGGCACGTTTATCTTGTTGATTTCGTTTTCGCTGAATATATCCTTTGTCTACAAGTTTTTTTAGTTTTGGCGTGATTGCACTTTTATTGACGGACAAAGTGGCTGCTAGTTCGGTGGCGCTAATTCCATCGTAAGCAGCAATTTCACGCAACACAAAAAATTGTTCAATCGACAAGTCGACTGTGTTGGTGGATATTTCGGAAATAGCTTGATGTATATGTGACATAGCGAATATGTAGGTTTGTTGGTAACTCTTTATCAGTTGTTTGACTTTTTGTCTTTCCAAATAAAGTTCACCCCCTTAACTATTTTTCAGTTTAAGCTTTATTTATTTTGAAGTCAAACAAAAAGAACTTGCCGTTAAAGCAAGTTCTTTTCATCATTATTCTACTGATTTTAATGCTTCAATCATGTCAATTCGTTTGAGTTTAATGTGCATCACGACCATCACCACGGTTGCAAAAACAAGTGTGAGAATACCGGAAAATAGATAGCTTGTCCAACTAATCGCTGGGCTAAACATCATTTGATCGACTTCTGCAGTGGTAATAATAAAGCGGTGCAAGAAGAAACCGAGCACGAATCCAGCCACAATCCCCATTAATGTTAAAATAATATTTTCGCGGTAAACGTACATCGTCACTTCTTTTGGATAAAAGCCGAGCACTTTGATGGTAGAAAGTTCGCGAATCCGTTCAGATACGTTGATATTGGTTAGGTTGTATAGAACGACAAATGCGAGCAGTGCGGCCGATGTGATGAGTACGACGATAACGATATTCAAGCTATCAAGCGTGTCTGTTAGCATCGAACTAACGTTATTGGAAAAAGTAACATTGAGAACGGATTTACTATCTGTTAATTTTTCAGCAAAATCGCTTTCCACTTTTTCAGAAGTATCTTTTAACATTAATAAATCTAAATTATAGACTGGTTTTTCTTTGAAAATTTGCTGATAATACGTTGGTGTCATGTAAATATAGTGTAGTGCGTAATTTTCTGTAATGGCACTCACTTTTATTTGGAACTTATCGTTATCGGCGTTTTTGACTGTAATGGTGTCGCCTGGTTTTACGTCAAAAAGTTTAGCCAGTTTTTCGGTGATAATTGCGCCATCGTCTGTTAATTTTTCTGTTGTATGGCTGGCACGGTCGCGTAAAACGATATAATTAGGCAGTTCGTTTAAATTTTTAGGAACAATAATCGACGTTGCTTGCGCGGACTGTCCCGCTTTTACGGTATCGATATTTGTTTGTGACATAGCCAGTTTACTTTTAATATTGGAATCATCCATAAGTTCATCAAATGTTTCTTTGGCTGTCGGTGGCGCGCTCATATCTTGGTAAACAGCGGCATCGTATTTCATTATTTGGCCATATTGCATTTTAGCGATATCACTAATGGAATTCCGGAGGCCAAAGCCAGTAAGGATTAACGCGGTACATCCTGCTACGCCAAGAACAGTCATTAGCATCCGTTGTTTGTAGCGGAATAGGTTTCTAGCGGTTACTTTACTTGTAAAATTCATTCGTTTCCAAATAAATTGTATCCGTTCTAAGAAAATGCGTTTTCCGATTTTTGGTGCTTTAGGGCGCATTAATGTGGCTGCATTGGCCCGAAGTTCTGCGCGACAAGCTACATAAGCTGTAAATGTCGTACAGAATAAAGCGACAAATAAAGATAGCAAACTGTAGCTCCAATAGAAGCCAATATCAACTGGCGGCATTTCATACATCGATTTATAGGCGTTAAAAATGATATTCGGGAAGAACTGGAAGCCAATTAGTATTCCAAGTACGCTCCCAATTACACTCGCGATTGAGCCATAAACGAGGTATTTTAAAATAATGCTTCCATTAGAATAACCAAATGCTTTTAACGTTCCAATCTGCGTTCTTTGTTCTTCTACCATACGCGTCATCGTCGTTAAACAAACGAGCGCAGCAATTAGGAAAAAGAAGATTGGGAATGCGGTCGATAAAGAAGTTAGTCTGTCGGCATTTTCTTTATATTCGCTATATCCCGGGTTATCATTGCGATCTAACACATAATATTTCGGAAGTTCTAGCGTATCTAATTTTTCTTGACCGATTTTAACCTCTTTTTCGGCACTGGCTAGTTTTGGTTCTGCTTTTTGTTTTTCAGTTGTGAATAACGCTAGATTTTTTTCGTATGCTGCTTTTCCAGCGTTTAATTTGGCAAGTGCATTTTGTAGTTCCACTCCGCCTGTTTCTTTACCGGCAGCGAGTTGCGCTTTTGCTGTAGCGAGTTTTTTTGTTCCGGCTTGGTATTTTGCTAAGCCTGCTTCGTAAGTCGCTTTTGGTCCTTGAAATGCTTGTTTTTTCGCGGCTAATGCTTGTTGAGCTTGTTCTAACTTTTGCTTTTCTCCATCTAAAGCTACTCGCGCTTCTTGGTATTTATTTTCAAAAGTAGGCATACAACTAAGCATAAATTCCATTTCAGCGCGCCATTCATTATTGAGATGACCGTATCCAGCTTCATAATCATATATAAATAGACTCAGTACCGTATCAAAACCATTTCGTTCTTTCTCAGTAAGTTTCAAACCTTTTGCAATGGAATCGAATGGGTAAAGCAAGATATCCCTATCCATCTCATCAGCTGGTAAACGATGTTCTTGAGATCTTTCTATGACACTTCTCGTATTTTTCAAATAGCTATTGGTTCTATTCAAAAAGTTATTCGCGTCAGTCCATGCTGCTTGTCCTTGTTTCAATTCTTTTTCTGCTTGTTTAATCGCTGCTTCGCCCTGAGTAATTTGTGGTTGGGCGGCGTCTAATTGTTTTTTCGCGCTAGCTAGTTCGGCTTCTCCGTTGCGGATTTCTGCCTCGCCTTGGCTAATTTTGGCATCATAGCTTTTTTTCGCAGCTTGATACTCGGAAAAGCCGGCATCTAACTGTGCTTTCGCGTCAGCTAGTTTGGCTTCGTTCGTTTTTAGTTCTGCTTTTCCTTGATTAATTTCTTTCGTTGCATCGTTTAATTTCTGTTGTTCAGTTGCTTTTATTTTTTCTAAACGTTTTTCTGGTTGATTTTTCAAGGCTGTTTCGATGCTGCCTTTATCTTTTTCTTCATTAGATATATACGCGTCACTAAAAGCTTTCTCAGATGCTAAATTGGTGAACGTTAAATTGGCGATAGTATATTCTGGTAACGCAAAGTCTTGTTCTGGGATGACCCCGAATGCTTCGGTTTTACCTTTGCCGACTGTGCTTGCGCCGCGTTCTGATTTTTGGATATAGGCTGGTGACTGGACGAAACCAACTACTTTAAAGGTGGATTCTTTTAACGTGCCCGTCAGCTTATTTCCATCATTTTTAACAAAAGTTACTCTATCGCCTAGTTGGACATTTTCGTGGATAAGTTTATTGTTATCCAGGGCAATTTCTCCAGACTTTTCGGGCAAACGACCTGTCACTACTTTATATTTATTGAGCTGATTATCCGCCTTCATAGAATATAATTTAGTAACGATATTTTTGTCTTGCATCAAGGCGTCTGCTGTATACCCGAGTTCCACGCGCTTCACGCCGTCAACTTTTTCAAGCGCCTGTTTGTCGGTTTGATCGATTCCATAGGTTGATTGTACGTTGAAATTGGCTAGATCATACTTATTGAAATAATTATTGGCGGTTAAAAGCATATCTGGGCCAGTTGCTTTTAGTCCAGAGAAAAAAGCAACCCCAAGCATAATAAGCATGAAAATCGAAATAAATCGGCTTTTCGAACGCCATATTTCACGGTAGATATCTTTCCATAATGCTGAACGTTTCACTGGTTGCTCCTTTCTACCATTCTAAATTATCAATGGACATTGGCTGTGGATTTTCTTTGATACTGCGCACTTTTGCATTGTTAATTTCAATTACCCGATCAGCAATTGGTGTGATTGCTGTATTATGTGTAATGACGATTACGGTCGTTCCGGTTTTTTCACAGGTTTCTTGTAATAACTTTAAGACTGATTTCCCTGTATCATAATCAAGTGCTCCTGTTGGTTCATCGCATAAGAGTAACTTCGGTGCTTTCGCTAATGCGCGGGCGATGGCAACGCGTTGTTGTTCCCCTCCTGATAACTGGGCTGGAAAATTATCTAATCGATGACTTAATCCAACTTGTGTTAAAACGGTTTCCGCGTCTAGTGCGTTAGGAGCGATTTGTGCAGCTAACTCGACATTTTCTTTCGCGGTTAAATTAGGGACTAAATTGTAAAATTGGAAAACAAAGCCGACATCTGTGCGACGATATTTCGTTAATTGTTTTGCATTATATTGAGCAATATCTTGCCCGTCTACCATGATTTTCCCTTCACTCGAACTATCCATCCCGCCTAATATGTTTAATACGGTGGATTTACCAGCTCCAGAAGGTCCAACGATAACAACAAATTCACCTTTATTTATCCCAAAATTGATTTTGTCATTAGCTGTAACAACATTTTCTCCCATTTGATAAAATTTAGAGACATCTTTCATTTCTACGTAGGTCATTTTTCTCGTCCTTTTTTCTCTGTCATATGACATTAGTATACCATGTGTTATTTAAGTTGGTGAAGTACTAAAAGAGGAAAGTAGCATAAAAAAACTAACTGGAACGGCTCCAGTTAGTTTTTCCATTTAGCGGATAACTGCATTTAGTTTTGTTTGTAATGCTTCCACTACTTTGTTTGTTGCCTTTTGGACGTCTTCTTCGACTAATGTTCTTTCGGCGTCTAGGAATGTTAATGTATATGCGAGTGATTTTTTATTTTCGCCAAGGCTTTCTCCTTCGAAAATATCAAATAGCTCGATGTTGACTAGTAAGTTTCCGCCGTGCTCTTTGATTACTTGAGAAATCGCAGCGTGGTCAGTATCTTTGTCGACAAGTAAAGCTAAGTCGCGCGTCATTTCTGGGTAGCGTGGAATTGGATGATAAACAACTTTTTCTTTTGTTGCATCAAGTAAAGCCGCTACATTGATTTCAAATACATAGGTTTCTTTTAAATCATAGTTTGCTTCTACTGCTGGATGAAGCGCGCCAAGATAACCGATTTCTTGTCCTTCTAAAACGATGCTTGCTGTTCTTCCTGGGTGTAATTCTTCTTTTTCTGTTTGCTGCCAGTGCAGTTCAGCTTTAATTCCTAATTTGTTCACTAAACCTTCGACAATTCCTTTTAAAACGAAGAAGTCTACTGGTTTTGGTGTTTTTTGCCAATCTGCAACATGCCAGTTCCCAGTGATTAGGCCAGCTAAATGCTCTTGTTCGATTGGTAAATTGTCGCCTTCTGTTGCGTAAAACACGGTTCCCATTTCGTAAAGTGCTACGTCCATATTTTTACGAGCGATATTATAACTTGCGCTACGAATTAATTGTGGGACGATACTTGTTCTTAAATGGCTATGTTCTTCGCTCATCGGCATTGATAGCGCCACTGTTTTTTCATCAGATAATGCTAAACGAGTCGCATCTTTTTTGGAAGTTAAGGAATACGTTAACGCTTGGTTAAGTCCAGCTCCTTCTAAATAAGCGCGCATCACACGACGGGCTTTTTGGCTGTCTGATAAGCCACCTGTTGTGCTTGTTGCTGGAAGAGTTACTGGAATTTCATCGTAACCGTAAATACGTGCTACTTCTTCTAAAATATCCGCTTCAATCGTAATATCCCAACGTCTTGTAGGTACTTCGATAATTAATGTGTCGTCTTTTACTTCTAACACAAATCCTAAACGAGCAAAAATAGTTTCGATTTCTGCAAGTGTAATTGCTGTTCCTAAAATACGGTTAATGCGTGTTAAGCTTGTTTCGATTTTATTTACTGCTTTTTCACGGTTATCTACTTCTACTACACCGCCAACAAGCGTTCCACCACTAAGTTCAGCGATAAGTGCTCCGCCGTGCGCAAGTGCTTTTTCTACTTTCCATGCATCAGAGCCTTTATCGTAACGAATACTTGCTTCGGTACGTAGGTATAATTCGCGTGATGCTTTACCGATAGAGGAACTACTGAAGATTGCTCCTTCTAGCGCTACAGTTGTTGTGCTCTCGGTTACTTCGGAAAATTCGCCGCCCATAACACCAGCAATAGCAATTGGTTCTGTTCCGTTCGTAATAACTGTATGGCCCGCTTGTAATGCTCTTTTCTCGCCATCAAGTGTCGTAATTTCTTCTTGCTCTTTTGCAGAACGTACGACAATTTTTTTGCTGCCGATTTTATCATAGTCAAATGAGTGCAAAGGTTGGCCGTATAATAAGTTGATGTAGTTGGTTACATCTACAACGTTATTATGTGGACGGATACCCGCTTTCATTAGTTTTGTTTGTAGCCATAGTGGGGATTCTTTGATTTCGATGTTTTCGATCATTTTAATCGCATAGTAAGGTGTGTCAGCTGGATTTTCTACTTCTACAGAAATAAATGCATCAGCTTTCCCTTTTTCGGATACGTCGGGCTGAGTTGGTTGGGCTGGTTTTTGATGGATAATCGCGCCAACCTCGTGAGCTACGCCGTTCATGCTTAATGCGTCGGCACGGTTTGGAGTGATTGCCATATCAAGGATAGCATCATCTAAGCCAAGTAACGTGATTGCACTTACACCCACTTCAACATGTTCTGGTAATACGTAAATGCCATCTGCGTATGCTTTTGGCACGACTTTACTTTCAAAGCCAAGTTCTGCAAGTGAACAAATCATGCCTTCTGATACTTCGCCGCGTAATTTAGCACGTTTAATTTTAAGTCCGCCTGGAAGTCTTGCACCAACTTTGGCAACGATGACTTTTTGACCAGCGGCAACATTTGGAGCTCCGCAGATAATTTGAACTGGTTCTGCTTCATCTGTTTGAACGAGACATTTATTTAATTTTTCTGCATCGGGGTGGCGTTCGCATGATAATACTTCGCCAACCACAACATTTTTCAAACTAGCGCTTAATTCTTCTACGCCTTCGATTTCAATACCTGTTCTTGTAATCGCTTCTCCTAGCTCTTCCGCCGTTAACGGGAAGTCTTGGAAAAATTCTTTGACCCAATTATATGAAACTAACATTAGATTTCCCCCGTTTCTGTACTTTGGAATTGCTTCGTAAAGCGTAAATCATTTGTGTAAAGGTGGCGAATATCATCCACCGCATATTTCAACATTGCAACACGTTCAGGTCCTAAGCCGAAAGCAAAGCCGCTGTAACGCGTGGAATCAATCCCAGACATTTCAAGGACGTTTGGATGTACCATTCCGCTTCCTAAAATTTCAATCCAACCAGTTCCTTTACAAACGCGGCAACCTTTACCGCCACATTTGAAACAAGAGATATCCATTTCAACGGATGGTTCTGTGAACGGGAAGAATGATGGACGAAGACGAATTTCACGTTCTTCACCAAACATTGTTTTTGCAAGGACTGTTAGCGTTCCTTTTAAATCAGCAAAAGTGATATTTTCGCCAACTACAAGCCCTTCGATTTGTGTGAATTGGTGCGAGTGAGTCGCGTCATCATTATCGCGGCGGTACACTTTCCCTGGGCAAATAACTTTGATTGGCCCTTTAGAGAAGTCATGTTTCTCCATTGTTCTTGCTTGTACTGGAGAAGTTTGGGTACGTAGTAAAGTATTTTCTGTAATATAGAAGCTATCTTGCATATCGCGCGCTGGATGATCTTTTGGTAAATTTAGCGCCTCGAAGTTGTAGTAATCTAGTTCTACTTCTGGACCTTCTGCGATTTCATAGCCCATACCAATGAACATATCTTCCATTTCTTCAATAACTTGTGTTAGCAAATGTTTGGTTCCGATGCTCGGCGCAGTTCCTGGTAACGTAACGTCAATAGTTTCTGCTTTTAGTTTTTCATTGATTGCGGCTGTTTCGAGAATTTGTTGCTTGCTGGAAATAGCTTCTGTTAAAGCTGTACGTACTTCATTAGCAAGCGAACCCATTTTTGGTCTTTCTTCTGCAGAAAGTTTCCCCATTTGTTTCATGATTTCGGTCATCGGGCCTTTTTTACCAAGGTATTTTACCCGTAAGTCGTTTAAAGTTTTTAAGTCTGCTGCTTCGTTGATTTGTGTTTCTGCTTCACTTTTCAGCGTCTGTAACTGTTCTAACATACCGTTCACTCCTTCTTTTTAGACAAAATAAAAAAGCTCTATCCACAAAGGGACGAGACTTCTCGCGGTACCACCCTAATAAGAACAAAAAATTTGTTCCCACTCAAAATTCGATAACGGCTTAGTAACCGGACCACCTTCACACTAATTGTGCTTCCCGGCGGCGACTCCAGAGGTGAAATGTTCACAAATTCGTTTGTAAAGTGGCTTTCAGTCTTTGACCACTTCTCCCTACACAGACTCAGGTTGCTACTTGGCTCTTTCATTGTCTTTACTTATTTAGATAGTTTCTATTATAGTATGGTTCTACGAAAGATTCAAGCTAAAAAATAATCTCCCCAAATTTAACAGGAGAGATTATTTCTTTTTAATTAGGTACTTCCACCCATTTATCCGCCCAACACTGGACTTCGAGCATTACTTCTTGGAGTGCTTTGCCTTTTTCGGTTAGTTCATATTCAATGCGTACAGGAGTTTCTGGATAAACTTGTCTCAAGCAAATATCCATTTCCTCAAGTTCCTTCAAACGTTCTGCAAGCACCCGATCACTCATTTGTGGGATCTCAGCGGCAACTTGTTTAAACCTTTTTGGACCAGTCAGTAAGACATTGATGATAAGTCCAGTCCAGCGTTTACCTAGTAATTGGAACGCCGATTCAAACTTCGGACATACTGTATGTGCATCAGTCATAATTCTCACCTCTAACGTTATTGTACCATATCTATCATCAGAAAGTAACTAATAAATGTTATGTTGCTTATATTAAGTAAGCGATATATCAATTGACCAAAGTATCCTTCTGGGCTTACACTATAACTAAGATAGATTTATGAAGGAGGCGGCTATCATGCCATCCATTCGATACATTGTTAAAACAGATGTTTCTGAAACCTTCGAAATAATCAAAGCCGGGCAAGTAGGATCGAATATCGTTTTTTCTGAGATTAGAACGTTTGATTTCGGCGAACTTGCGACTCTTGCTTGCGAAAAATTTTATTTGCGCTCCTCTAACCGGGCGGCGTTATTCGTCAACATTAATAATTTCCATGGCGAAACAGAAGTAACGATTATCTCGACAGGTAGTTCGAGCGGCTTCTTTACTGGCATTGACTGGGGTGCAGCGTTTGATTACATGCATAGCGTTGTAGCTGATTTAAAACGTGTGGCGATTCGTGAAGTAGAAATGGAAAAACAGGAAGAAATTTAAAAAAGTGGTGACTAGGCCTGAATAACCTTAGTCACCACTTTTTATTATTTTCTTAAACCGTACAGTAAAATTCCTGCTGCAACAGCTACATTTAAAGACTCGCTGTCGCCGTAAATAGGAATGTATACTTTTTCGGAAAGACGATCTTGCAATTCAGGCGAAATACCGTTTCCTTCATTTCCGACCATTAAAGCTAATGTTTCGCGTTTTGGCATGTCGTTTAATGACTTCGCTTGGTCATCTAAAACTGCGCCGATTACCGGCACGCCCTCTTCTTCTAAATTCGCAATCCAATCAAATAAATCTGCTTGAATAACGGGAATATGAAAATGGCTACCTTGTGTGCTACGAATTACTTTTGGATTATATAAGTCTGCACTACCTCGACCGAGCACGACACAATCATAACCAGCAGCATCAGCCGTACGAATTAACGTCCCAACATTCCCTGGGTCTTGTACTGCGTCTACAAGTAATAATTTCTTACCATATAAAAGCATCATATCAGGTTCAGATGTCGCAACGACCGCAAAGACGCCTTGCTCTGTCATCGTTTCGCTAATTAAGTGGCTGATTTCTGCGCTAATTTCAAACACATCATAATCGCCTTTTAACCACTCTTCTGGAACAGAAACACCACTTGAAACAAGCAGCTCCAGTACTAAACCATCTTGACGTAATGCTTCTTCGACTAAATGAAAGCCTTCCACCAAATAAGTTCCAGTTTTATCGCGGCCTTTTCTCGTTTGCAATTTTTTCCATGTTTTGACACGGTCGTTTTTTACTGATTGAATCTGTTCCATTAAAGTTGTCCTCTTTTCTCGAAACTCAACCTAAGCGAATTTCTGTTACTTTTTCTTTATCTAAACGTTTTACTACTTCGGTAATTAGTTTCACTGCATTTTCAAAATCATCACGGTGTAGCATCGAGGAATGAGAATGAATGTAGCGTGTTGCAATGGTAATTGATAGTGACGGGATTCCGTTTCCTGTTAAATGAATCGAACCAGAATCTGTTCCGCCCATTGGAATTGCTTCAAATTGGTAAGGAATGGATAATTCGTCCGCTACGTCTGTGACAAAATCACGAAGACCAGCGTGTGCTACCATTGATGCGTCATAAATAACGATTTGTGGACCTTCGCCCATTTTGCTCATCGCTTCTTTGTCTGTTACGCCCGGAGTATCTCCCGCGATGCCGACATCAACGGCAAAACCGATATCGGGTTGTACGAAATGTGCGGCTGTTTTCGCGCCACGTAAACCGACTTCTTCTTGAACCGTCCCAACACCGTAAACGATATTTGGATGTTGTTCTTTTTGTAAGTTTTTAAGTACTTCAATGGCAATTGCAAGGCCAATACGGTTATCCCATGCTTTCGCCAGCAAGAATTTCTCGTTTTTCATTACAGTAAAATCAAAAGCGGGAACGATCATGTCGCCAGGACGGATGCCGTAGCTTTCCACTTCTGCTTTATCTACTGCGCCAACATCGATAAACATATCTTTAATATCAAATGATTTTTGGCGTTCAGCTGCTGACATCACATGTGGTGGTTTAGAACCGATAACTCCGGTGATTTCTTCGCCGGAACGCGTCACGATGGTTACTTTTTGTGCGAGCATTACTTGGGAAACCCAGCCGCCCACTGTTTGAAATTTAATAAAGCCTTTATCATCAATTTGCGTTACCATAAAGCCTACTTCATCTAAATGGCCAGCAATCATAATTTTAGGTCCATCTTCGTTGCCCACTTTTTTCGCCACAGCACTTCCTAAGCCGTCTGTTTCAAAACTATCCGCTAGTGGTTCGATATATTCGCGGAACACGTTTCTTACTGCGCGCTCGTTACCGGGAATACCTTTTGCATCGGTTAGTGCTTTTAACATTTTTAATTGTTCATCCATATTAATAACCCTCCTTATAAACTCCTTTTACATTATAACAGTTTCTTTCTAAAAATCCTTTGAAAACGCAAAAAAAGCCGAGTAATCTATTCAGCTTTTTTGCGCGTTACTTACCATACAATGGATTGGACGTTAAGTAAAGGTAAATTAAAGGCTGTTTTTTCTTTTGTGTCAGCCTTCGCTAATTTGGTTTTGTGTAGTTCGGATGTATCGATATCCATGTTGATGACTAAACGATTATTATCATCGGTTTTTAGTAAGGCATCGACAGTTGGCGAATAATCTTCTAATTGATAGAAGTTTTTAACTGACGTACTTTCAATCCAACCGATTGATTCTCCGTTTTGATGGATTTGGTACCAAGTAATATTAGAGTCGGTTACTTTTACTTCTTGATTAATCGAAACTTGGCGACTAAAATATTTGGACGTACTTGCTACTGGTTTCGCCCCTTTTGTACCACCGGGAGCGGACCAAACAAAGCAATTATCTTTGATAGCTATTTCTCCAGCTGCTTTGATTGCTTTATCAGATACACGTTCACTATAAACGGTATCGTATTTATTTAAATTTGCTTTTTTGATGAGGTCAATTAGTTTTGCTGCATACTCTGGATCAGACGAATAGCCAGTTTTGCCAAGTGCAACAGCGGCTTTTTCAAAATTGTACTCTTTGATTAGCCCACCGTATAATTTCGGATTCCAAGATGGTCCTTTGACAAATAAAAGTGCGTGGTCATTCATGGATTCATACCAGCCTGGGTACGCACGGAAAACAGCGTCCGTTCCAACCCAAACAACACCATTGTGTTCTCTAGTTGGTAATTTAATCGATGCTCCATTATAAGAGCCTTTAATTCCGAATAAATTGTTACCGTCTTTTGCTAGTTTACTCTCGCCCCAATTAGATTCTAAAATTGCTTGCGAAATAGTAATACTTGCTAAAATACCATGTTCTCTTTGCACTTTTTGAGCATGCGGCGCAATCTCATTAATAAACTTCTCTTGCTTGGAAGTCAGGCCGTCCTCTAGACCAGCAGCTTGGGAGTGGATTGGTAAGGCGCATAATGTAATTGTAATTCCTAGACCAATTGTCACCAAATGCTTCTTTGCGAGTTGTAACATAATGATTTATTGCACATCCTTCTTTGAATTATCGTTCCAGCTTTTGAAAAACTGGAAACAGGTGTTCTTTAAAACAACTATTTCATTCTATCAAACCAGCCTTGTAATACACATTACTTTTACATTACTTATGTTACAATCTGGGCTTAGCGCTTTGATAGAGCAATTCTAGAAAGATGAAGCGTATGAAAATAAAAAAGAAAAAGAGCTTGTAAAGGACTTTTTGCCTATAAATAAGACAAGTCATTTTGCTCTTTTTCGGTCATTTTCTATTTTTTTTCGATTAATTCTTGTTTTACCCATCCAAGTGGCTCGGTATCTACGGAAATTTGGTACCAAACGCCGCTATCGGTCTTAGCTTCGCGTAAAAGTTTCAAATCTTCTCGTTTATAGTAGTTAATTTCCTCTACTTTTAACGCTCCAGCTAGTCCATATGGCTTGGTCCAAACCGCGCCAGATACATCTTTTTTCACGTTACCATAGCCGGTTGATTTGGTATCGTAGTAAATCTTGTCTTCAATTCGATCGTACAATGCTAGGTCGTATCTTTCAATAATATTGATTAATTTCTCCGCATAATCTGGGTCTGTTGCGTAGCCAGCTGATTGTAATTCTTGTGCGGCTTTTTTATAATCGTCTGCTGCAACGACTCCATTGTACTTATCTTTATTCCAAGAAGTACCTTTCAGAAAAAGTTCTGCATGGGAATCGAGTGACTCGTTCCAGTCTTTATATTTGCGGAAATTAGCATTGATTTCAATCCAGTTTCCGTCTACAAATTCTTTCGTCGTCATCGTGACCATTGGTTGCGGGGCTTTCCCTTTGACACCAAATAAATTGTTGCCTTTTTGGGCTAAACCGCTTTGGCCCCAGTCGGATTCTAAAATTGCTTGGGCAAGTGTGATACTTGTTAAAATTCCATGTTTGGCTTGAATTTCTTGCGCACGGGGCGAAAGTTCATTTAGGAAATTTTGCTGTTTGGAATGATATGCTGGGTCCGGTTCTGGTGCAGTCATAATTAAATATTGCTGCCTGACAACGGATGCAATGACTCCTACTAAAATAACTAGAAGTAAAATTCCTGCTATTCCAATTAGTCTTTTCTTCTTCTTTTTGGATAATTTTCTATATTTCAGCTGTCGTCACGCCTTTCTGTCTACGAATCCTTTGATGGTACTAGAATACGTTACTTTTACGACAATTGCAATCCATCTGGAGGTCTATTTTGCTGAATTTAAGAAATCTTTACTATTTATATGATTTGGTTAAATTATTGGTAAATAGCTATTACTCGCTCAAATGATATGTAGGTTTCTTCAATTTGTAACATTTGCCATCATTTAGTCATATAAAATTGGTGTAGTTTTCTGAAAATAGCTTTTGTAAGATTAAAAAACCGTTTTTCTTCTATATATAGTAGTGAATTCTGTCAAAAAGAATTATTTTGTGTTGCTTTCATTTGCAATAACCTTTTTTGAATAACTTGGATATTGGTGTTTTCTTTGATGATTAGCCATTTTTCGGGGTTTTGCGCGATTTGTTCGGTAATTAATGGTTTTGTTCGTTTTTCAAATAGTTCATCCCAGTAAAACATTTTCTTGAGCATGGTTAAACGGATGGGATAGTGTGCGGCTTCTAGTCGTAGTAATTGTTTGATTTGACGTTTGATGAGTTGGGAGCGGATTTGCTTTTTAGGTAAATCAAGGAAAATAATCGCATCTGCTTGGGTAATGCTTTCGGTCGCCCAATCTTCGAGGTGGACGCCTTCGATAATCCAATTTTCATTTTGCAGGATGGTGGTTAATAGGGCTGCTTTTTCGGAATCTGTTCGTCTTACTTCGGTTTCTTCTCGTTTCCAGACGATGCGGTCCGTTTCAAAATAGTCGATTTGCTGCCATTCGGAAAGTTTTTTAGCTAATGTCGTTTTGCCGCTTCCGACTGATCCGATAATACGAATTTTCATAAAAAAACCTCGCTTTGAATTAAATACTATCTTTTTGCCCCGCTTTTATTTTATAATTATCTCATTGTGATAAAAGGGAGGGAAATTTTTGATTATATTATTTATTGTATCAGGTTTGTTAGCTGGGATGGTATTACCAGTTCAAACGGCCATCAATACACGACTTAGTACATATACGAAATCCCCGTTTTTAGCTTCGTGGGTTTCTTTTATGGTAGGGACGACTGTTTTACTTATTGTTTGCTTATTTACACAAAAATCATGGCCAATATCATCAGAAATGATTGCCTCGAATCCTTGGTATATCTGGGTTGGCGGTGGAACACTAGGCGTTATTTTCTTAACAGCTAATATTTTACTTTTGCCGCGACTTGGTTCTGCTCTGCTCGTTATGATTACGGTTTGTGGACAAATGATTATGGCTATTGTAATTGATAACTTTGGTTTATTTCAAGTGCCAATGCATGAAATTAATATCGAACGTTTACTTGGCGTTATATTAATGTTCGGTGGCATTTACTTGATGCAACGATTTTAAAAGGAGGAGAAAACATGACAAAAAGATCATCCAAATCATTATTACTGTTTATGGCAATGGGACTTGTTTCTGGACTACTTTCCCCGATTCAAACGTCGATTAATAGCCAACTTAGGCTAACTGTTGGTTCTCCTTTTGTGGCATCATTTATTTCCTTTTTAGTTGGGACGACTTTGCTCACACTGGTTTGTTTAATCGTGGAGCGTCGTTTGACTTTTCAGCTAAAAGGTGTTGGCCGAATTCCTTGGTGGGTTTTCACTGGCGGTGCGCTTGGAGTATTATTTGTAACTTCGAACATTTTACTTTTACCATTACTTGGCTCGGCAATGACAGTTGTTTTAGCACTTTGTGGACAAATGATTATTGCACTTATTATTGATCATTTTGGCTTTTTCGGGGTTATTCCTCATCCGATTAACCGTTACCGAATGATTGGTGTGTTGTTAATGCTCGTTGGCGTATTTTTAATTCAACGCTTTTAAAAAGGAAAACCTCTCCGGATTTAGGTCTGGAGAGGTTTTTTGTTATTTCTTTTTATTGCGGAAAACGAGCTCCGAATTTTTGTAAAAAATATCTGTTTCGCCAGCGCGGTAATTGACTACTCTGGCAACAGCGAAAAAGTAATCGGATAAGCGATTGACATATTTTAACACTTCTTCGTTGCTGGAAGCGATTTTTAGCATGCCAACGATTTCACGTTCGGCTCTTCTTGTTACGGTTCTGGCCATGTGTAGTAACGAGGCAGCTTGTGTTCCGCCTGGTAAGATGAATTTTTCGATTTCTGGTGGTTCATCAGCGTAGATATCAATTCTGTCTTCTAGCCAAGCAACCGGTTCGCTCGTTAGTTTATACGCGCGCTTTCCTTCTTCGGTTGCAAGATCTCCTCCTGCATCAAATAATTGTTGTTGAATTTGCTCCAGTTCGGCTTGAATTTCTGGTTCAGTTCCAAGGGTTGTAATCGTGTAGCCAACGAGTGAATTAAGTTCATCCAAAGTACCGTAAGCATCGATACGGATATTATCTTTGCTTACTTTGCTCCCCCCAATAATTCTTGTCATTCCTTTATCGCCGGTTTTTGTGTAGATACGCATATTTTTTCTCCTTTCATGATTTTTTCTAGTTGGTCCATTTGAATATTTGCTTCTAAAAGGGCCGCTAATTTGTCGTATTCTTGTTCTTTATGTTCTTTCAGGTTAATAATTTCATGTGGATAAACGAGTTGGTGTTTGTTTTTCAGCAGCTCATTGAACAGATTTCCTAGGAAAATATCGTTGTCAAAAATACCGTGGATGTATGTGCCAATAATGTGGTTATTTGCGGAAATGGCGCCATCTTGGTGGGTTTCTTGATTGCCGTTCACTGCTTTAATTTCACAAAATGGGTTGGTATTCTCGCCGCGCGTTGTCTGCCCCATATGAATTTCATAACCTTCGACTGGTTCGTCGGAAAGCGTCATGCCGGTAATTTGGGTGGTACGTTTTTGGTCGAGAAAAATGGTTTCGGTGTCTAGCAAACCAAGTCCAGCAATTTCCAGTTGTTTACTTTCCACTTGATTTGGATCGAGCATTTTTTGGCCGAGCATTTGGTAGCCTCCGCAAATCCCAATGACTTTTCCCGCATTTTCAGCATAGTTTTGAATGGCATTTTTAAGGCCGGATTCTTCAAGAAAAGCCATATCTTCTAGTGTATTTTTACTTCCTGGAATAATGACTAAATCTGGGTTTCCAAAATCAGCTATATTTCGTATGTAACGTACACTTATGTCGGGTTGAATTTCTAGAATATGAAAGTCTGTGAAATTAGATATCCGTGGTAAACAGATAATCGCAATATCAAGTAGCGCGGAGCTATCTGGTACGTAATTTTTTCCGCTAAGTGACACACTATCCTCTTCTTCTAGTTGGAGATTGGCATACGGAATCACACCAATAACTGGGACACTCGTCAGTTCTTCAATCATATCAATCCCCGGTTGCAAAAGTGCCACATCTCCGCGGAATTTATTGATGATAACTCCTTTGAGCCGAGCACGTTCTTCTTCTTTTAAGAGCATGATTGTGCCATAAATCGAAGCGAACACGCCACCTTTGTCGATATCAGCAACTAACACGACGGGAGCATCGACCATTTTCGCCATGCCCATATTTACGATATCACGGTCGTTTAAATTGATTTCGGCTGGACTTCCGGCGCCTTCTAGTACAATGATATCATTTTCATCCGCTAAACTCTGGTAAACTGCTTGGATTTTCGGAATAAGTGTTTGTTTGAAATCATGGTACGTCACGGCATCCATATTATCTAAAATCGAGCCCATAAAAATGACTTGCGACTGGCGATCATTGGTTGGTTTAAGTAATACGGGATTCATCCGGACATCTGGAAAAACGCCGGCTGCTTCTGCTTGGAACACTTGCGCGCGGCCCATTTCATCCCCTGTAGCTGTAATAAAAGAATTAAGCGACATATTTTGCGATTTAAACGGGACGACCCGCTTGCCTTTATTTTTAAATAGACGGCATAAGCCCGCGACTAGCACGCTTTTTCCCGCATCGGAGGCCGTGCCTTGTATCATTATTTGCTGTACCATTAATTAGTCACCTTCCCTGTATGCGCGAAAAAATCGGCTTCTTTTTTGAACAGTGGATAGCCTGCTTGTTGGTGCAATTTGATAAGCCAAGGCTGTACTAATCCCGCTTGTTCGATATTACTTTTCTCTAAGAAAACACTGCTCGTTTCCCCGTCTGTAAGAACTGCTCCGTCTTTTAACATATAGACATAGTCGCAAATTTCATAAATCAAATCGATATCATGACTCGAAATAAGAATCTTTTTCCCTTGATTTGCCAAACGTTCGATAATTTCCATCATTATTTTTTTGCCGATGGGATCGAGTCCCGCGGTTGGTTCATCTAGCAACAACCAATCTGTGTCGAGAACAAGGGCGCCGGCAATAGCGACACGTTTTTTTTGGCCATAACTTAAATATTGGACTGGTTTATGTTGAAATTCCGTTGCACCAACAATCTCAAGCACATTCGTCACGCGCGATTCTACTTCACTTTCGCTTACACCTAAATTTCGAAGTGCGAAAGCCACGTCATCACGAACATTCGAATAAAAGATTTGTTGATCCGGATCTTGGAAAACGATGCTCACCTTTTTTCGTAAAGCAAACAGTGCTTTTTTATTGTAAGCAAGTGGTTTTCCGTCAAAATAAACTGTGCCAGAAGTTGGCTTGTTAATGCCTAATAGCTGCATAAAAAGTGTCGATTTTCCGGAGCCATTCGCACCAATAAGGCCGATTATATTGCCTTTTTCTAAATCAATTGAAACATCCGTTAAGGCTTGTTTGCCATCTTCGTATTGGAATGAAATATGTTCTGTTTTAAGCAAATTGGCTTCCTCCTAGATATGAAATTCTCCTTGATATAGCTTCACATCAAGTGTTACAACCATTTCATTATATCTTTTCATGACACGATTGAATAAAGTATTGACGAGCATTCCGAATGACCGATAACTATTTTTCAGGCCGTGATACCCGAAACGAAGGCTCTGTGCTTTTCGAATCGCCGCCGCTTCTTCTAAGAAAATAAAGATGAAGCGGTAAATTAAAATCGTTAGTTCAATGAGCACTTTTGGGATAAAAATTTGCTTCATCACTTTCGTTAATTGTACCACGGGAACGGTTAAGACGAAAAAGTAGGTTGCCGCTAAGCAAGCGATACTTCGAAAAAAAACTTGGGTCGCCGTCGTAATCGTCACATCAGAAATCCCGAGATAAAAACTACCAATCGAAATCGAAGCGAGAAAACTGCTTGGATCTTTGGAAATCGAAATAAGAATCGATAGTAAGCTAAAAAGTAGGAATGAAAATGGTAAAAGGAGCCATTTCAAATATTGTTTAAAGTGAATTTTTACAACATAGAGCGTCAGTGGCACCATGCACAAGAATAGGATGGCTTGGACGAGCACGGGGCCGGTTAACGCGACTATGAGAATTGCGACATAAAATAAAGCTTTTGCTGATGGTGAAAACGCAATCCACCGGTTTTGATACGCATATTTATCAATGGTTAACATCGGTCTCAGCTTTCCGCTTGCCACGACTCACACCAATGACATAAGCGATAATTCCTGTTCCGATACAGCCTTGCAGTGTAAATAATAAACTTTCAATTTCGCCACTTTTTGGTTCATAAAGTGGTTCAAACCATGGTTCATAGCTTGGGTCAATTTTAGTGATTTCTGCCTCTGCTTCTCCGTCTGAACCGCCGTACTCACCTGTTTTATTGAAGAAAAACGGACTCACCATTAACAAAACAACTAATAGAATTAAAATGACATTGATATTTATTTTTTTCATCGTAATTGTGCCACCTTTTCTGGTAAATTTTTGCTAATAAGATTGTACATAACTACTGTCAGCAGGCCTTCTGCAATCGCGATTGGAACTTGAGTCACACAGAAAATCGCCATGAATTTTAGAATCGAAGCCATCATGCCGGATGCTGGATCTGGGAAAACGACTCCGAGCTGAACGCTGGTGGTGAGGTAGGTCGCTAAGTCAGCTGTCATCGCACATAAGAAAATCGAAACACTTTTATTGCAGTTTAATTTACGAGCTAGTTTGTACACGACAAAACCGACCATTGGGCCAATTACAGCCATTGACATTGCGTTCGCGCCAAGGGTTGTAATCCCGCCGTGTGCAAGTAGTAACGCTTGGAAAAGTAAGACAATCACGCCTAGAACGCTGACAACGAGTGGACCGAACATGACGGTTGCCAGGCCAACACCAGTCGGATGAGAACAAGATCCTGTAACCGATGGGATTTTTAGTGCCGAAAGAACAAAGATAAAGGCCGCGCATAATGCTAGTAGTAATTTATTATTTTTATCTATGGCAATTAATTTACGAATGCGCATTAAACCAAGTACAAGGAAAGGGATAAAGACAATCAGCCAAAATATGGCCCATTTAACTGGTAAAAACCCCTCCATAATATGCATTGCGTGTGCGGATTCTGGGTTTGTTAAAGTAAAATAAATAACGCCGATTAAAACAAATGGTAGAAACTTCCATAATTTTTTCATTTATATTGCTCCCTTCTTTTTTTCACGATAATCGTGGTAAAATATGACATTTTATCTTCTGGATTTATGTCTTGCATGCCGTAAGTGATTTTTTCTGTCGCCATGGCAACATCGCTTACTACAACCGCTGCATCAAGCAAATTCAGTTTTTTTAGTAATGTCGTAAGAAGGGGTAAATTGCTTGCTGCTTTCATGAAAACTACGGTATCAAATAATTTGAGCGCTTGTTCGATTTTTTCAGCGCCTGCTGTGACCGGGATAACGGCAAAACTTTCCTCGTCCATCACAAGTGGTAATTCAATTTTGGAAGCGATATTCGAAAAGGAAGAAATACCCGCTAGCGTAACTGTTTCAATTTCGCCTTTTAACTGTTCTAGTAAATAGCTATATGTGCTATAAACCATTGGGTCGCCTAGTGTGATGAAACCAACATCGTGCCCATTTTGAACATCTGTTTTGACTTCTTCTGCAATCGCCTTCCACGCCAGCATTTTTTCCTCTTTGTTATAACTCATTGGAAAATGACGTTCTTTAACGATAAGCGTGTCTTTTAAATACGGGCTGACGATTTTCTTAGCTAAGCTTTCGCCGCCTTTTTTCGGTTGGGGAGTGTAGAGAATGGCTAATTTCCCTAGTCGTTCTGCGGCTTCCATTGTGACTAGTTTGCTGTCACCCGGGCCTGTGCCAATGCCGTAAAATTTAGCCACGTGCTTTCACCCTTTCTATTGCCGTGTGGATGTGGTCGATAAATTGGGCTTGGATTCGTTCGTTCTCGCCTAATCCTTGCAAATGACATTCGGTTTGGATACCAGATTGTTCTAGTGTACTTTTCCAAGAATCTTCGTCATCGGAAGCCATATCGTTCGTCGCGTGATCCCCTGCTACTAGCATAAATGGCATTAAATGTGCTTTTTTGATTTCTGCTTGTTGCAATCGTTCAATTACTTGATCCAAACCGGGGTAGCTTTCTACGGCACAAAGATAGATTGGTTCGTTTAAAAGCATATGATCAAGGCAAGCATAGGCGCTGAAAGCATGATGTTTCGAGCCGTGGCCCATAAGAATTAAAGCTTCTTGTTCTTTCAAAGGAGGCATTTGATGGCGAATTGCTTCGATTGCTTTTTCGTAATCATCTTTGGAATCAAGTAGCGGTTGGCTGACGATAATGGAATCAAAATCGGGCTTGAATTTTTCCACTTGAGCAGTGATTTTTTCAAATTCGCCACCGCTAATAATATGTAGCGACTGAATAATGACTTCTTTGTAGCCTAATTCTTTTAGTTGGTTCAGTGCTTGACTTGGCGTGTTGATGTGCATATTGTCGCGGGTTTTTAGTTTTTTGATAATTTTATTCGATGTAAACGCGCGAAACACGTTGTAATCTGGAAATTCTTGGGCCACTCTTTTTTCGCATGCATCAATGGTTTTTTCTCTTGTTTCTGGATAACTAGTACCAAAACTAACAACTAAAATGGCTTTTTTCATTGCGGTACTCCTTCTACTTTTGTTTTTTGGATTAGTTCGATTAAGCTCTCAGGTGTGGCAGTTTCAGCTTCTATAAAATCGTTAATGCCGAATGATTGCAGGGTTGCGCTTGTGAATCTTCCAATCGAAAGTATCGTTTTCGTTTGTAAAATTGCTTTTTCCTCGGTTGTTAAAACATCGAGGAGATTTTGGACGGAACGCGAGCTAGAGAAACACACTTGTTCAAAGCTTTCGAGGTCAAATGGGCGCTCGGTCACTGGGCGCATATCGTATAGCGGCATCATTTCGAGTGCTTCCACTTCGGATAAAATCGTGCTAACTTCAGCTGTATCAACCACGCTCCCGATAATCAAGTTGCTCGCATTGTTTTGGAATCGCACTAGATGCTCTAAAATCAATTCCGTGCTCCGTCTTTTAATGAAGCTATCTGGGATAATGCCTTTTTCGCTAAATGCTTCTTTTGTTTGCTTGCCGATTGCTGTAAGATGGGTATTTTTTAAAGACCGAATATCTAAATCAAGCGTGGCTAAATAGTCGAAAAATCGTTCTACAGCTTCTTTGGATGTAAAAAGAAGTTCGCTTACTTCACCAAGTTCTGCTTTTGTTTTCGTTGGCGCAACATCCAAAACTTGAATATTTGGATACATCGTTACTTCTCCGCCTAAATCGCGAATTTGTTCCGCGAGCATACTTTTTCCAGCACGTGCTCTTGGAAGTAATACTTTTGTATGGAAAAGGGGCATTTCTTCAAAAAAGTTCAGTTGCGGTCGTAAGCTCACCACATCGCCAACAACGATAAGCGCTGGGGAGGAAATACCGGATTCTGCTACTTTTTGCTCGATTGTTTGCAAATTTCCCGTAACCGTTAATTGTTTGCCGCGCGATGCCCATTGTACAATCGCAACACCCGTTTCTGCTTTGCGACCATTTTCAAGTAGATTCGCGCAAATATTAGGCAAATTTGTCATTCCCATCAGGAAAACGAGCGTTCCTTCAAGTCGCGCAAGTGCTTCCCAATCTAGCGGGTCGCGTCCTTTTTTCAAATGACCAGTAATCACGTGAAAACTTGAAGCAAAATCGCGATGTGTCACTGGAATTCCCGCATAAGCAAGTCCGCCAATTGCAGATGTGATTCCTGGAATAACTTCAAAAGGAATTCCTGCTTTATAAAGTGTTTCTCCTTCTTCCCCGCCGCGCCCAAACACATAAGGATCGCCTGCTTTTAAACGTACAACCAGTTCATTAGTTGCGGCTTCTCTTACAAGAATTTGCTCGATTTCATCTTGAGGAATTGGATGATGTAAAGGCTCTTTTCCTACATAAATTAGTTTACAGCTAGCTTTTCGTTCTTGGAGCATCGCTGGTTCAACGAGACGGTCGTATACAATAACATCCGCCTTTTGAAGTGCGGCTAATCCTTTTACAGTTAGTAATTGTGCATCTCCTGGACCTGCGCCAATTAACATGACTTTTCCCATTAGTAGACCTCCAATTGTGTCAAAATTTCTGGTAGTTCAGTTATATGATTTATTTCGATTGGATAATTTAATTTTTTGCGGCGAATGACAATGACAGGAATATTTAGTTCTGCAGCTGCTGTAAGTTTTTCTTGAAAGCCGCCTTGTTTGCCGCTTTCTTTAGTTATTAAAACATCCGCCCCAGTCATTTCTAGCTGTGTTCGGTTCGCTTCTTTCGTGAATGGTCCTTTCATGCCGATGATTTGGTCGGCAACGAGTCCGAGTTCTTCTGCTGAACGAATGACATCCGACACTGGCAAAATGCGCGCAATAATATGTTTCTCCTTTAAGCCAGCCACAAATTCTGGTAAATTTTTGCTGCCGGTTGTCAGAAAAATCCGCTGACCAAGTTTAGCTGCTACTGTACATGCTTCATTGATATCCGCTACCAAATACGTATTGTCTGTTTGTTCGCTCGTGCGTTCGAAGCGAACATAAGGAGTGTTCGCTTCCTTGCAAGCCTCCATCGCCGTTTCAGAAACGATTGTCGCAAATGGATGGGTTGCATCAATAACGAGGTCAACATTTTCAGCATGCCATTTATCAAGCATTTCTTCTTTCGATAATCTGCCACAAAATACAGTTTCGGCGTGCTGCTTGGCCAATGTTTCCCCGTAATCTGTTGCGACTGAAAGAATAAAGGCAAGTTTTGTTTCAGTTAGCCAGTCGCTAATTAACAAGCTATCCGAAGTTCCTCCGAGCACGAAAATCATAGTGAGTAGCCTCGTGGTGTAATCATTTTGCCATTTTTTACGTATGTTTCTTTGTTTCCTACAATGACCATCGTTGTCATATCCACTAACTCATAGTCGATATCTTGCATCGTAGTGATGATTTTCCGCTCTTCTTTTCGACCGACATCTTTGACGATACCAACAACCGTATCTCCTGATTTATGCTCCAACATCTTTTGAAAAGCGTTCGCTAAATGGTTGGCGCGGCCTTTACTTCTTGGATTGTAAAAACAAACAACAAAATCGGCCATTGCAGCATGAGTTAAACGTTTTTCGATTACTTCCCACGGTGTCATTAAATCACTTAAACTAATATGGCAAAAATCGTGCATGATTGGTGCACCAAGAACTGCAGCCGCTCCAATACTTGCGGTAATTCCTGGGATGACTTTAACTTCTAAATTGGGATCGCTTTTTTCGGCTAGTTCTAAAACTAAGCCAGCCATGCCATAAATCCCAGCGTCTCCACTTGAAACAACCGCCACTTTTTTTCCTGTTAATGCGATATTTACGGCTTCTTGGCAACGATCTATTTCGCGGCGCATGCCTGTTTTCACTACTTCTTTATCCTTAATTAGCTCTTTAATTAGTTTGATATATGTTACGTAGCCAACGATTACCTCTGCGTCTTCTATTGCTTGCAGTGCTTCGCCAGTCATTAAACGTTTGTCTCCTGGGCCAATTCCGATTACATAAATCATTTTGCCACCTCACTATTTTTAGTTAATTTTCCAGCTGCAAATGTCACGCCATTTTCGGCAAACCGGCTTGTAATCACGTTTCCATTACTACCAATATCAGCTGATGATAAGGCGACATTTCCTACTTGTACGGTTTTTTGAACGAATGCGGATGTTGGGTATTTTTCAGCTACAGTTTGCAATTCCTCAGCCGAATGAACGATGAACTCGATGCCCCATTTTTCTGCTAAATGTAAAATTGCTGGTTCTTCGGCTTTGAGTGTAATACTATGAATCGCACGAAATGCTCGTGGATGTATGTTTTCTTGTTCACAAAAATGTCTAAAAGCTAGATCAATTGTTTCTACCGAAATGCCTTTTCTGCAACCGACTCCAAGAATAAATTGTCTTGGTACTAGCTGGATTCGTTCTATTTTTGCGGGCGGTAAATTATTTTTAGTTGAAATGAAAATTTGCGGACTCACTTCTTTGTTAGTAAAACCTCGCGTATCAACTTCAAACGGTTCATCTACGTGCAAACCGACTTCTTTTCCTGCTGCTAGTAAACCATTGATACGCTTCGTTGTTGCTTTAAAATTGGACAAGTAACCGTCTAATTGTTTAGCGATATTATCAATCGCCGCCACATTGGCCCGATCGGTTGCGGTTGTAATAACTGCCGCGCCACCTGTTAGTTCAGCAATTTGCTCCGTTAACGCATTCGCTCCACCAACATGACCGGAAAGTAAACTGATGATAAATTGACCATATTCATCCATGACGATTACTGCTGGATCTGAAAGTTTATCTTCAATGACTGGCGCCAGCGTCCGAACCACAATTCCTGTCGCCATAATGCAAATTAACGCTTGATATTCCGTGAAAATCGTCCGCAAACCTGTTCCAAAATTTGGCGTTAAGATGTGTGTGTGTTCATTGTGATGTTTTTCTGGAACGAAAATCGTTCCAGCTACTGTTTCTGCTAACGTTATTGCTAAATCACGCCCACGTTCGGTGACGGCAATAATGGCGATTTTATCTGTACTCATGTTTGAAATCCTTGTCATATAGCTTGGAATAATAAAATTCTTCTCCAAGGAAATCGCCGACCATAATAAGTGCTGTTTTCGTAATTCCTGCTTCTGTCACTTTTTCCGCGATATCTTCTAAAGTTCCCGTTACTTTCTTTTCTTCCGCCCAAGTCGCTTTATAAATAACAGCCGCCGGAGTTTCTGGTTTATAGCCACCTTTGATTAATTCTGAAACAACTTTTCTAATACCTTGAACAGATAAGAAAATAACCATCGAAGTTTGGTGCGCTGCGTACGATCTAAGCGATTCGCGTGATGGTACTGGAGTTCTGCCAGCCATTCGCGTAATAATCACACTTTGGCTGACTTCTGGCACGGTATATTCGACGCCAAAACTACTAGCGGCACCAAGAAATGAACTTACGCCTGGCGTACAAGTAAACGGAATCGAACGTTTTTTCATCTCCTCGACTTGTTCGCGAATTGAGCCATAAATAGAGAAGTCGCCTGTTTGCAAACGAACAACCTCTTTACCAGCAGTTACGCCCGCTTCCATGCAGTCAATAATTTCAATTAAGTTCATGCTCGCACTATTATGGATTTCGCAGTCAGCTTTACAGTATTCCAGCAATTCTGGATTCACGAGTGATCCAGCATAAATAACGACATCCGCATCTTTTAATAGTTGATATCCTTTTAGTGTGATTAATTCTTTATCTCCAGGTCCTGCTCCGACGAAATGTACTTCTGCCATTTTCTTCACTCCTCTAATTTTTTACAGCCAATAATGATAGTTGGATTTTGTGGTTCAAAGTAATGCCCCGCGCCAAGTTTATGCCAACTCGAAACTTGAATTTGTTTCATCGTTAATTCACTCACGGCTAATTTTTCTAAATGGTTCATTGCGGTTAAAGCATTTTCTAACAAAATAAAATTAAGTACTAAACGGCCGTCCGGGTTCATTTGTGCCAGTGACCAATCAATAATATCGGTTAAATTTCCACCACTTCCACCAATAAAAATGGCATCGAATGTATCGTTTTCAGGTAATTCAATTGGCGCATAAGCCTCGAGAACCGCCACATTCTTTAAACCAAACTTGGCTTGATTTTGTTTAATTAAATCTACTGCATCTGGGTTTCGCTCAATTGCAGTAACGTTGATTTCCGGGAAATTACAAGCTACTTGAAGGCCTACACTCCCCGTTCCAGCTCCGACATCGAGCAATTTTTTACTAGTATTATCTAGTCCAAGCAAATCAATGCTCGCCGCTCGTACTTCCGCTTTCGTCATTGGTACTTTGCCGCGAATAAATACTTCATCCTTCATCCATAATCACCACTACATTCATATCATATTTTTTTGCCACATCTTCGGGCTTTAATTTGTGAATCCGTTCCTCTTTGGAGCTTAAATTTTCCCCTATAAAAATGATTTTGTTTAAGTCTCGTTTTAAAATTTCCGCAGCAATTTCATACGGCCCAATAATTGTATCTGTCACCATCGCGATTTTCTCGTGTTGTAATAAGAAGTCGAAGTTTGGCGTTTTTCCATGGCTGCTCGTAATAAAACAATCATTCATTGGTAATTTGATTCGGTGAAACATCATTTGGATGGCACTAATTCCAGGGATAATTCGAACATCTTCCGCAAAATTCGCCATCGCCCAGTTGCCAATGCCGTAAAGGAGCGGATCACCCGATGCTAAAATCACTACGTTTTGATTTTGATGGGGGATACTTTTTAAATCAGCTAGTTTTTTTGGTAAAAGCATGGGGGTTGCAGTCGTTAATTCGGCAATTTCTTGTAATTGTCTGGTTGAGCCATATACCGTATTCGCCTTGCTTATCGCTACTTTTGCTTCATTGATTAATAGTTTTGTATCGCCTGGACCAATTCCGACTACCGTAATCATCGCCATTCCTCCCGTAGTACGTTGATGTCTTTCGTTGCAGCAAGTAAACCGCGCTCGGTCGAAAAAGTGACAACATCAATTTCTACACTTGGTTTCGTGAATTTCAAAAAGCGCTCAGATCTCGCTTTGATTTTTTGCGCAATAACGTCATAAACTTGCGTGTAACCAGCTATTTCAATTAATTCTCCCGCAGCTTCTGTCGTGTTGCACTTCTCTACTTCTTGTAAAAGTGATAACGGCGCGCCGAGCAAAGCCAGATTGGCAACCAAGATTTCCGCCCGAGCATCGGCATCTTTACTATATGTCGTAAAAATTCCCGCCGAAACCTTCACTAATTTACCGAAATGACCGACCATCAGTACTTTTTTAAAAGCGAGACGCTGTGTTTCTTTTAGCATATAACCAACAAAATTACTCATTGAAACGATATTATTGCTTGAAAAACCAAGTGTGTTTTGGACAAAATCATCGCCGTAATTACCGGGAACGAGAATAATTTGGTCAAGACCTTGATTGCGTTTCATTTCGAGCTCCATCGATAGCGATTTTTTCCAGCCTTCATCCGACATCGGGGTAACAATTCCGGTCGTGCCTAGAATAGAAATCCCGCCGATGATGCCTAAGTTGCTGTTCATCGTTCGTTTCGCGCGCTCTTCGCCTTCTGGAGCATATACTAAAATGTTTGCCCCACGATTTTCGCCAAGTGATTCGCGCACCGTTGCTAAAATGTTTTTCCGTGGTGCTGGATTAATGGCTGCTTCGCCAACTGCAACAGAAATCCCTTTTTGCGTGGCGCGACCGATTCCAACACCACCATCCAGCACAACTTCTGAGCTATCCGTTAATTCCACATCCACAAAAATCCACATTCCGTGTGTCGCATCAATATCGTCCCCGCCATCTTTTTGAACCGCGGCAGTAGCTTTATTTTTGGAAAATTGTTGATGCGCCACCGGGATTTCAAGAATCGTTCCACCAGTTGTCGTAACTTGTACCGCGCTCACTTCTTCTTGCGTTAAAATCATTTCGACACAAGCTTTAGCCGCGGCTGCCGCACATGTTCCAGTCGTGTAGCCTTTGCGATATTTTTTGCCGTTATAATAAATAAAATCTTCCATCGCTCGTCGCCTTCTTTACATCGTAATCAAGATTGCATTAATGATGGCTGCAGCAAGGTTACTACCACCTTTTCTACCGCGCGCCACAATTGCGGGAATATCTGTTTCCAAAATTTCTTCCTTACATTCAGCTGCCCCAACAAAACCAACAGGAACTGCCACGACCGCATCCGCTTGTAACTGGCCACTTTCCGTCATTTCGATAATTTTATACACCGCAGTTGGCGCATTTCCTAAAACAAAGATTTTCGGTCCATCTTTGAGTGAAGCGAGTTTAATGCCCGCCATCGAGCGCGTAATCCCGTGCTGTTTAGCAATCTCCATCGTTTCCAGATCGCTCACATAACAATGATATTTACAACCAAGCTCATCTAAAAGCCGCTTATTAATACCGCTTAAAGCCATATTAGTGTCGGTGAAAATGGTTCCTTTATTTTGCAGAACATGAATAATTTTTGCGATAACATCTTGCTGAAATACAAGGCTATCCAAGTAATCAAAATCCGCAGTCGTATGTATCGCACGCTTGATAATCGCTTCCTCTAGCTTGTTTTGAAACGTGTAGTCTGGACGAATATCATCAATAATTTGTTGAATAATTTCAAAGCTTTTCTCTTCAATTTTGGCTGGGTTTTTAATATAGTTCATTGTGCCACTCCTTTAAAATAGTATTAGGTATATACTTGTAAAAATGATAAAAGCGATTGTGGACGCCGCATATAACAAATGAATAGTTTTGCTAATTTCTGTTTGTGTCACTGGTTTAGTGCCGCTGCCGATTGTTGGCTTGACTACCGTTTCGCCAAAGTATTCGTGCGTGCCACCAAGCGTAATTCCAAGCGCTCCGGCTACCGCGCCTTCCGGATAAGCACAGTTGGGACTCGTATGATTCTTCCGGTCCCGCAGCCCTATCACCCAAGCTGCGCGCCATTCATACCTTAAAATAAAACTCGCAATAACGAGGAATAACCAAGACAGTCTCGCTGGAATAAAATTGGCAATATCATCCATTTTCGCGGAAACAAAACCAATCGCGCGATATTTTTCATTTTTATAACCGACCATCGAATCTAGTGTATTGACTGCCTTATACATTAAAGCAAGCACTGGTCCACCAATGAACAAGTAAAAAAGTGGTGCAATTACCCCGTCTGCCGTATTTTCGGCCACTGTTTCAATCGTCGCTTTGCTAATTTGTTCGGCTGATAAATTATCGGTATCACGTCCAACAATCATTCCAACTTGTACCCTAGCAGCTGCCAAATCCCCGTCCGCCAGTGTCCGCTCTATTTTCCGCGCCTCTTTCGCAAGGCAAGTCATCGCAAGTGTCGTATAGCCTAAGTAGATGAAAATAGCTGCATAAAGCCAGAAAGCAATTTTCGCACTGAAGTATAGGAGCAAACACGATACAACTCCGGTCAAACCAACCGTGAGAACAAATAATAATCCGCCCGCAAAATACAATCCATTACCATGAAAAATTTTCCGCAAAGCAGTTGTTAAAAAGTGAATCCAATTTCCAATAGCTTTGATAGGATGCGGCCAGCTGTAAGGGTCACCTAGCAAGCAATCTAAAATAAAAGCTGCTGTATAAAATAGTAATGTCATCGGCGCACAGCTCCAAACATATGAATTAAAATGGCTGGATTTTGATAGAAATGAATATGTAAATAACTCGCAAACGTATTGCCCTTTTGATAGCCGCCATGCCATTCTTTCACTATTTCGCCGTCGCGTTTTTTCGAAAGCTCTAGACAAGGCGTTTCGGTCGTTTCAAAAACGGAATGATGGAATTCATGACCTCGAATTGCGGAACCTTTTTTGCCAATCAGCGTGTCTGTGCTAGGTGTCGCGGTACAATAACCAAACTTCCGAAGTCGCGTCGTCATCTTACTAATCCCAGAAAAAACGCCGACCATTTCATATTGTGTATCGTCCATTTCTAGTTCTGAACCAAGATACATCAGCCCGCCACACTCCGCATAAATTGGAATGCCTTTTTCATGTGCCGCCAAAATCGATTCGCGCATCGTGCTATTCTTCGCAAGCCGCTCCGCAAACACCTCCGGAAAACCACCACCAATATAAATAAAATCTGCTTCTGGAACTTCCATATCTTCCAGTGGACTGAACGGAATCAGCGTTGCCCCAGTCGAACGAATCAGTTCTAAATTATCTTGATAATAAAAATGGAATGCTGCATCGAGCGCATAAGCAACCCGAAGTCCACTAAAGTCCGGCATCGCGATATCAAGTGACTCTCCCACCAAATCTTCACTAGACTTGCTTATTTCCAACAACCGTTCCAAATCAACATGTTCGGCAATCAAATCGCCAAGTAACTCCCATTTTGCTTCTAATTCCGTCATTTCTTCTTGCGGTACTAAACCAAGATGCCGTTCCGGAAGTGCCACCGCCGCATTTTTCGGCAAATATCCTAGAACCGGCACATCCGTATAACGCTCAATCGCCCCTTTAATCAATGAAAAATGGTTTTCTGAAGCAACTCGATTAATTATCACGCCAGCAATTTCTAGCTCCGGATCAAAACGATTAAACCCATCCACAATTGCTGCCGCAGAAGTCGAAATCGCTTTCCCATCCACGACTAAAATCACCGGCGTTTTCGTACATTTGGCGATAAATGAAGTACTCGCATTATCACGATCAATCCCAAGCCCATCAAATAATCCCATTACACCTTCAATCACCGAAATATCAGCCGTTTCCCCGTGCTTTTGAAAAAGAGCAGCGAGCATAGCATCGTCATCAATCAGAAAACTATCTAAATTAATCGATGCAACGCCTGTTATCGCTTGGTGATAATTGGTATCAATATAATCTGGTCCTACTTTAAATGGTTGAACCCGCAAGCCTCTTTTTTTCAGTGCATGCATAATTCCAAGTGTGACAGTTGTTTTGCCAGCTCCACTTGATGCAGCCGCAATTAAGATTTTGTTCATCTTTTTCACCTTTCAAATTTAGCCATAAAAAAAGACACCAAACAGAACTTTGGTGTCTTTTTGAGATTTACGCAAATAAGCTATTTCCTTGTAGCACAAAGAAACTTCCCCATCGTGAAAATCTACTTAATCAAGACAACTCGCTCCCTTAGAAGTTGTTTTTGGATATCGAATATAAAAGCGGTCTCCTGACTTAACATCATCCTACTCACCAGTCTTCCCGGAATTGCTTCCAGTGACATATGTTTGGCTTTCGTCCGTATTACAGTAGCTAGGGCCTGTAGAGGATTTTCACCTCTTTCCCGGATTAATATATTCACCTATTTAGTTGTTTAGTACCCGGCAATTCGTCTTTTCCAGCGTTCTGGCAATACTTGGTAAACGATTTCTGCGACTAAAATGTTGCAAATCGTTCCCACTGCAAGAACTGGGAATAAAACAAACACCGCTTGATGCATTAATGGATAAAGTGCAAGTAATGATAATGGACAATTAAACACAAAAGCGACAACACTCGATACACTAATAGCTACTAATGGATTTTTTTCTGCCAGTTTTTGGCGTGTAAATCCGTAAGCGATCATCGTTACGCCCATCATTCCAGCGACAATCAAATGAATCGGTAGTGTGAGCGGAAAACCCGCCAGTAATGCTGATGTTAAATGACCGAAAATCCCAAGCACTGCGCCGTACATCGGACCAAGCAGCAAAGTTCCAATAAAAGCTGGAGCTGCGTCAAATGCAACAGAACCCATTAATTTTATGTTCGCGCCAATTACACACATTGCAATCAACATCGCACATAAGACTAATTTCTGAATCTTCAATTGAAAAGATCACCCTCTCATGAAAGCGTTATTTCCATTTCATTATATCCCTGTTAAACCACTGGTACAAGGTCACTCAGAGCACCGAAAGCAAAATAGTGCAAGCTTTTTAAATCTGATTTTTTTCTGTTTTACCAAGCAAAAATAGCCTACAGTGTGAACTTTTTCTCAATTTCTATTTTCTGCGATAAGAAAATGACAATATTTTGTTATAAAAAAGAATTTATTGTTCTATTTAAAATGCAGGATTAAACGTTATTTAAAGCGATTTTATGGTATAATTAGTGCGAGCTTAAAAGGAGGAGGAATTGCATTTGGAGAAAGAAAAAGTTGTCAATATTCAACCACTCATGACTAATCAAGTTGAAAATCAATTTACGCAACAAATTCATGAAGACTTTAACAAGAAAAATCCAGATCATTCCGCCCTACTCCATTCGCTTGAAACGGTCGAAGTGCTGGATGTGTTAAGCGATTACTACTCTGCGCACGAAAAACAAAAACAACCGAAAAAAGAAACAGCTACTGCTAGTAAATCTGGCGGCGAGCATAAAGAAATCAAACAAGCGATTCGCTACATTAAAAAGAACATTCATCGCTCGATTACTTTAGAAGAAGTGGCGAATTATGTCTATTTAAGCCCCTTTTATTTAAGTAAATTATTTAAAAACGAATTAAATATCAATTTTATCAATTACGTCAACGAACAAAAAATGCTCTATGCGAAAGAGCAACTAGAAAAAAGCGACTGGGCGGTTCATACGATTGCCAAGAACTTAGGTTTCTCAAGAGCCAGCTACTTTTGCAAAGTCTTTAAAAAAGAATTCGATATGACGCCGAAAGAATACCGCGATTCCTTAAAATAAAAAAAACGATTTCAGCCGTTAAGCCGAAATCGTTTTTTATTTTATTGTGACTGCCAATCAGCCGGATAAGTAACATAAACAAATCTTGCTTCACCAGTAACGGAAAACTTGATTTGGCTACCTTTAGGAATGAAAATAATTTCTCCTGGTCCTGCTGAAACAGTTCTGCCATCAATGACAACATCTAGTCTGCCTTCGATAACGTAATCTACTTCATCATAATCCAAGAACCAATCGAATGTTGTATCTTTCATTTCCATTAGACCGAAACCTAGACGTTTACTTTCTTCTAGTGTTACTAAGTCTTTTGTATAAACAACATCGCTCGGGTTACCTGTATCTAAACGATCTTCTTCTGAAACTTTCACTACAGGAAGTTTGATCGATAAAATACCACTTGGATCAACGTGTTTGGAACTTTGGCCCATTTTTTCAATGATAACTTGTTTTACTAGTTGTTCGATTAACTCTTTACTAATATCAGCCATTATCTTTCACCGCCGTTTGTTCTTTTGTTTTATTTTTTTTCATCATTCGGTTAGCCATGTAGATACCAACACCAACAGCAGTTACCCCTCCGACTAATTTCCCGACGATCATTGGGAAGATCATATCTTTAGCAACACCAGCTGTAAAGCCTAGATGATCACCTAAAACAAAGGCCGCAGATACTGCGAAAGCAACGTTAATAATTTTACCGCGCTCATCCATATCTTTTAGCATTTGTAACATTGGGATACTGTTTGCAAGTGTAGCAACCATACCAGCTGCCGCAACTTCATTCATACCAAGTAATTTACCCATTTTCATAAGAGGCTTGTTGAAAAGTTTCGTAATAACGAATACTAAACAGAAAGCTCCTGCAAGAACTAGTGCAATACCACCAACGATTTCAATACCTTCGCCGATTGGTGCAATTCCTGGAATAATAGTTAAACCAGTTAATTGTTGAACAGCTCCAGCAACAAGTCCGATAGTTGCAACAATTACTACGCCTTTACCGAAAATAGTGAAGCCTTTAATCATGCCTTCTGGTTTGAACCAAAGACCTAACATAATTAGAGCAGCTACAAGAATAATTGGTACTAAGTTTTTGAAAATCATGATTGGAGAGAATCCAGCTACAAGCCCACCGATTAAACAACCGATTGGAATAGTAATAATACCGGATAATACACCAGTCGCTAAATATTTGTGATCTTCTTTTTTAATAATTCCTAGTGCTACTGGAATTGTGAAAACAATTGTTGGTCCCATCATCGAACCTAAAATTGCTCCCGCAAAAAGACCAGCATCAGGAGTTAGCGCAAGTTCTTGAGCTAGCGCAAAACCACCCATGTCATTCGCAAGTAACGTTGTTGCAAACATTGCCGGGTCAGCCCCAAGCGCCGTATAAATTGGTACAACAATCGGGCTTAAAATTTTCGCTAAAACTGGTGCTAACGTAATAATCCCGACCATTGCTAGTGTTAGTGAACCCATTGCCATAATACCTTCTTCAAATTGTGCACCTAAGCCAAATTTGTTACCGATAATTTTGTCAATAGCTCCTAAAATCATAAAGATAACCATTAAATAAATAATAATTTCATTAATGCTCAAAAGTGTTCCTCCATTCTATAGATAGCGTTTTAAAAGTTCATCAGGAGAAGGAATAACCGTATGATGTATCACCTTTTTTGGTTCGGCGGTTTCGATTAGAATCCGCATCCCTTCTTGAATAGCACTAACTTCCCCTGTAAAAACAGCGACAAATTTCCCACCAATCGAAGCACCAAGCGTCATTCGTTTTAAATGAATAGCTGATTTTTTCAGCGCTTCATTGACCGCGTTTAGCCCAGCACCAAGCTGACTGATTTCGATAATCCCTACTGCATCAACTTCCACTTTAGGGTGTTTATTGTTTAGAAAAGCAAGTAATTCTTCGTGCGCCATATGCAAAATATAAGAAGAAACATGAAATTTTCCAGCTTCTTCTTTTGCATCCTGCATCGCACTAGTAAGTTCACCGGAAGCACCTTGCAAAATAATCAAAAATTTACCAGGACATGTAGGACGAAAAGTAAATAAAGTTACATTGCCTGCTTTCAAGAAAACATCGGCCATTTCGTAACCTTTACTTATACTCCTGAGTTCAAGAATACCTAAGGACTGTTCAGCCATAACGTTCTACCGAGTCGATAATGCCGACGATACAAGCGTCTACTGGTATCGTATTGTCCCCAGTAGATGCTCGTGCTGCGCTACCAGTTGTAACGAGCACAAGATCGCCGTTTCCTGCTCCGGCATTATCAGCTGCCACTATGGAATGTCTTACATCTTCCGTTTCATCGGTACAAATCTCTACTAATAGTAGTTTTAAACCATTCAGTTTTTCGTCTTTTCTTGTTGCCCATAAACTCCCGGTAACTTTTCCAATTTGCATGACGCTCTTCCTTCCTAACTTTCTTTAATGCTTATTCGGTTTTCCTGTAGATAATCTTTTGCAAGTGGTGTTAAGAAACTTCCTTTAGGCAAAATGAATTCGCTCTTGTTCTTAGTCAGTTTTTCAACATCCTGTTCGGTGATAACTTTGCTTTTTTTCGTGTCTTTTACCGGACTATCGATAAATTCGACACCAAATCGGCTCAGTTTCTCCTCATACTCTTGAAAAAGTTGTCTGATACCATATTTAGCGGAACGTTTGTAAGCCTGTGCTTTTATGCCACTCTTCATAATCCAAGTAGGCCGTCCTGCTAAAAGATGATCCGTAATAAATTGTTCTTTTTTGTTCATCGGTGCAAACAAACTGATTCGAGCTAATTCAGCGATGTCCAATTCTTCCAGTAATAAAACGTCACAAGCGCGTTCAGAACGATCATAAAGCGAAACTTGATATTCTTTTAGATAACACTGTCTGAGAGTGTGTTCTGAATCTTGACCCATGATAATCATTTTTTTCTCTGGAAGTTGCAATCGTCTCATGACTTCCTCAGTGACGGCTTTTATGAGTGCGTCTAATTCCATACTCATTTAGCCTTTGTTTTCTTGATTATTTGACCTCGAATTCCCTTTTTAAAACCACATGCGTTGGCTTCGTCATAATCAATGTGCATATATGTAGCGAAATCAGGGCTAATCCGAACAACAACATCGTCAAAAATTAGCGGTCTGTCACCATTAATTTTCACTTGTACAATTTCACTTTGAGTAACTTGTTGTTTTTCTGCATCAGCAGGCGTCATATGGATATGGCGTTTTGCAACAATAAGTCCTTCAGATAATTGAACGCTGTTTTTTGCGGATAAAAGTAAAATTCCTGGTGTTCCAGCTATGTCTCCACTTTCGCGAACTGGTGCTTTAATTCCAAGCGCCGTACCATCTGTGGAACTGATTTCTACTTGTGTTTTCTTACGGATTGGTCCAAGGATTACTACGTTATGAATAACGCTTTTTGGTCCAACAATACTGATTCTTTCTTTACAAACATATTGACCCGGTTGAGATAGGTCACGGAAATGAGTAAGTTCATACCCAGGACCAAATAGTGCATCGACTGTTTCACGATCTAAATGGACGTGACGGCCAGATGCTTCTACTTCTACGCCAGTTTCAAGTAAAGCGCGGCGAGTGACTTCTTCAATAAGGCTTGTTATTAACTCATTATTCATGAATAAGCCTCCTTACTTTTTATATTCATTAGTTCTTACGCGGAACATCAGTATCCAGAATAAACTTGATAATCGGTTAAGCGCTTGAATAATGTCTGGTCGTTTAATGGAATAATCTGCTTCCTTAAAAGCTAAGAAGGCAGCTAATTCTGTTTCACGGACCATCGTTCTTATTTTGTTTAAACGAATGACAGCATTACCCATCGTATAATCAGGCATAAAGTGTGTCATTTGGTAATATTTTTTCGGATTATGACTACGTTCCCGCAGTTCTTTTTCATCCATTCCAAGCAAATTCACTGATTCGATTTGCTCGTTTAAAACTTCCGCTCGTACAATATTTCTTACAAAGGTGAGGATTTCTTGTAAATCTTCCGCAAGATCTTTAAACTCAGCTGCAACGGAACATTGGGTTTCCAGAATTTCAGCTTCCAGTGTATCTAATTTCCCGCGGAAAGCAATTTGTGGATGGTCTTTAAACACAAGCAGATTACCACGCAAATGCGTCATATGTTCTGGCTTCTCATCTAATGCTCCACCATAAATCGTTTGGAATTTTGCTCGAGTAGTTTCTTTTTTCACTGGTTCCACTACTACTTTTGTTTCTGCAATTTCTTCAATATAATGAAGGTCGATTTTCTTTTCAGACAAGAAACTCTTAGCTGAAGGTGTGATAATCGTGCCTTTTTTTATATCAAGTTTTTTCGTTGTTTTTAAATCGGTGTGTAAATAGGCTTTTCGTAACTCATCTTCTGTCAAAATAGCCAAAGAACCACATCCTTTTGTCCCATTTACAATTGGTGTTAGTAATGTTGGGAAGCTTTATCTTGCTTAAATCTGGTAAAAAGCGAAAGTTTCGGGCAATTTCCGAGTCTGATGGAACCCTTTTGCCTTACGCTCACGCTTTTTCCTGATTTATGTTAAAACTTTATCTTATTCAGCGCTTTTTGGTAGAATTGCGTCTACTTCGCTGTGTGGACGTGGGATTACGTGTACAGATAGTAATTCACCAACGCGTTCTGCTGCTGCTGCGCCTGCATCTGTTGCTGCTTTAACTGCGCCAACATCGCCGCGAACCATAACTGTTACTAGACCGCCACCAACTTGTTCTTTACCCATAAGTGTTACGTTAGCTGCTTTCACCATTGCGTCTGCTGCTTCTACTGCTCCTACTAAACCTTTTGTTTCGATCATACCTAATGCGTTTGCGTTTGCCATTTTAAAATTCCTCCAATTAGTGTTTTATTTTTTATTTTAATTCTGCTAAAACTTTTTCTACTAAACTTTGGATCAGTGCGTCTGCATCAACCGGAAGTTCAGATGTTGCTTGGTTTTCTTCTTTACGAATATCTTCTAACTCTAAAACGCCTGTAGCGATGCGGCGAATGTTGAAAAGATTTTCAGGTCCGATATTATCAGATGATGAACTTCCTCCAACTGCCCCACAACCAAGTGTTAAAGCAGGTACAAGATTTGTTGTTGCGCCAATTCCGCCAAGTGCTCCTGGTGTATTAACTAAGAGACGGGAAACTGGTTTTTTCAGTGCGAATTCGCGGATAATCGCTTTATCTTCAGAGTGGATAATAAGTGTATGTCCAGCTCCTTCATGATAAAGGATATCCATGCTAAGTTCGCAAGCATCTTGCCAAGTTTCTGCTGTGTAGAAAGCCAAGATTGGAGCTAATTTTTCTCTTGAATAAGGGATTTTAGCGCCAACTTTTGTTTCTTCAGCGATAAGTACTCTTGCGTCAGCTGGAACTGTTAGGCCAGCAAGGTTAGCGATATGTTGCACGCTTTTACCTACGATTGCTGGATTCATCGAACCATTTGGACGTAAGATGAATTTACCAAGTTGAACAGCTTCTGCATCGGACAAGAAGTGAGCTCCTTGTTTTCTAAATTCAGCAATAACTGCTTCTTTATTCACACGTTCAACAACGACAGATTGCTCAGATGCGCAAATTGTTCCGTTATCGAATGTTTTAGAATCAAGAATATGTTTTACTGCGCGAGGAATGTTAGCACTGCGTTCGATAAATGCTGGGCCATTACCTGGACCTACTCCAATTGCTGGAGTACCAGATGAATAAGCGGCTTTTACCATTGCAGAACCACCTGTTGCAAGGATAACTGCTGTATCTTTATGCTTCATTAGTTGATCTGTTCCTTGAATTGTTGGAACAGTCATACAGCTGATAGCGCCTTTCGGACAACCAGCTTTTTCTGCAGCTTCACTAATAATTCTTACTGTTTCAAGAATTGCTTTTAGTGCATTTGGATGTGGAGAAAATACGATACTATTTCCGGCTTTGATGGAAATAAGTGTTTTGTAAATCACTGTGGATGTAGGGTTTGTTGACGGGATTAATCCTGCAACTACGCCTAGTGGAACAGCAACCTCCATTACTTGATTTTCGTTATCTTCTTTTAACATACCAATGGTTTTCATATCTTTGATGTAATTGTAGACGTGTTTCGAGGCAAAGACGTTTTTAATTACTTTGTCTTGCCAGATTCCAAAGCCAGTTTCTTCATGTGCCATTTTTGCGAGTTTTTCGCGAGCATCATAACCAGCATCCGCTATTGCTTTTACAATTGTATCAATTTGTTGTTGGCTCATTGCAGCAAGTTCTTTTTGTGCTTCGTCTGCTGTTGCAATAAGGTTTCGAACTTCTTGGATTGAGCGTAAATCTTTATCTTCTAGTGCCACTAGTTTTCACTCCTTCCATAAATGTCTTTTAGTGCGTGAACAAGTTTATCCTTGTTCGCATATTTAATCTTGCTCTTTGGAATAGGCACATTATCTAATGTGTAAGCAAGTTTCCTTAGATCAATAACTTTCATTGCGCGAAGTTCTTTTTCTGCACTCTTGGTGTTTGTTTTCACTTCTACGACTTTTTGAATTACTTCTTTTGGTTCTTCTTGTTTGACTTCTTTTGGTTGTGGTTTAACTTCTTCTTGAGGAACAAAAAGTGCTTTTGTATCTTCGCTCATTCGTGCAATAACATGGCTTGATACTAAACAACCTAAGTCTTCTGTTGCTGCTTTCCCTGCTTCAATAGCTGCATTTACTGCACCTACATCACCAGTTAATTCAACTGTTGTTAATCCGCCGCTAATGACTTCGCATTGAATTAGCTCGACATTAGCTGCTTTTAAACATGTATCAGCAGCAACAACGGCACCAAGAAAACCAGTAACTTCAATTAAACCTAGTGCTTCATTTGGCATCTTTTAGCACCACCTTAATATTGAAGTGGATTTTCAGCCACATTTTCTACTGCCATTTTGAAGGCGTCACAAGCTGCTTTACATGCAGATTGGCTACCTGTTAAAAGTGCTCCGCCAAAGTTTGTTTCGGACGGTGGGCCATAGAAAGCTCCGATTGTTACGTCTGCTGCTTTAAGCGCTGCGTCTAAAGCATACATCGCTTCAAGTGGAGGGGCGATTAAGTAAGCAATCGCTTCACCTTCTGCAACATTTGCTTCTTTAGAAAGGAATGTACCAGTTCTTGAAACACAGTGTGCGAAGTAAGGTACGCTATCATCTTCGTTTGCACTAACAAAGCTAGCGCCATTTTCGATGAAATCTACTGCTACAGCAAGACCACTTTTTACTTCTGCAGGGCTTGGTCCGGCAATAATACCGATAACTTCACCAGCGAACTTAGTGGATGCATTTCCAGCACCAGCATACATACTTTTCGCATAAACAACGTCTACTTCTGCTGCTTTTGTTGCTTCGTCAAGCGCTGTGTAAGTTACATCATCACAATCAGATGTAATAATACCAAGGCTTCTTTGATGCGGTTTTAAGTCTAGTTGTTTAAATAGACCGTTGTCTACGTTAGATACAACTTTGACACTTAAAACGGATGCAGGTAATTTATCATTTTTCATGAAGGTTCCTCCTCTAACTAGCTTATTTTAAATCGATACCAGAACATTTTTTCTCAAGCATATTGTGAATTAATTCAGCAATATATGCGCCTGCTTCAACCGGTGGAGTTCCGCCGCTATGAATGTTAGAAATAACTGTACGACGAGCTTCTGGCATACCAACTGTTGGTTTGTAAGCAATGTATGCACTCATGGATTCAGCTGTTACTAGACCTGGACGTTCACCTACAAGTAAGCAAACTACGTCAGCACCAGTGATTTCGCCGATTTGATCCATAGAAGGTACACGACAATGTTTAACGAAAATAATGTTATCAAAATCTAAGTTATACATTTTCAAACCTTGTTTAATGGATGGTAAGATGTCTTTGATGTTAGCTTCAATTGCCGCTGAGCTAAGTCCGTCACCTACAACGATTTGTAGTTTTGCGTTTTTCGTAGTATTAGCACGAATAACTTCTACCATTTCATTGTCAAATTCACGACCTAAATCTGGGCGAGTTAAGTACTCATCTTTATCATGACATTTAGTGTTTACTGAGATGAAGTTCATTTCTTTTACTAAATCCTCAGAAACGTAAGAGAAAACGGAATCTTGTGCTACTGCATGGTCCGCACGGAAACGAAGAGTTGTTTCTGTTTTGTAACGTGGACCAGCACGCCATAAACCAAGTCGAGCAGGTGTCATTTGTTTCATTTTCAAATAACCTTCACGATCAGCTGGTTCTGGTACTAGTAATTGTTTTTTGATATCTACTTCAGTAATATCTGGGATACTACCTTCTGTTACAACTGTTTCAACTACAGATTTAGTTGGTGCAGCTGCTACTGTATCAGTTGTTTTACCACCAGACATTTCTGTTAAAATACCTTCAATCATTTGTTTTAATTCTTGTTCGTTCATCGCTTAGTTCCTCCCTTCCTTATTTTAGGAAAATAGATGCATCTCCAGCACGGCTAGTTAATTTACCATTTTCGCTGAATCCCATTTTTTCCATCCACTGATCAAATTCTTTAATTGGTTTTAGGCCAAATAATTCACGTAAAGTGGCTGTTTCGTGGTAACCAGTTGTTTGGTAGTTAAGCATAACGTCATCACCATGAGGAATACCCATGATAAAGTTACATCCTGCTGCAGTTAGAAGTACTGATAAGTTTTCTACGTCGTTTTGGTCGGCTTTCATGTGGTTTGTGTAACATACGTCACAACCCATGGAAATACCAGTTAATTTACCCATGAAGTGATCTTCAAGGCCGGCGCGGATTACTTGTTTGGAATCATATAAATACTCAGGTCCGATAAATCCAACTACTGTATTTACTAGGAATGGATCAAATTTCTTCGCGAATCCATAACAACGAGCTTCCATTGTTACTTGGTCTACGCCGAAATGTGCGTCAGAAGAAAGTTCAGAACCTTGTCCTGTTTCAAAGTACATTACGTTTGGTCCAGTTGCAGCACCATTTTGAAGGGCTAATTGTCTAGCTTCTTCAATAGTTGCTCCGTCAAAACCAAAAGCTGTATTACCTTTTTCAGAACCTGCGATAGATTGGAATACAAGACCAGTTGGAGCGCCGCGACGCATTGCTTCCATTTGAGTCTTCACGTGTGCAAGTACACAAGTTTGTGTTGGCACATCCCATTTGCTGCGGAATTCTTCAAATTTATTAAGTAAACGAACAACGCTATCAGTAGAATCATCTACTGGGTTAAGTCCGATTACCGCATCCCCAATCCCGTAAGTTAATCCTTCCATTAGTGAAGCAAGGATACCATCAGGATCATCAGTTGGATGGTTTGGTTGTAGTCTAGCGGAGAAAGTTCCTGGAAGACCGATTGTTGTGTTCGCATGTGCGATAACACGGATTTTTTTAGCTCCATAAATTAAATCTAAGTTGGACATTAGTTTTGTAACAGCAGCAATAATTTCTGATGTTAAGCCGCGTGCAACACGTTTAATGTCAGCATCTGTTGTTTTATGGTCTAAAATCCATTCCCGTAATTCTTCCACTGTCCAGTTTTTGATGGAATCATGGATACGGTCGTTTACTTGGTCTTGAATAATACGTGTTACCTCATCTGTTTCATATGGGACAACCGGATTATTACGTAAATCTCCAAGCGTCATTTTAGAAAGCACCACTTTAGCAGCTACACGTTCTTCTGCAGATTCAGCAGCAACTCCGGCTAAGCGATCGCCTGATTTTTCTTCGTTTGCTTTTGCCAACACATCAGTGATGGATTTGAACTGGTATGTATGGCCGAATAAATTCGTTTTTAAAATCATTCGATAAATCCTCCTCTCAAAATTAAAGCTATTTATGTGGATCAGTTAAAGACTAAGGTTTTTACTACTACTGGTAGTACTTTCCCGTCAGCAACTGGTTTTCCTATATCAATGTAATCACCATTATCGACTTTGACACTATCCAAACAAATTAGTGGATAGCCTGCTGGTAAATGCCCGAAAATGCTTTGTCCGAGGGCTTTTGCCATGTCGTGCCAAGTAATGATAATTAGCGGATGACCAAGTGCAATAGGTTCTTTCATTCCTTCGCAAATGGCTTTCGCATACTCTGTTACTTGCTGGAAACTTGGGCTATTTTCGCCTTCAATTGCAAGTGCAATACGTTCCATTTCATTATCTATTTTGAACCAGCTAAGTTTTTCCTTGATGACTTCTGCCATGTTTTCATCTTCTTCTTGTTTGGCAAGTTTCAAAATCGGAATGTTTTTTACTGGGAAAATTTTCTCGGTGTAAGTAATGGTGCTACCGCTAATTTCAGCTGTGTGTGAACCGGCTCCCACCACGGTCGCCCGTATGGTTTCGACAGATTCGATATACTTTTTTTCGGTCATCAAGCTAGATTCAGCTATTGCCTTTCCTAGCAGTAAACCAATATCGCCATATCTAAATGGATCACTTAGCGCACCTGTTGAAATACAATCTGCAACGCCTCCGGAAAATGAGATACAATCAATTTCTGTTAAAAATTTCAAGCCTTTATTCGTAATGATTGTTTCATAAAAATCATTTGGCGCCCCGAGAGCAACACTGTTTTTTAGTAGTTCGACCATTTCGCCTAAAACTGGCTGTAAATTTTCTGGTGAAGTTGTTCCACCAAGCGTGATCGGATAACCACGTTTTTCGATTAAAGCTTGAATTTTTGGAGCAATATAGGTGATTTTTCTTGTTTCACGGTCTACTTTAATTAACCGACCACCAATATCTAAGCAAGCTGTATCAATGAGTTCACCGCGATCAAATAGCGATAAATTCGTTGTTCCACCGCCGATATCCAAATTCACAACCGAAGTATTATTATCTTTGGAATACGTGTGCGCACCTGCTCCTTTTCCGGCAATGATACTTTCTAAATCCGGACCAGCAGTTGCAACAACGAAGTCTCCTGCAAAACCACTCATGGCTTCTAGCACGTTGCTCGCATTATCTTTACGAGCTGTTTCACCCGTGATAATAACGGCCCCCATGCCAATTTCTTCTTTTTTAATCCCTGCGTTGGCATATTCTCTCGTTACAAAATCACGAATCGCCTCCACGTCAATCAAATTATCAGCAAGAATCGGTGTAAATAGAATCTCACTTCTGAAAATAATCCGCTTGTCTGAAATAACAATGCGCGGTACGGTGAAGCTCGATGCCATATTTTGAATTTCTAACTCGGATAAAATGAGTTGTGTTGTCGACGTTCCAAGGTCAATCCCTACACTTAAAATTGTTTCCGCCAAAACCCTCACTCCTTTCTAGCAAAAAGAAAAAGCTTAAAGACAAATAACAGTATCGTTACTTGGCTTTAAGCTTCATCGCTTTTTCATAGCTACTTCTTTGTAGCATGGATAGAATTGTATTTAAAATCAAACATTGTTTTTGTTCCATGTTCATTCGATTCAATTGTTACTTTGCCTCGCAGTTTATCTTTAATGTAACTTTTGACGATGGAAAGTCCTAGGCTTTTTTCGGACACTTTGCGAACGTTGAAGCCATGGCCATTATCGGTTACTTCTGCGTGGATTAAATTCTTGTCTTCTTTTATTTGTAGTAAAATTTCGCCCGATTCATTTGGATGGAATGCGTGATCATACGAGTTTTGCAGTAGCTCATTCATAACGAGCGCCAGCGCCACAGTACGGTCACTATCCAGATAAATTCGTTTATCGATATCCATTCTAACAGCTACTTTTGGACAGTCAGTACAACATCTTTCAATATTGTAGGCAACTGTTTCGATGACCATGTAAAGATTAATGCCATCTTCCATTTGCTTCGATAAAAGCTCATGTGTAGCGGCAATAGCAAGGATTCGGCTGACACTTTCATTGAGAATTTTCTGTGCTTCAACACTTGTCGAACGTCGGCCTTGAATTCGTAACAAAGAAACGACAGACTGCAAATTATTTTTGACACGGTGGTGAATTTCGCGAATCGCTACTGATTTAGAAACGATTTCTGCTTCTTTCACCTTAATATCTGTAATGTCATGCAAGATAAGAATAAAACGGCATTCTTGCTCGTCTTCTTCTTTCACGAAAATCTGCTTCATAATAAAGTAATTCCCGGCAATAACCACTTCTTTTTTTAGTTGAATTGGTTGTTTCCCAGTTTCGATTTGATACATAATTGCGTCAAACATTATCTGGTCGAGTGATAAATTATCATAATGCATGCCTTGGATATCTTCCATGTAACCAAGACGTTCGTAATACTGGTCTGCCGCACAATTTTTTTGTTGTAAAATACCTTTACGGTCAAAAATTAAAATCGCGTCATCTAGCTGGTCAGTAATAGAATCGCTTAGTTTGCTCATCGCGGAAAGCGTAGTGGAGACTTCTCGATATGCCGTTTCTTCATTGTCGATTTCAAAATGTGCTTTAATTTCGGCACTGATATCGTTTTCTAGAATAAGCACGGCAATAACTCGCTGCTTGTTGCGAATTGGATAGACTTTTTGGCGAATTAATACGTTTTCTTGTGTTTTAGCAAGTAAGTCATTGGAATTCATGCCCGTTTCAAGTGTTCTAAGTACACCTGGTTCGTTTGTACGAAGGGCTGTTTCTCCGACTACTTTGTTTTTGTATAGTGAATTGGTTGTTTTTGGTGGTGTATGGTGAATAACAAGTGCTTCGCTTGTAAGTTTGTTATACACATCGATAAACACATCTACATCTTGATACATGGAAGACACGCTTAATGATTTGGCTGTATGAATTAATTCATCGATATCATTTTCAGACAAGTCGGTATAGCGTAAACACATTTCTCGAATCGTTTTAGTCATCGCTCATCACGATCGTTTCTGCGATTTCCATCATCGGACAACGCTTGTCCATACTCAGATTACGAATCATGTTGTAGGCTTCTTCTTCTGTGATGTTGTTCTCAATCATAAGCACACCTTTTGCTTTTTCAATCACTTTACGTTCTTCTAATTTTTTGGTGAGCTTTTCTAATTGCTGTTCTAATTTCCTTGTTTCTCGCCCTTTGGCAATACTCATTTCAACCGTTGGGATCAAACTTTTTTCATCAAGTGGCTTGACTAAATAACCTAGCGCTCCGAATCCTTTTGCTTTCTCGGTGTTTTTTTGATCACTAAATGCAGTAAGTAAAATAATTCCGCCAGCAAGGCCATCTGAAATAATTCGTTTCCCTGCTTTTAAGCCGTCTAAGAGTGGCATTTGAATGTCCATAATAACAAGATCTGGTTGATGTGTTTTACAAAGCTCAATTGCTTCAAAACCATCTGTCGCTTCCCCTACAACATTGTAGTTCGCTTCTTCCAAGATGTCTCGGATATCCATTCTTGTAATAGGTTCATCATCGGCTATTACAATTCTTCCATTCATTTCTGTCACGTCCTCTTCTTCTGCTATTGATTGATTCGTCACAATAAAGGACAAAATCATTCTATAGAAGCATTTACTTGAGCGAAAGAGTTAAAGAGCTAGAGAAAAAATCCTCCAAGAAAATAGAAAGAGCCCCTTAAAAATATTGTGCAATATTTTTGAGGGAGCCCCGTTGCTCTGCTATATTTATAATTCCACACGTCTTTGTGCTCGGTTCTATTATAAAGTAGCATGAAAACGATGTCAATAGGTTATTTGATTCCAGTTGTGAAATAAATAACTTTTATGCCAGCATTTTTTCGAGAATAGCACTAACATCCGTTTCTGTCGGTGTTCTAGGATTTGTTGCAGTACATCCGTCGTTTAGTGCGCCTTCAGCGATTTGAGCGATATTTTCATTTAAATCTGTGCGGCTAACACCACATTCTGATAGTGTTGTTGGCATATTGAGTTTCTTTTGAAGTTGTTTAATGGCATTGATTAAGCTGCGAACACCAAGTCTTGTGTTGGATGCTGGCATTTTTAGTAATTTCGCAATTGCTGTGTAACGTTCTGCTGCACGGTTATCTGGATTGTTACCGAAATCACTTGTAATTCCAGCGTTATAGCTAATTACGTGTGGTAAAAGTAATGTATTCATACGGCCGTGCGGAATTTTAAATTTAGCTCCAGCTGTATGAGCGATACCATGATTTAAGCCAAGTGATGTAATGTTAAACGCCATTCCTGCTAGACAAGACGCATTATGCATTTTTTCACGAGCTTCCAGGTCATTACCGTCTTTATAAGCGCGTTCTAAGTAAGTGAATACTAATTGGATAACTTTTTCCGCCATTGCATCTGAGTAATCGTTGGCTTTTGTGGATACATATGCTTCAAGCGCATGCGTTAACACGTCCATACCAGTGTCCGCTGTAATTGCTGGTGGTACAGATTTTACTAAGTCCGCATCTAAAATCGCTTCATCAGGCAAAATGGCATCTGTAATAAGTGGATATTTAATCGCTTTTTCTTTATTTGTAATAACGGAGAAACTAGTTACTTCAGAGCCAGTTCCACTTGTTGTCGGGATAACGATGAAAGGCATCGCGCGAACCGTACCAAGTTTTTGACCGAAGAATTTCATTGCTTTCGCCGCATCAATCGCAGAACCACCACCGATAGCAATCATCAAGTTTGCATCACATTCATTTAGAACTTCGATTCCTGCTACGACGTTTTCAATCGGCGGATCTGGAATAATTTCGCTGAAAATCGTATATGTATTCGATGGATCAATTTTTTCTGTAATCGCATTAATCATTCCGGAACTAACCATAAATGGATCTGTTACGATAAAGATTTGTTTGTCTTTAAAATCGAGTAAACGATCTGTTGCTCCTTGGCCAATGTAAAGGTCTGTTTTAAAACTAACTTTTTGCATGAGATTACCTCCTAATTTTTTAAAACTAAAAAAAGAAGCTTTGAGTAGAGAAATTTCCTCTTCCAACTCAAAGCTTCTTTGCTAAGTAAACAGTACGCCTTTGTACCGTAAAATATTTTATTTGTCCACTTTATTAAAAACCAAACACGTGGAAATGTCAAATCTTTTTTTGTAAATAGGCAATGAAGATACGTTCCTTGTATCACTCTTTTCTTCGTTGAAAAGATCATTGCCCACCATAAAACTAAGCGGTGCACATCTTTGTGCGTATGGTGCTTGATAAAACGTAGCTTCGTCCAGCTTCTCGGCACCAAACCATTTACAGTGGGCTTATTTGCTTTTAAAAACAAATAAAAAAGCCCCAGTGAGACAACTACACTGGAACCAAGAATTATACGTGCTTTGCCTCGAAGCAGTATAACCAGTTAAAACAATTAGATAAAAGACCTGACTTAGAGTGTCTAACTCCTTACAGTGGCGGGACCGTGCTGGATTTTCACCAGACTTCCAGTATCTAACTGTTTGTATGAACGAATTCGTTTATCAAAGTTATTATAGCATAAAATAGACCGCTTGCAAGAAGAATTTGCTCTACGAAATAATACGCACCCCACCATTTACTAACTCTCGGAAATAATATCTGCTATAAAAAGTGGTGACGTAGCGCCGTTCTAATTCAAATAAAATTTCTAGTGGATCAGTTTTTTCAAGATTATAAAGCAAACCGACAACTGTTCCGCTATGCGAGACATTCAGCCCCACCAGATCGAGTTTCTCCGTTACTTCCACTAACTCATTCCAAAATGGTTTGGGTAGAATAGCTTGGTTGCATGCTGCGCTGATGGATGCCGCTTCACCAAGTAAGTGGATGGACTTTTTTGCGATAGCTTGATTGAAAAGTTGTAGTCCTTTTGCTAGTTGTAGTTCGTTTTTGAGTAATTGTTCTTGGTGGTCTTTTTGGCGGTATGTCGCTGTTTCTAAGATGGTAAGTGGTTCTAATACGACGACACCGAGTTTTGGCATCCAGTTGGAGCTTTGGATTACGTCCCCTTTTAAGTGATCGAATAAGGTCAGTGATTTGAAAATGGTGCTATCGGTTGGTTCTAGTTGTAGACAAAGCTTGGCGATTTCGGATTCTGTGATTGATTGCTCGAGCCATTTTGCGGTCGCACCGATTGTTGCGGCGATATCCGCGGTAGAGCTTGCCATCCCTTTTGCGACCGGGATAGTTGATTTTACTTGTAACGATACTGGTGGGCGCTCTCTTTTTGTCACACCAAAATACTCGCACGTTAAATCGAATGCAAGCCATGCTTTTGTGTGTCCAGAGCTATTTATTCCCAGTTTATCGGACAAAGTTACTTCGGAATACCAGTTGATTGGGTACGAAATCAGTTTTTCGCCGCCCGCAATCCAGCCTTGCAAAAGTTCACCACATGAAGCCGGGCAAGTTGCTTTAATTTCCACTGAAAATCACCTCAAGCGCAGACAAAAGTTGGCGATTATCATCCCTACTTTTCACCGCAACTCGGTAATAATTTTCGGATAGCCCACGGTAATTTGCGCAACTGCGAATGAAAATCCCTTTTAACAGTAATTTTTTTCGTAAGTCGAGCGGTTTTTCAAGGTGGAAAAATATATAGTTTACGCTTGGTCGATACACTGTAAGTTCTGGAAACCCGGTTAAGCCTTCGTATAGAAATTCGCGTTCTTCGGAAAGCCAGCTGTATGTTTCGTTAATATAGTCGGTATCATCAAATAAAATCTGCCCAGCTAAATCAGCAAATGTATTGATAGACCAAGGTTCGCGCATTTGAAGTAGCGCTTCAGCTAGTAAATCATTTTTCGTTAATAAGTAACCCAGTCGTAGTCCTGGTATCGCGAAAAACTTGGTAAAAGCGCGAATAATTGCTAAATGTGGGAACTGTTGCAAATAAGGAATCATCGAAATCGTTTCATTGTCTTCTAAAAAGTCCATAAAGGCTTCATCGATAATTAAATAAATGTTTCGTTTTTCACATAAAGCAGCAATTTGCACCATTTCTTGTTGCGAAATTAGTTGTCCGGTTGGATTGTTCGGATTGCACAAACAAACGGCATCAATATCCGTTTCTCGTTCGAGTGTTGCTAGTACGATTTCTGCTGCTGAAAAATGGTTTTCGTTCGTTAATTCTGCATAAACAATTTCTGCATCAAAAAAAGCACGTTCATATTCCGCAAAAGTAGGCGCAAGTAAGAGAACTTTTTGCGCCTTAGTTACTTTTGCTATTCCGAAAATCAGCTCTGTCGCCCCGTTTCCAGGGATAACATTCGCTAGGTCGAGTTGATGAAACGAGGCAATTCGCGCACGGAGCGCTAAGTAATCTGGTTCTGGGTATTCTACCAGTTGATCCAAATTTGCTGTTATCGTTTGTTTTAAACTAGCTGGGACTCCAAGTGGATTAATATTCGCACTAAAATCGAGCACCATTTCTTTTGTAAGACCATGTTTTTTTGCTAGTTCGTTGTAGTTGCCACCGTGAGAAGCCGTCGTTATTTTCACATCAAATCGCTCCTTAACTTATCGTTTGTTTTGCGTACTTTTCTACATCCCGAGCAATCATTAGTTCTTCGTTGGTTGGAATGATGCACACTTTGACTGCTTCGTTATCATCGCTAATTATCATATCACCCGCATTATTTTTTGTCACATTGCACGTTACGCCAAGGTAACTAAGCTGTTCTGTAACCATTTTGCGAATCAGCGGGGAATTTTCGCCCACTCCTGCTGTGAATAATAAAGCATCGCAACCGTTCATTGCTGAAGCGTATGCACCGATATAATTACAGATTTGGCCGGTAAACATGCGAAGAGTTAATAATGCGCGCGAATCACCTTGTTCTGCCGCGATTTCAATGTCTCTAAAGTCACTTGAAATTCCTGAAACGCCAAGAACACCAGACTCACTAGACATCATATGCATCACCTCATCCAAGCTATAGCCTAATTCATCAACTAAATACGGGATGATTGTCGCGTCAATTGTACCAGAACGTGTTCCCATCATCAAGCCAGCATTTGGCGTAAAGCCCATCGAAGTATTCACTGATTTCCCAGCTTCAATCGCACAAACACTCGCTCCATTACCTAAATGACAAGAAATAATTTTTAATTTTTCTAAAGGTTTTTCCAGAACTTCTGCCGCTTTTTGCGCAACATATTTGTGACTTGTCCCATGAAAACCGTATTTTCGAATATGATGTTTTTCGTAAAGTTCGTAAGGAAGCGCATATAAAAAGTTTTCTTCTGGAATCGTTTGGTGGAAAGCTGTATCAAACACAGCTACCGAAACTGCATTTGGCAGCAATTCGCGGAATATTTTAATGCCAATGATATTCGCTGGATTATGTAGCGGCGCAAGGCTTGTCACGTCTTCAATTCCTTTCACAACCTCATCCGTTACAATACACGACGCAACAAAAGCTTCCCCGCCGTGAGCTACACGATGGCCCACTCCCGTAATTTCATTTAGATCATTAATTACTTGATGTGCTTTTAGTTGCTCCAATAAAATCTCGACAGCTTCCCCGTGATTATTAATTGCGCGAGTCTCTTTGATTTTTTCATTTTGAAAGGACATGTTGAATATGGCATCTGGTAATCCAATTCTTTCAATTAAGCCCTTAACTAAGACTTCTTCTCCTGGCATCGTAAAGATTTGGAATTTCAGTGAAGAACTCCCTGCGTTTATCGCCATAATTTTTTGCATATAGCTCCGTCCTTTCTCATTTTTAAAGGAGTAAACAACAAATCGCTTGTTTACTCCATGTTGTTTTTTATAAAAGAATGTTAAAAAGTCCAATGGCTAGTAGACCGCCGATGATTGGCCCGACGATTGGAATCCAAGCGTAGCGCCAGTCTGATCCACTTTTATTTGGAACAGGTAGTAAAAAGTAAGCAAGTCTTGGTCCTAAGTCACGTGCTGGGTTAATTGCATAACCAGTCGTTGGCCCAAAACTCATTCCGATTGCGACTACGAGGAAACCTAGAATTAATGGGTTTAAACCATCTGTAAAACTGTTCGCTCCAATCATCAGTAAGCCAAAAATAAAGGCAAATGTTGCGATAATTTCACTGATTAAGTTGAAAGGTGTATTTCGAATTGCTGGTCCTGTGGAAAAAATACCATGTGTATCAATTTCTTGTGGTGTCGCTTTAAAATGTGGATAGTAATGTAAAATAACGATTGATGCTCCGACAAATGCTCCGGCGATTTGGGCGATAATGTATGGAACTACATCTGCCCAAGGGAATGATCCTCCAACAGCGAGAGCGATTGTTACAGCTGGGTTTAAATGCGCCCCACTATATGCTCCGGCCACATAAATCCCAATCATTACAGCAAAACCCCAACCAAAAGTGACAACTACCCAGTTTGCACCCTGTGATAATGATTTGTTTAAAGTTAATCCTGCTAAAAGGCCGTTCCCAAACATAATCAAAACCATCGTACCAATAAATTCCGCCAAATATGCTGACATATTTTATCCTCCTTTTTAACGTAAAATCTAAATAATTTGTTCTAAAATTTCTTTTAGTTCTTGATGTGACGGTGTCGTTGGACTTGTTGGCAAGCAAGCGTCTTTCAGTGCATTTGTTGCAATTTCGTCCATTTTTGCATAGACTTTTTCTTTTGCTACGCCAGCGTCTGTTAACGTGCGCGGCATTTGCATATGTTCCATCATCGCTACGATACGTTCGCGCAGTAAGCGGACAGCGGTTTCGTTCGAATCAGATCTGGATGCAATTCCACAAATTCGCGCCATTTCTGCATATTTTTGCTCTGTTTCGCGGTTTTTAAAGGCGTTAAAACGAATAACTGCATCTAATAAAATCGCGTTTGCTAGGCCATGTGGCACGTGGAACTGAGCACCAAGTTGATGCGCAATGCTATGATTTAAGCCAAGGTTGGCGCAGTTAAATGCCATTCCCGCCATTGTAGAAGCATTATGCATTTTTTCACGGTTGGCTAAATTGCGGCCATCGTCGTAACAACTCGTTAAGAAACGCAGCGTTAACTGGACACTTTTTTCACCTAGGGCATCGGTATAATCGCTCGCGGCTTTAGAAACATACGCTTCAATGGCGTGTGTTAATACGTCCATCCCGGTGTTTGCTGTAATCGCGGGCGGCACAGTGACAACCAGTTGCGCATCTAAAATAGCCATATCTGGTATAAGTTCGTCTAGAAAAAGTGGATACTTAATTTTTGTCGTTGGATCAGTGATAACGGTTGCCGCTGTTACTTCGGATCCAGTTCCACTTGTTGTCGGAATCGCAATAAACGTACTAATATTGATCTTTTCTAAACGTTTAGCGAAGTAGTAAATCCCTTTCGCTGTGTCAATTGCTGATCCTCCACCAAAAGCAATCATCACTTGTGGCTGAATTTTCCCAGCTTCACTAACGCCACTAGCTACTTTAGAAATTGGTGGATCCGGGACAACATCGGTGAAAATATGCACATTATTGGACGCATCTAACTGCCCAATCAAGCCTTGAAGTCCTTCTCCATCAGCTAAAAAACGATCACAAATAACCCAGACATTTTTATTTTTGATTTCTTTTAACACTTGTAAACTATTCGTACCAAAAGCTACTTTTGTCTTAATTTGAAAGCTATTCATTCACTTTGCCTCCTCTTAACGAATCGAAAAACCATCAGTTAAAACACAACGGCGGCGTCTAGCAAAATGACGTGCTGTAGTGGTTCCTTCTCCGGTAGGCGTTGCAATGGTAAACGTAGTGCTACCTTCACCTCTGAAACCTAATCCTGCAAATGAAGGCCCATTTTTTACAAAGATGGATGTTTGCATGTCTCTTGCCGCTTTGTTTAATCTGGAAATATTTTGTGAATGCATCGTTGCAGTATGATGTAATCCTTGCTCTAACTCAATTGCTACTTCAAGTGCTTCGTCAAAATCAGGCACTCTTACAAGCGGAACGATTGGCATTAATAGTTCCACTGTTGCAAATGGATGCGTTTTTGTCGTTTCTACAATGATTAAACGCGGGGTAAAGTCACAAGTTATGCCAGCTTCTTTTAAAATTTCTGCGGCACTTTTTCCGACTAATTTTTTATTTGTTACGCCTTTATCTGTTACTGCCACTTTTTCTAATTTTTGAATATCACTTGGATTGGTCACATACAGTGCACCATTTTTTTCCATTTGGAATAATAAGAAATCAGCAATGCTCTCTACTGCCACAATACTTTTTTCCGCGATACATAAAATATTATGGTCAAAAGATGCGCCGTCCACGATATCAGCAGCAGCTTTTTCAATATTAGCTGTTTCGTCTACGATTGACGGTGGATTTCCGGCTCCAGCACCAATCACTTTCTTACCGGATTGCATCGCTTGCAGAACTACGCCTGGGCCACCTGTAATCACAAGTAAAGGTACTTTTGGATGATTCATCATTTCTTGTGCAGCTTGAATAGATGGTTTTTCGACTGTAACGACCAAATTATCAATCCCGCAACTTTCGCGAACAATCGTATTTAGTTTTTCAATCAACCATAGAGAAATATTTTTTGCCCCTGGATGCGGACTGTAAAATACTGCATTTCCCGCAGCGAGCATGCCGATCGTATTACAAATCAATGTTTCAGTCGGATTCGTGCTCGGCGCCACTGCACCAATAACGCCATACGGAGATAGTTCATAAAGTGTCATACCATTATCGCCAGTAGCTACTTCTGTATATAAATCTTCTACCCCTGGAGTTTTTTCAATCGCTAAAGTGTTTTTCAAAATTTTATCTGCTACATTACCCATTCCGGTTTCTGCAACCGCTTTTGTAGCAATCGTTTCAATCTCTGGATAAAGTGTTTCGCGAATTGCTTTCACGACGGTGCGGCGGTCTTCTAGTGATTTTTCTTTATAACAATTTTGCGCTATCACTGCTGCTTGAACGGCTTCATCGACGGTATCAAAAATACCACTTTTCGCACCTTGTGTTATTGGTTTTGCTGGTGCTTCTTTTTGTTCTGCTAATTTTTCTAAAAGAACTTTTTTCACCAGTTGTTCGAGTTCTAATGATTCCATACAGAATTACCCCTTCTCTATCATTGATAATGCTTTTTTTGCAATGTGGATATCTTCTTCCACTGAGCCGCCACTAATTCCCATTCCACCAACAATTGCTCCATCTTTTCCGTAAATCGGAACGCCTCCGCCAAAAGTAACAATGTCACCATTTGTGAGCGTTTCTAATTGGTAAAGTGGTGCTCCCGGCTGAACTGCTTCTGCTAATTTTTCTGTACTTGTTTTCATCGCCACAGCAGAGTATGCTTTTTTCGTCGCCAGTTCTGCACTGACTAAAAGGGCATGCTCCATCCGATAATTAAATCTTGGGTTGCCGTGCGCATCAACAATTGCAAGTGTGACTGGAACGCCTATTTCTTCAGAAACGATACAAACCTGATGCATTAATTTTTCGCAAAAGGAAAATGACAAGTCGCTTGAAATTGGCTTTTCTTGCCCCGTTTGCTCTAAGTATTTAGCAACAATGAGCTTGGTTGCTTTGTCGAGCATTTGTCTAAAGTCCTCTTCTCTAGCAAGGATGTACAGGAAATCAGATAAACGATTGACGAATTTTAATAGCTCTTTTCGGACAGCCGTTTGCTCTGACAAACGAACTAATAATCGCTCGCCACGTCTAGCAACCGTCCGTGCGCTATGAAGAAATGCTCCAGCCGTACTTGATCCTGGCAGCACAAAACTATCGACTTTTGGCAATTTAGCTGTATAGGCATCAATCACTTTTTCAAGCGCTTGAATGTCGTCTTCTGTAATGATAATTTTGCTGGCGAGGGCTGATTCGTGTTCTGTTGCAAGTTCTGCGCAAACGTAAAACAATTGGCGCTCGACGTCTCTCAGCAGAGCCTTATTCTCCGCAGAAGTAACGAATTTTTCTGCCACACTAATTTCCGCATTAAGCTCATCGAACGAGCCATATGTTTCGACACGGTCATCATATTTTTTCACACGATTCCCATCAAATAGTGCAGTCGTACCCTTATCGCCGGTTTTTGTATAAATACTCATGAGTTATTCACTCCTTACTTATCAAAACTATCGACAATTGCAATAATTGCCGAGTCAATCGCACTATTTGGTTCCGCAAAAACACTTCTAGCGGCATTTCCACGAGCAACAAGCACATATTCGCCAATTCCCGCGCCGACAGAGTCACAAGCCACTTCTTCTGAGCGAACATGTTCCCCGTTTGCATCAACTGGTTGTACAATCATTAATTTTTTACCAGTAAGCGAGTCTTCTTTTTTCGTTGAGACTACGCTACCAGTAATTTTTGCCATAAACATAACGTCACTGCCTTTCCCGCACTGCAATATTATTTTTCGTTAAATATTCATTTGCAAGCGGTGTAATAAGCTGCTTTTTATATTTGCAAAGTGTACTTCCGCTTGGGATTATTGCGCTATCACCGTAGCAAATCACTTGACCACTTAAATGAAAAAGTTGCTCACCTGACCTTGTAAAAACGGGATAGTTTAGCTGAGCAAGCATTGCATAATCCAGCCAAGGTTCGCCGTTATCATACAGTTCCAGCTCAATGCTAACCCCATAATCTACTGCTGTTTCCAGCCAAGTATTGAGTGATTCTGCCCGGTTACCACCAAGTATCCGCTCAAGAAAATGCTTATTTACTTGCGTTAACCGAACCGTCCCACTTTCCATAAAAATGGTAACTGGATCGCGTGGGATTTTGCTAACTGCTATCGAAGTTTTAGTTGCAGCCCGAAGTTTCAAGCGCTGGACAATGATTTCCACTAATTTTTCTATCATAAATTTCCGCTCCCTGAACTCATGGCAATACCAAGAGGCGTGACATACTGCGGATAATTAGGCTGAAAAACAGGCATCTTCAAATAGCTTTCAAACGTATCTTTGAACTGACTATAAGCAGAAGCACCACCAACAATATAAAGTGGTTCTGAGGGAGATTTCTCGAGATGAACACGGGTAATTTCTGCCATTTTTTCTACCACAGGCCGCATGACTGAAAAATGCTCGCTCGAATCTTTTTGCGCGCGTTTATTCTTTTCAGCTTCTTCTACTGGGACACCGTAATATCCAGCGAGAACAAGCGTCATATGCGTTCCTCCTGTTGGTTCATCTGCGGTATAAATTACTTCACCATTCTCAAACACACTAATTCCAGTTGTTCCACCGCCGACATCGACAACTGCACCATTTTGCAAATCAAGTACTGCGGCTGCGGCTGTAGGCTCATCAATTGTGTAAAGTGCTTCCATTCCAGCACTTTCGATTACGTTCGCGACGACTTTTTTATTGTTTCCAACTGTACCTGGTGGGATGGCTCCCGAAGCATGTGTCAAACTTATTCCTAAGCATTTTTCTGCTCGGTTTTTCAGTCGTGTCACAACCTCGACAGACTCGCGGTAATTGACAACGAGGCCGTCGCGAACAGCATCTGCAAATTCAAATGCACCAAAAAGTGGTACATTATTCTCATCTAACACAACAAACACAATCGAGGAAGTACCTAAATCGATGCCAACTTTCACTTTTTCCCCAGCTGGAATTTTTTGTTCGATATCTTTATTCATTAGCGCAGCAAGCTGTTCCATTCGTTCATTGGCTGTTTGTAAAATATCCATTTTTCCACCTCCTTACCAGATCACGACTTGATTATTTTTGCAAAGCTCGTGCCAGCAATATCTGCCGCATTTGCTTCATCTGTATCAATATGCATTTCTGGAATAAATTGATTATTTACCCGAATCGTACAATGGTTTAAAACGAGACTGCGCATTTCCGAACCTACTAATACAGAAACTTCATCACCTTGTTTCACGCCATATTCATTCGCCACACTTTCTGGTAAATGGATGTGTCGCTTGGCAATGATTGCTCCTTTTGGTAAATAGATTTCGCTATGTTTGGAAACGAGTTTGATTCCGGGTGTTCCTTCGATATCTCCGGAAACACGAATCGGGATGTTCATTCCAAGCATTCTTGCATCTGTTTTAGAAAGCTCTACTTGCGAAAATTTCCGAAGTGGCCCTAAAATGCGGACACGTTGTAGCTCCCCTTTTTCTGAGACTACAGTAAGTGTTTGCTCGGCGGCGAATTCGCCTGGTTGTTTAAGCCATTTTTTCACTTGAATAGGTTCATTCGGGAAAAGTTGGTTGTAGTCATTTTCTGTTAGATGAATGTGGCGGTTAGAGACTCCGATTGGAATCTCTGTTGCCACACCACCAAATTTATCTGTAACTATTTGTTTAATTATTGCTTTTAATTCTTCTCTTTCCACGGCTTATAGACCTTTTGGTAGCAACGTTTCTACATCATTGTGTGGACGTGGAATTACGTGGATAGATTGTACTTCTCCAACATTACGTGCTGCTGCTGCGCCTGCATCTGTTGCTGCTTTTACTGCGCCAACATCGCCGCGAACCATTACCGTTACAAGTCCTGAACCAATTTTTTCATAACCTACAAGTGATACATTTGCTGCTTTTACCATTGCGTCAGCTGCTTCAATTGCGCCGACAAGTCCTTTAGTTTCAATCATTCCAAGTGCATTATTCATTATTATTTCCTCCTCAAAATTAGGTTTACTTCTCTTCTTCAAAATGGATACAATCTTGTCTTGGATCGCCTTTTACCCGTGGGCATAGTGGATCGTGACATAGATTACATGTTGGTTCTGCCGCTACTTCGGGTTCAGCGACTACTTCCGGCTCTACGATTAATTCTGCTTCCACCGGTTGTTCTGGCGCTTCGTCTTCTTGTGGCCAAAACACTGTAAAAATCTCTTCCCCTGGTCGAGGAATGACTTTTTTCGCAATAAAGCTGTCTGAGGCTATTGCGGTTTGTTCTCCAGCTTCGAGCGCGGCATTTACTGCTGCAACATCTCCTTCTACTTTCACGGTAATCCAGCCAAAACCTTTTGCTTTTTCTGTGTCAACTAGTTGAATATTTGCTACTTTAGCCATTGTATCTGCTACTGTAATCGCTGAGGCAAGTCCTTTAATTTCAATTACTCCAATTGCTTGATGCATTCCTTCACCTCCTTATTTAAAAGGTACACCCTTAACGAGTCGCGCCGCATTCATTCCCATATTGCGCTGTTTTTCGAGTGTTGCTGCTCCAAAACGGTATTCCGAAAATAGCGGCTTATCTGGTGGCAAATTACGATAATGAATTACTAAATGATCATTTTTCAGCGTAATGCCAACTAGAAGTGGAGAACTCGCAGATGCTCGAAATGCGGCTTGCACTTCTTCTTTTAAAGAGATAATTTCTAACTCGCACGGAATGCCTTCCTCTTCTATTCCAAATAAAACTTGTTTAATACATTCAGGGTCGGCATCTTTATCTGCATGAAAATAAATAGCTGGCTTACTTACAACCGGAATCATGCCTCTGCACCTCCAGAAAGGATTAAACCTGTCGCAACGGCATTTCTCGGACCTTCTTTGCCACGAATATTCCCACGGCCAGCAACGAGTGAATAATGAGAAAGTGCATCAGTAATTAATTGTGGAATCTCAAAATCAAGGGCTGATCCTCCAACAATAACGACAAATGGAATATCTCGAATATTCCCAGTTGGGCTAACATATTTTAATGCGCGGACGGTATTCGTTACAAAAACACGCTCTTTTGCTGAACGACGAATTAACTTAATTTTTTCAATCGATACATCACCAGGAATTGGTACAAATCCATCTGGTTTTACAATCACCACTTTCGCAAAAACGCTTGGAGAAAGCGGTGTATCGAAAAATTGGACCGTGCCATCTTCATGTCGGATATGGAAAATGCTTTCGACTTTAGCAAGCGGATATTTTTTAATATCTTCTGCTAAATAACGATCCTCAAGACCAATTTCTGACTGGATAATCATCGTAACCATGTCGCCTGCTCCGGCTAAATGAGTCGCAATAATTTCTCCTTTTCCGTTAATAATCGAGGCATCTGTGGAACCCGCACCTAAGTCTAAAATTGCAAGCGGCGTATTGGTTCCGGGCGTAGTAAGTGCGCCAAGTATTGCTGCCTCTGCTTCCGCCCCGCCAATTTTGACCGATACATTTAGCTCTTGTTCGATTTCTGAGGCGATTGCCGCCATTTGTAAATGATCACTTTTTACCATCGAGGCAATTCCAACTGCTTGTTCCATTGAAAACTCGCCAGCAAGACCACCTTGAACGTCGACTGGAACAAAAGTATCAACAGCCAGCAAATCTTGAATAAAAATATCTGCCGGTAATTTATCTGTTAGCCCAGCCATGGTTTGCCGCACTTTTTCCAGCATGCCACCGATATTCGTTCCCGGTTCTCCGCTTGCATTGTCGAGTTTTGGCAGTGACGTAATTGCCTGCATAATCTTCTCGGATCCTTCTGCTACATTGACACGCAAGGTTCGCGAGCCCGACTCAAGTTCGATATGCCCCGCTGGGATGGTTCTCGCTTTCACGTCACCCTCTGGCGTTTTAATCACAACTGCCGAACGGTTCCCAATTAAAGCACGTGCAACAGGAATAATATTTTTCGTTTCATCCGAGCTCAAATGAAAGACCGTCGCAATACCATATGGATTCGAAATGGTTTCAATGACTTTTCCGGGAGCCGCAACTTCAACAGCTGCTAACATATCAACCGGAACTTTATCAATAAAACCAACTTCATCAACAATCGGTATTTTGTGATTTAATCGATTATGTACGAGAACGCCGTCATCAGCTTGAAGAATTGCCGCAGTTATTTGGTAGCCTTGTTCGGTATACTCATTAATCTGCTTTGCTGCATCTTCAAAGTCGACTGTTTTGGGAATGATCACAATGTAATCAGTGTCTTTTGATTTAGTTGCCACCTCATCCAAAAGCACCGTCATACCTGATCCCATTCCAAGTCCGCCAGGCGTTTTAGGATTATGTCCAATCATGGTGGACTCCGTAATAATCGTTTCCGTAATTGTTTCCATTGCCACATCACCAATCACGGGAGTCGCTTCATTAATTCGGATTTCACTCAAGTCCGCGGTTGTTGCATTTACTTTTTCTAAAGCAAGCCGCAACGCTTTAAAAATCCCGTGAAGATTTTGTTTCGTTCCTTTGATACCAGTTGTATCTGTAATGGCACTTGCGACAAACTCGGCTTTACCTTGTGTGTTTATCATTGCAAGCGCCACTTCGGTTGTCGAGTTTCCGATATCAATACCTGCAATATACTGCATTCATTTCACCGCTTTTCCTACATAATCGCGAGCAAAGGTGAATTTTAATTATCGCCTTTTAATTTCTTACGCTCTTGATAAAGCTGTGCCGCTTCACGAACATAATTAGAACAAATCGTTGCATGATACACATTTTCCAATTCATCCGCAATCGCAAGTAACTCTTCTTTCGAGGAACGATAAGGACGCATTGCATTATAAATTTCTAAAATGCGTTCATCTGGAACAATTGTTAATTCCGCCGCACGTTCAAAGTTATTTGCTAAGGTTGCGCGTCCTGCGTCTCTTGCGACTTGCGCTTGCATTTTCAGTGTTTCCGCTGTTACACGAACATCTTCTGGTTTAATCGTGCCATCTAGAACACTTTTCAACGTAATATCGTCTAATGATTTTGATGTCGATGTTTTTACAAGTTCTGGACGTTTCGTACCAAGTGGATAATCGCGCACCGTCAGTGTATCTCCGCTTGCTTTTGGAGAAGTCGTTGTTGAAACGGCGCCACTATTTACTTCTTGTAAAATATTTCTAACCATATTTTCTAGTGCTTCTTGATTCATCATTTTCACCTCACTATTAGTTTACTTGTAATTCGACTGCATTTTTCCCTTGAACAACATGTTTTGTTTCTTTGATATGAAGTAAAGCTGCTTTGGCTTGGAATTTCGGACGTGCCATTTGATCGTTTACCATTGGCACTGGATTTGGTGATTCACCTTTAGCATATTTCGCCGCATTTTTACCAATTGCTCGGTATGTTTCTAAGGTAATTAGTGGTGCTTGCGGGAATAACTCTAAGTTAGAAAGTGGTTGTAAATCTTTCTGGTGGATTAATGCTGTACCACGCGACTGAATGCCGATACAAATACCAGAACCACTTAATTTATCGCCTTCTACCGCGACGAAAGCTACGTCAGAAGAACGGAATACACGGACAACGCGCGCTTTTAACCCTTCTTCTTCAATACCTGCAATCACTTCTCGTAAAATTTGTTTATGCGGAACGCCGACAATGTTTTTTGTTTGATATTTACCAAAAGCTGGTGCGACCGCAATAACAACTTCATCTTTTTGTCTACCCGGCTTTGCGTCACCAACTTCTGTTAAAAAGCTTTCGTCTGAAACGGCAACACTGGGCTGTTCTTTTTGGAAAGAAACTTTATCTTCTTTTAGCTGTAATTCATCTAGCACTTCGGAGATAATTCCGCGAAGCACTTTTTCGTTAATTTCAACCATGTCTCGTAATCCTCCTTTATAAAAAATGGGAAGTAGCTTAGTCTAATTCGTTTGCATCGACTGCAACAGCGATATCTTTTAATTTTTCCCAGCGTTCGCCCTCTAAGCGATAACCAGTTCCAGGACCTGCGTAATCATTTAAATCGTTGACGGAACTAATAACATTCCAGTCTTTGTCAATGATGGCAGAGGTATGAAGGAAGTCTCCAGATACACGTTGTTTCAGCATATTAAGTACGCTTTCGGCAACATCGTCGAATCCACCAGCAGATAACGCTTTAACAACATCCAGACCTGTCACACCGCGGTCCATCATTTCAGCTGCTACTTTAATATCTTCTACCATGTTACGTTCTGGCATATCTTTACTTCCACGGGCATACGTTGCTGCTTCTACTTCCGCATCGGTTACTTCTGGAAGACCTAATTTATCAAAGACAGCTTGAATTACTCGTGCCGCTTTATTTCTAACTGCAACAACTTCTTCTTCGGTAACCGGCGTTAAACCACCATCTACTTTTAAATCGCGTTGCAAAATATTGTAATCATCAAAATCATCTGCATCAAAGTTCGAACCAGCAAACATATTGTCATAGTTCGGTGTTGCGCTATAACCAGAGGAAATATAATCTGTTCCTGGTAAAAATTGCATCAGCAAACGAGCTGTACGGCGAATATCCGAGTGAGAGAATGTTTGGTCATTACCAGACGCTACTTCTAGATCAAGCATAACGGCAATTAAATTCTCTGCAAGCACGGCTCTAATACCACTTGGCACGGCTCCCGGAATTCCGATACAACTAATCGAACCATTCTGTAACCCTTGAACGCCAGCTGCTTTCGTAATGAAAATACAGCGTGATTCAAGATAAAGCATTGATTTTCCTTCTGCATAACCCATTTGAACTTCGGAACCAGTTCCAGATGTGAAACGCATTTTCAGCCCGCGAGACGCATAAGCACTTGCCAAAATACCTTTCGACCAAGGCGTATCATCTCCGTCTGTAAATACAGGCTCCGTTCCATAAACAGAAATCGTTTCAGCGTAACAAGTTAAGCCACGCATACCGAGTTCTAATTCCGTTGCTTCTTCTAATGAACATTGCGTTAATACGCCTCCGCGGCCAGTTTGCGAACCTACCAATAAGCTCAGCGCGTTAAAAGGTGCATAACGAACTACCGCAACGGTTGTTTCTTGTTCATCAAAGCCACGAATCGCTGCTTCTGCTGCATCGGCTGCAATTTGAACCGGATTATCACGCAAGTTTGTTACGTGAGCTTGGGTTGTTGGCGTTCTACGTGAGCGCATTTTTTGCATCGACATCATCATTTCGACAACGTTCATTTGCGAAACTACTTCTACTATTTTTGCCGGTGTCATAGCGGTTGTAAGTAAAACGATTTTTTCACGTGGTACATTTGGGTCGCAAAGCATATTCGCTAGCTTCACAGAATCCATTTGCATAACTTCTTCCGCACGAGATAAATCGACGCCATATTTAGCGATAAAATGATCAATTAAGTCAAAATCAGCTAGTTTTTTACTATCCATTTCGACTACTTTGCCATTTTCTATTTTAATGCTTGGCTTTGGATCATTTGGGCTTTCCATTGCGATTAAGCCTTCTTCAATCCATTCCTTTACAAAACCATCTTGATTGACCGGGCGTTTTGCTAACTCTTCAAAGCGTTTTGATTTCATCAGTCGTTACCCTCCGTTCTAAATGTAGGATGGACGATCATTTTTCGGTTCATCCCCTAAAGCTCCAAGTAATTTTTTACCAATTTCACGTGCAGAAATAACTGCTTGACGGACTGCTCCAGAATCTCCGGAAATACAAAGGATTACTTCATTGGAGAAACTTGTTCCATCTGCTGGTGAAGAATATGCAACAACATCTACGTTAGCTGATTTCACTGCAGTATCAGCCATTACAACACCAATCCCAGCTGGAGCACCAACCATAAGTCCGAATGCTTTCCCTACTGGTGCGCCAAATGCTGTATTAAGTGCGTGACTTGCGCGAGCAGTATATTGAAGTTCAATGTGCCCGGCTTCATTGCCATACACATCTCCAAAAGTTTTATCTAATTCATTTAGCGCCACTTCTACTGCGCGTTTAACGTCTGAAACATCGTCACCACCAAAGATAATTAAAGAACCGTGACCTGCACCGCCTTTTGTATCACGTGGTAATTCGATTTTTACTACTTCTGTATTAGTTGCTTTTACCGCTTCATCTGCAGCCATAATATGTGGGCCTGCACCAGTACGGGCTCCTAAAATACCTATAGAACGGTAAGACTTCTCAAGCTTCATTGCTTCTAAAAGTTGTCCGTCTACATTCGCAATCACTAGGCCGATAGTATCTCCAATTGCTGTTCCTACAAACTCTGTTAATTGAATTGCTTTTTCACTCATTTGACGTGATCCTCCATCCTCTACTAGTTTTTCCGGGGCATCATTGACCGTTTCCATTACCTGTTTTAGAATTTCGTCAATCAGTTTATTTTGCTCACTCATCTGACTTCACCCTCACTGGTAAAATTTCTTCCACATCAGTATGCGGACGAGGAATAACATGCGTACTCATCACGGTACCTACATTTCTTGCTGCTGCAGCCCCAGCTTCTGTTGCTGCTTTAACCGCACCAACATCCCCTCGAACCATCACAGTAACAAGTCCAGATCCGATTTTTTCATACCCTGTTAATGTTACGTTAGCTGATTTAACCATGGCGTCAGCGGCTTCAATGGCGCCGACTAGCCCTTTAGTTTCAACTAAGCCTAGTGCTTCTTGCATGGGTGTACCTCCTTCTCAAAATAAGTATTTTACTCTCTCAGTATAGGCAATCTGCCGTATAAATAGTTGCCGCTTCCAAGCAGAAAAAAAGAAGACGCCAATCGTGTTTTAACACAATTTTGCGCCTTCAAAAAAAATAACGATAAAAAGCCATCCAGTAATGCATGGTTTGGGCTTTCCTTTATGAAATTAGTCTTAGCAATATATTGTTATCTTCATGGCAAGAAAATGTAAGCGCATTATAAATATGCTATACTAAGAACGACAGAAACACGCCAAGTATCGCCGAAAGGGGAATAGCTATGTTACTACAGTCCAAAAGCAACGAAATGCTCATTGAAAAAGTGATGGATGAGTTCTCAGCCGCAACCAGTTTAGCCTCAGTTGTTGTAGATATACACGGTACCGAAGTTTCTAGATTATGTAACTTTACTCCTTTTTGCCAACTCATTCGCTCCAACCCCAAATATCGCTCCCTTTGCCAAAAATGTGATATGTTTGGTGGTCTTGAAGCCTCCAAAACCGGGAAGCCGTTAATTTATCGATGCCACGCCGGATTAACTGATTTTTCAGTACCCATCGTCGTCGAGAATCAACTTAGTGGATTTTTGCTTAGTGGCCAGGTTATTTGTGAAGAAAGTAGCGAAGTTGGCAATATCCAAACAGAAGAAACCGATTGGAAAAACGACAAAGAACTTATTTCCGCGTTTCGCTCTGTCCCTGTTTTCAGCTCCAAAAAAATCAACTCTTCTGCCGAAATGCTTACGATTATTTCCCAGTATTACTTGAAATCCGAAATGGAAAAAAGCCGGGAAGAACAAAAGCAAAAAATCGCTTTCCACCATACAAAAGTAACGCACCATGAAGATAACAAAGAAATCCGGAAGGCCCTCAAGTATATCGAGAAAAACCTCAACCGTCCAATCACCCTCGATGAAGTAGCAAGTCATGTTTACCTTAGTTCCTACTATTTCAGCAAGCTTTTCAAAAAAGAAATGAATGTCAACTTTATCAATTATGTGAATCAAAAGAAAATGTCCCTTGCGAAAGAGATGCTGAAAAATCCACGTTGGTCGATTGATAATATCGCTCGTAACCTTGGCTTCACGCAGACGAGCTATTTCTGTAAAGTCTTTCGTAAAGAATTTGATGTAACTCCAAAAGGCTACCGAGAAACCTTAAAATAAGTATTTTCCAAAAGTCATGTTCTAGTAACTATAGAATATGACTTTTTTGCTGCCTGAAAAACAAAAAAACTTTCATCCATTATCGAATGAGAGTTTATGCATAGCAAAAAAGCTACACTACCCGCATACGCTTTTTAGGACCCCGAAAAAGAGTTGCTTCCGGCTTATTTGGCGAGTATCCTGACTTGGCTTCCTCCAATAATTGAACCTTCCCATACGCTAAAAACGTACAGTGGCTACCTCAATTCTTGTCCACCTTACAGTTGCGGGGGCAGTTTCGGCATCGCACCGAATTCCTCTTTCAGAAATGCAAACACATTCCACCAACATAAGACCTATTTAACTACTTACATCTTACCACAAAGCGCTTACAAAAAAGCCACTTTCAGCTGAAACGACAAAATTCTACTATTGATTAGAAATAAGAAAGCATTGAGACTCACTGTCCCAGAGCGAATAACACCCTTGCTTAAAATCGGCATCCCAATATTGTGCTATAGTTTGTTTTTGTAAAAAAAGCGCAATAACTCGTAAAACACCAAGATGACCTACGAGCAATACCGTATCAAATTGCTGCCATTTTTCCATTTCTGCTTCAAAGGTAGCAATCACTCTCTCATAAAAAATCGGAAAACTCTCCCCGTTTGGAAATAATGCGGTTTGCCAATTATTACAGTATTCATCCCAAGCCTCGGGGAACTTAGCGCTAATTTCCTGGTATGTATAACCTTCAAAATCACCGAAGTCCATTTCATTCAACGCCGAAAAACGAAGCGCCTTAGCATTGCTTAAAATATTTGCCGACTGCTTCACTCGCGTAAGATCACTCGTAACAACTAAATCAACTGAGTAATCCTCGAGCTTTTCGCGGAGTTGCTCCATTTGCTGAACTCCATGTTCATTCAAAGCAACATCTAGCTGACCACAATATTTTTTCGCCACATTCCAGTCCGTTTCCCCGTGTCGCACAAAAATAAGTTGCACTTAAATCAACCCCCAAAGCAGTACTAGGCAAAATAAACAGACAAGTTGCCCCATTTGTCCACCCGCACCAAGCGTATCCCCGTTCATTCCACCAATTCGCTTATATACAAACGTCCGGTAAATAATCGTAAACAAAACTACGCCAACATAAGCAATGACACCAATATAGGAGAAAAACAGTCCCAATGTAGCTAACACAATCACTTGCGCAATCACAATCGGCCACCATGGAACTCCTAGAAAAATCGAACCTAGACCTTCTTTTGATCCCGCATATGTCATTCTTGCAAAAAGCAGCATCGTCACACCTTTAGCAACAATCGGCAATACGAAAAATAACCAACCAATTTGCTGTACATCAGGAACAGACAGGAATAAGGCACCATAAAAAAGAAAATAAAAACAAATCGCAATCACGCCATTCGCACCAACGCGACTATCTTTCATAATTTCCAACATCCGCTCTCTTTTTCGTGAAGAAAACAGCCCATCCGCCGTATCCGCCAGTGCATCGACATGGAATCCACCAGTAATGATGATTTCTGCAAAAAGCCCCGCAATAATCGCCACTGGTAAAGGCATAACAAACGCCACCAAAGTAAAAACGAGCCAATTCCAAGCGCCAATAATCACTCCGACAAACGGAAGCAAAGCGCTCCCTTTTTTTAAGTTGATTTCATCCATATTAATTTGGATAGGTAGCGGAATTCGCGTAAAGAATTGAATTAGTAAAATCAATGTTTTCATATTACTTCCACCTTTTCGGAATGCCGCTTACGACAAAATAAACTTCTTCTACTTGCGTCGCGATTTGCTGATTTATCCGGCCGATAATATCCCTAAAAACACGAGTAAGCTTATTTTCAGGAACGACACCAAGCCCTATCTCATTTGTCACAAAAATAAGTTTAGCAGAAGAATTCTTACCAGCTGTTAAAATCGCCCGAACTTCTGACTGAATTTCCGCCTCGACTTCATCCGCAATCTCATTGGTCAACTCACGCTCACCAAGCAAAGTAAAAAACAAATTAGTTACTAGCATCGTCACACAATCAAGCATTATCACATCATAGTTGTTCGAATGTTGCTCCAAATAACTAGCAATCCCTTGAAAAGCTTCGAATGTATCCCAATTTGCTGGACGAGTTGCTTGATGTTTTTTGATTCTGGCTTGGAACTCTGTATCGTTTTCGAATGCAATACCAGTTGCCACATATAAAACACGATCATATTTGGCCGCTTCTCGCTCAGCAAAGCTACTCTTGCCACTTCTCGCTCCACCAGTTACAAGCATCATTTCACTCATGTCCATTCCTCATTTCCACGTAACAATCCGATACGTTTAGCCCCTAAAAATTCCCGCTCAAATGCGGTTACATCATCCACTTTAACCGCTGCTAAAATAACAGACGCTGGCCCCGCAGTTTTATTCATGACCGCTTCACTAAAAGTATCACTCGGAACAAAAACACCATCATTTAATCGCGCTAAAAGATTTGCCTCGTAAGCCATTCCTTTTGAACCAACAGGTACTACTTCAAGCACCGCGCTATCTGCAATTAACTTTTTCACCAATTGATAATCTGGTAATTCCGCCATTTTTTGCAAAACTTCCGCGCCGACAATCGGTGTGCCAAACGCAAATAAGACCGCAGCTTCATGCACATTTACTAGCTTTAGTGCAGCTTTAGTCGCAAAACCAGTTACGAGAACCCCTACGCTGGTTTGAGTTACTTTCATATTTTCTTCTGTACTACCATTTAATTCGATATGACTTAAATTCGCTTTAGCTAGTTCGTCCTTCAGCCCTGCGATGACACGTCTACCAGTAGGTTCCATTTCGGCTCCGACAACATCACTGACCGATACTACCTCCGCACCGGAAGCAAGCATTTCAATTAGAGCAACCCGCAAAGTCAAACGAGCTGTCACTTCAGGCGCGACCATCAAGCCATCATGCGCTTTCTCGCCGAATCCAGCACTAATATCACAGCTCGTCAAAATACAACCACTTGGCACATCAATTACAGATAAATCCCTCACTTGAGGCATAAAAAAACCTCCACTTAATAAAATTTAATCTTCCAAATATGCCCGAAGTTCTTCAATTCCTGTTTCATCCACCGAAGAAATATAAAAAATATGCTTCGCGCCAGCCATGCGTAGTTCCCGCTCAGCTCGCTCAATGTCTTTATCCGATTCCGCTAAATCCACTTTTGTGACAATCCCAATAACCGGTTTAGCAAAAATACTGGCAAACATTGGTGAAAATGTCTGCTTCTTCTCCGAAACACTTTGTAAAATCGCAATCACCGACGCATCTGCTGCCGTCACTGTGAGCGCACTGTAAAGTTGTCTATGTTGTACAAATTCGCCGGGAGTATCAATCATCTCTTGAAAGTACTCCACAGCTTGTGTTTTCTTATATAGAATATCGTAACCATGCAATTTTTGGCACAGCGTTGTTTTACCACAACCGACCGAGCCCATTACCATCATTTTCTTCAAACGACTCAGCTCCTAGTAATTTTTGGAATCGAGAAGTCCAAAATTTCGTTTAATGAAAAAACTACTTGTTGTAAAGCGGATTCAACCGAAGAAACATCGCCAGTAAGTACAACTGAACCACTGAAACGATCAATAAAACCAATTTGGACATCGCCTGATTTTGTCGCAATATCACTTGCAATAATCGAAGCTTCACTTGGTGTGATGGTTAAAATCCCAATCGCAGTCGCGCCATCTTCTAATCCTAATTTTGTATAAATATCACGGTTCGGATTGGCGATTAAATGCGCAAGCGTCACCTGTTTACCTGGTACATATTCTTGTATTACACGTTCTTTATTATCATCAAAACCCATTTTATTCACTCCTCATCTAGACAAACTATCTCAAAATAATCCTATCATATTTAGGCGCCACTATTTTGTCAGATTGTATAAAAGGCACGCAACTCCAGTTAGTGCGCGCCTTCTTCAAAAACTCTATGACAATATATTGTTATCTTTTTAGTAGATTAAACTCTCAAAAACTTCTTTTCGCGGTCTTGGAATAACTACTTTATTAATTAAAAGTGCTTCTTCTTTAGCCGCCGCAAGTCCAGCTTCTACTGCCGCCTCACATGCTGCTGTATCACCCGTTAACACAACGAACGATTTACCAGCAATCCCAGTCGCCAAACGAATATCCAGTAACTGCACATCGGCTGCTTTTACTGCGGCATCTGCAGCAATAATTGAGCCAGAGCAAGAATAATATTCCATAACTCCAACCGCGTTCATTTCATCCGGTACTTCGGTTTTATTAATCGCTTTAATCACTTGGTCAGACACACGTGGAATCACTAAGTTACCAACGATATTGGCCGCACCAATCTTCGTACCTGCTTCAATTGATTGCGCCACTGAATCCACTGTTCCAGCAATTAAAATATAATACTTTCCTGGACAGCTTGCTTTTGCATAAATCAATTCTGAATTGGCCGCTTTTAGCATTGTGTCGACCGCTTCGATGCCTTTCGAAATACTATTTAATTCGAGAAATCCTAATGTATCCATTTTCATGACATCACCTTCTTAATATGAACTTGTTCTTCGGTTATACGGATAATTTGACCGTCAATGCTCGCATGGATATTTGCCCCAAGAGCCGTATCAGGAATCTTCGCAATTAAGTCCCCTTTTTTCACGATATCCCCTTCACTTACAACTGGAATGGACGGTGCGCCGATATGCATTTTTGTCGGAATAAATACTTCATCCACTTCTAAATAATGCATTTTTTCTAAATGAACGTCCGCATATTGCTGCAAGCCCATTTTAATTAAAATGTTTTTAGGTGCAATTGATTTATATTCGCGCATCGGATCTGGTGTGAATTCTTTTTTATCCGTTTGATAACGTACGCCTTGTTTTAAAAGTTCTTTTTTCACGTGAATGTTTACTTGGCGCGGAGAAAGCCCCATCGGACAAGCGATTACTTCACAAATCCCACATTCACAACAAATCATCGCTTCTTCCCAAATTGGGTCCGGTTTGATATCCGAAATATCTTCCGCAACCGCAAAATGACGCATAACTTTATGCGGATGAATGTCATGCCCTAATTGCTGTCTCGGGCATAAATCCGAACAAAGCGAACACTGAATACAAGCTGATTTTGTTTCATTAAAAATTTGTTCGACTGTTTGGTAATGCAGTTTGTGCAAGTAGCCCGTATCTTCTGCGACAATCAAACCAGACGTTGTTTTCGTTACAACTTTTTCCGAAATAGTGGATTGATCATTTAATTTCCCCATCATCGGTCCACCATCTAAAAATAAATACTCCGCTAAATTGGTTCCACCCGCTGCTGCTAAACAGACTTCGAATGGCGTTCCAACAGGTACATCTAATAGTTTTGGTTCGCCAACTGCACCAGTAACCGTCAGCTGTTTACGTACAACTGGCGCATCATCTTGAATCGCGTGAAAGACATTCCACATTGTTGAAACATTCGATACAATACAGCCAACCATTAGAGGAATTCCGCTTGGTGGTACAACGCGCCCAGTTACTTCAAATACCATAACTTGCTCGTCACCGGTCGGATATACATTATCCATCTCATGAATTGTTACGCTTGCATCTAGTTCCGAAATTGCCGCGCGTAATGCCGCAATTTCCGCTGTGTAATACCGTTTTGTTGCAATAACGGCAAATTCTGCACCTACTTGGCTTTTAACCATTTCAATTGCTTTAATCGTTTCTACTGCATGGTTTCTCATAACAAAATGATCGGTTTTTAGTAGCGGTTCACATTCCGCTGCGTTAATAATTAAATATTCCACTTCGCCGCTAAATTTGGCATGGGTCGGAAAGCCCGCTCCACCACAACCAACAACGCCAGCATCTTTAATCTTTTCTAAAATGGACATTTGGCTCAACACCCTCTTAATAGTTTTTCATTATACTTCAATGATAGAGCGTTTACATTCCAAAATCTATAGTAAAATTTTGCAACCTAAAAGAGAGCAATATAATAGAATAAAAAACCTACTAAAATTAGCAGGTTTTATCTTTTTTATTACGATTCGCGATTTCTTCTGTTTCTAAATTGGCTACTAACTGGCTTACTTCACGCTTCACTTTCTTCGCGTAACCTGGATTGCCTCCGCCCGTTGAAATTCCAATCGTCAGCTCATTTTTCGTCACCGTCGCCATATTGAAAAAATCAGAATTTGCTTGGTCGGTTGTATCATTCACGAGTTGCCAAGGCGCCCGGTCGCGCAAAACGAGCTGATTTACTTCCGGGTTATCTGTGCAAATAAATATCATAAAAGCCGATTCCAGATGTTCCGAGCGATATGCTTCTTCCACTACCTGCACATCAAGCGACTTAATCTCTGGCAAAACATTTAGCCCAACAACTAAAATATCCGCACCCGCATCCAGCAAACCCGCAATTTTCCGAAGCGCCACTTTTCCGCCACCAATTATGACAACCTTCTTCCCGGTAATCTCAAGCATTATCGGATATTTCATCAGCCAACCTCCGCTCATTTTTCTTCATTTTAACACATAATTGAAACATTTTTCGGGTATAGTTAAAATAATTCAAAAGGAGGTAAAATAAATGTTTAATCAAGCGAAACGAATCTCCACATTTTTCACTTTTAATGGGAATGGCGAGGAAGCTTTTAATTTTTATTTAGATACTTTTCCTGATGCGAAAAAAATTGGCCTAACCTACTTCACAAAACCAGAACAAGGTGGCGACATTGGCAAAGTCCTTAACGCTACTTTTGAAATGAAGGGGGCCTCATTCATGATTATGGACATGACAAATAACGCCTCCCCTGAATTTAGTTGGGCAACAACGACCCTTTATTTTGCAGATACTGAAAGCGAATTCGACACCCTTTTTGAAAAACTGGCTAAAGAAGGTACGGTTATGATGGGCCCAGAAGCAGTAGAAGCCCTTCGAAAAGTGGCTTGGGTCACGGATAAATATGGCATCACTTGGCAATTAGCCTTTGTATAAAATCGAGAAGAAAACGCCGTCCTAAAGCGTTTTCTTTTTTGCATTCAAATTGTTTGACCATTTTCGACCATTGTGATAAGATACCTGTAATACGAACAAACTAAGGCTTTTTAAGGAGGAATTTTTTCATGACAGAGAATAAAAATAATGAAAACATCGCAAATATCCTTACCCAAAAATTGATTGATACACGCACGGTTTTAATTTACGGGGAAATCAATCAAGAGCTAGCCGAAGACGTTTCTAAGCAGCTTTTGCTTTTGGAATCTATTAGCAATGATCCAATTACGATTTTTATTAATAGCCAAGGCGGACACGTCGAAGCTGGCGATACGATTCATGATATGATTAAATTTATTAAACCAACTGTTAAAGTCGTTGGTACTGGCTGGGTTGCAAGCGCCGGTATTACCATTTACTTAGCTACTGAAAAAGAAAATCGCTTTAGCCTTCCAAATACGCGCTACATGATTCACCAACCAGCTGGCGGCGTACAAGGTCAAAGTACTGAAATCGAAATCGAAGCAAAGGAAATCATCCGGATGCGCGAAAGAATTAACCGCCTCATCGCCAAAGCAACCGGTCAATCATACGAGCAAATTTCTAAAGATACAGATCGTAACTTCTGGCTTTCAGTTAATGAAGCGAAAGATTACGGCATTGTTAATGAAATCATCGAAAACCGCGATGGCTTAAAATAATACGAAAAGGTTCACTTACAAAATGAAGTGAACCTTTTTTATTCCCTATAAGATGGAGGACTTACAATGGAATTAACGAAAGAAAATTTCCAAAAACTTGATCAAATTCATTTATCACTCGAAAACCGTCACTCCATGTCTGAAATTATCGATATTTTAAGTGAATCTTACATGGAAATTACGCAAAGCGGTGTTGTTAAAGATTATGCTTATTACAAATCGCTAACAACACTTGGCGATAGCAGTTTAAAAATCATGGAATATGACATAAAAATTTTAGACGAAACGAAAGTTCTATCGTATTACAAACTTAAAAATTTAAGCGAAAATAGCTATACGATGCGAAGTAATATTTGGATTATCGAAAATGGTTTATGGAAACTTACTTTTCATCAAGGAACAAAAATTGTTTAACTAAAAAAGGAATTTGGCTAATGACCAAATTCCTTTTTTATTATTTTATTTTTCTTAATAAAATCACACCAATAGCAGCCAGCGTTAAACCGCCAAATAGACTAGATGTCATTCCACTGTCCCCTGTTTTCGGCAACTTCACAGTACCTTTAATTGGTTGAATTGCTACTTCTTCATTAACAGAAATAGCCTGATTTAACGGGGGTGTTTGATTTCCAGGAGAATCTGGAACGTTTGGCTCGACTGGTTTCGTAGGGTCTACTGGATTTGCTGGGTCTACTGGGTCTACTGGGTTAACCGGCTCAATCAGCTTCTCTAGCAAAGACTGCGTAATTTTACCAGAATAGGTCGTTGTTAACGAACCAATTGTTACCGGCAAATCATATTCGTAATTAAGAATATAATTACTTTGCAACCCTTCCCACGTAATCTCCCCATCCGCATAAACACCCGCATGATTCACTTTTGTCGGCGCTACTCTACTACCATTTTCATCTATTACTGGTGCAGGTAAAATCATTGGATCATCTACCTCGACAGCATCTAATACACGTGTTTGATTCTCCAACTCCAACCTTGTTAAATTGGTTAAATTTTTCAGTGGAGAAATATCAATTATTCGGTTGAAACTGAGTGTTACTGTCTCTAAAGTAGTGACTGTAGCCAAACCACTAATATCGCTCACCTGATTCGCTTTGACATCGAAATCTTCAAGACTTGTAAGATGTTTAACCACACTCACATCCTTGATTTGATTCCCAAACAAACTTAAACCAAGCAAATCCGACATATTTTTAAGCGGCGTAATATCACTAATATTATTTCCCCCCGCCCAAAACATCAGCATATTAGACAGATTTTCAACTGGTGACAAATCACTTATCTCACAATCCCTTATAGTCAAAAATTCCAGCTGTGTCATATTTTTAACAGCACTAATATCCGAAACTGGATTGGCACTAACATTAAGTTCTAGCATATTCGTTAAATTTTTTAACGGTTCAATCGTTTGCAAGTTATTAAACTCAAAGTCGAGCGCCATTAATGTCGTCAAATTCGCAATTGGTGTTAAATCACTTATTTGATTTTTGGGCATCTGTATGACTTCTAGCTGCGTTAAATTACTTAATGGTCCTAAATCACTCACTTGGTTGCCATTGCCAAATACTTGCGTGAGATTTTTTAAATACTCTACCCCTTCAAGACTTTGAACACCTTTTGAGCTGAAGTGCAACGATTTAACTGTATTCAATTGGCTTTGCGTAACCGTGCTAGTTGCTGATGGTAGCTTTAACCAATCTGCAACTACTTGCGCAAGATTTGGATCAGCAAAAATCTCATTAATTGGCGTTGGATTTGTCAGCGAGTAGACTGTTTCAGCTTTGACTATATGTGGCTTAGCAAAATCCCCCATACTAAATACACAGGCAAAGCTTAAAAGTAAACTGGTTGTAATCTTGATAGTTTTTTTCATAATATCCTCCTTGATTGTCAACCAACATAATACTCCGCTTATTCACTCAAATCAACGGAACAAGGAGGCGATTTTTCCGGTTTTAGAAAATGATTTTCTTCCTTTTATTCCCCAACCTTTTCCCTCACGTTCTTACCACTATTGCCTTCACTAGACTTATCCTAGCCATTTATCCTCCCTTGAATTGTGTCTAAAAAATGAACTGATGGAAGAAATCCGCTTTTTTAACTACTAAAAAAGGTAAGTTAGATTTAAAAACCTAACTTACCTGTTAATTTTTTATAATTCATCTGCAGTTGCGTCCCTTACATACTCCTTCATCGCAAGTTCACAAGCACCAAACTCTTTAAAATTTTGCCGAGCTTCTAATAAAGTTAAACCATGGTTAGCGCCAGAAGGGATATTTAGTAAATCTTCTACCGAGGAAATTTTTTGATGGTGTGAGTAAATCTCCCCCTCAGTAAAGACAAAATAACCATCATCCTCCCAAAAGCATATAGGACAAATCTCAAACTCACCTCTAACATCAATCGTTAAACAGTTACAACAAGCACATCTATGTTTACTCATCCAAGTCCTCTTTTCGCGCCGAAGTACCCCACTTGAGCACCACCGTCAATTCTTTTTCTTCTATTATTTCGAACCCAGTTTTTACAAGAAAAGCAATTCCCGCTTCATTTTTCCGTCTTACCTCATCTAACATAACTATTCCGCCGCAATCATTTTGAAAAAAATCCAAGAATAATTGCAAAGCTTTTTGAGCGATCCGCTGACCTCGAAAACATGCAGCCACTTTAATATTTAAATGAGCAGTTCCTTTTTCAAAATCACGAAAGCTCACTTCTCCAACTGATTCCGCATCTTTTTTAATAATAAAATAAGCATTGCTTGCCTGTGATTTTGACTTTAGCCAGTCCATTCGGGTTTCTTCTGGAAAAGAAAATGGTCCACCAAGTACTTCCGTTGTTGCCAAATCTCCCCACAACCATTCAATGAAAGGAAAATCAGCTGTAGTAGGTTTTTGTAGTGTGATATTCATGAAATTCCTCCTTGATTATTAGGTAGTTAAAAGTTCACTAATGAACTTGATGATTGTATTTTATAATGATATCATTAAATTCAACATAAATTCAACCAAGCAGGTGCTCATCATGATATATTACAAAGACAAACTCAAAACAATCGGAACGGCTTTAACTTCTTTATCTTTTATTTTTATGTTTGGCTTATTAACTCTATTGTCCATGGGAAAACCAGAATCATTTTATTGTGGCCTTATTACGATATTTTTTATAGGACGTTTACTTATTAAACTTCTACTCCCTCCAAAAGAATGGGTCCAAGTCACAAAGACAGCTTTTATTCTTCACACACGCAGCGAAACAAAAACGATCCATCTTGCAAATGTAAAAAGAATAAGCTATTACTTCCAGCCTATTCGTAGGGGCATAAGGTATCAGATTCCAGAAACGATGGAACTATTCTTTCAAACAGAAAACAAAATGGAAAAACTCGACTGTGCCTTTATCGGCCGAAGTAATTTCGTTGAGTTAATTAACCAATTTGATGCCAAATTAGCCTCATTAAGCGAAGACATCATTGAACATGATCATCGCTATCCCCTTGATCTAGTATATGGGGTGTTTATTTTCGGTGTTGTCATTCTCTGCTTTCTTCCCCTTCTTTTGTTTGGGCGAGAATTTTTATTTGAGCAAATTGGGAAAATTTTTGAATAGCAATCGCAATGTATGGTTCGCCAAAGTCAGCCAATTTAAAGGAGTATTATTATGAACTTATATGTTTATCATCTTGGTCATGGACTTTTCCCCTTAGATTGGGAATTTTGCTTTCTTACCATTGATGAATACAAAGAAAAACTTGAACAAAAATATAATCCTAAACGATATGTATCCAACGAATTAGAAACTATTTTTTCACTCATTGATGAAATGCTACTATATGCAAAAAATGACTTCAAGGAAATGTTTTCTGGTTATGACCGATTACGTTGTCCGCCAATGATTTTCCCTATTCCAAAAGGAGACAGCACAAGTGAAGCAACTTTTTGTATCATTTTAAAACGTGATGAAGATGGCGATACCGTTGTTTATTCGCCCGTACAGTTATCTTACCTTGAAAAATAATGAAAACAGCCTGAGGTTAGCTTATTCTAACTTCAGGCTGTTTTCATTATTTCCCATCAAATTGACAAAATATGTTGAGCGGTAATCCCATTATATTTTTCATTAAAATCATCAAACGACATTTCCCCGTTTATATCTAAAACTGCATATATTTGCTTTAGTTCCTCTTCTGAAAATATGGATTTAGGGGAAACTAGCTTTTTCGAGTATCCGGCAACGGGCGTCATTCCTAATCCAGAATAAGGGAGAAATAGCTCTTTTCCAGTGCTTCTCTTCAAGTATTGCTTCGCCGGCATCGTTTTACTTCCAAATCCCCAATCAAATCTCACAGTAATTTCTTTGATGTGGCTTTTAATAATCTCTCTATCGGATGCATCTGTAACTTGGTAACCTGCATAAGTTGTAGACACTCCATTAAAAGAAAAACTCATTGGAAAAAGAATATCGGATTCCTCCAGAACAGACTCCCCAATAATTGGAAAATCACCACGCAACACTAAGTCATCCATGATAAATTCCGGATTTAAAAGCTCCTGCTGTTTCAAAAGTTGGACGTCCACTTTATTTTGTTTGCTTGTATAATTAAAGGTACGAATCACAAGCGGAACCCCCATCATTAAATTGAGGTAATGTGAGCTATCTTGAGGCATTATCTTTTGTTTCCTAAACGTCTGAAAACAGCCAATCACAAGTGCAAAACCGTATTCATTTCCTATCGGATAAGAAAAAACGCAGCCTTGCTTAATCGTTTGTCTTGTTTTCACTGCGAGCTTTGCTTTGGCTAATGTGCTCAACCAATCGCTTCCAAGAACTGCAGTAATTTTTTCTTGAACATTTTCTTTAGTGAAAAGCATATCTTTCTCAAAGTAGAGATTTTCAAAATGCCGAACACCTAGTTTAAGCTCTATTCGGTGACTGACTTTATTTATTTTTAGCCTCAATTCTTTTGTTTTCGCTTTTAATATTGCTTTAAGTGTCAATGCTTTCGGTTTTGCATTTTTTCGTCCAATTAGTTCATTGCTATCAGTAAGTTTGATATCAAAATCAATTTCTTTATAAAAATCTGCTTGATCTAGTATCAATTTTATCAGTACATTTTCTCTGATGATTACTATTGCATTGTCCACAGTCAATTTTTGGTCATTTTCAAGGATTTGATGTAACCCTACAACTTCTCTTATTTCATTATTAATCATTGATGCTCACCTTTCTTGCTGTTTTATTTTTAAAGTTTCTCCCGGTATCCAGCCACTTTTTTACCAACAAAAGAAATCGTTTCCGCTAAATTTTTCTGTTGTTCATACAAATTTTCCATATGATTATTTAAAATTGCAATTCGTTCTGGAAGTGAGTCATCCCCTTGCTTTTGTAACCCCGCAAAAGTTTTAATGTTCGTTATCGACATGCCGGTTTGCTTTATTTTAAGCAACAGCTGCACCCAACAATAATCTTCTTCCGTATAAACACGATAATTTTTTTCATTTCTAGCAGGAATTAATAACTGTTCTTCCTCATAATATCGAAGCGTATCAATCGAAAGTCCCGTTTTAGTGGCAAAATCTTTAATATACATCTAGTTCCTCCTTGCTATCGGGTGTACTCCATACCTTAAGCTTAACATATTCAAAGGAGGAGAAGAAATGTATTTAAAAGAAAACGCCAATTATTTATATTGTACGGCAGTTATTCAAACTACTGGAAAAGTTTCTTATGAACAGCTGGTTGAACATTTGGAAAGGTTACGCGCTAAAACAGTGACAGAGGAAGGCTGTGTTCTATTCGAAATTGTCCCTTTAGAAAGAGCACTCGGCAGATTCGCTTTATGGGAAATTTGGCAAAATCAAGCAGCTTTTTATTACCATCATGAACAGGACTACACGAAAAATTTCTTTGCCGCAGAATTAGATACCATTGAATTTTTCGAAAGCTCGGAGAAAGTAGATTTATAAACAAAAACAGCTTGTAGCAAATACAAGCTGTTTTTGTTTATTCTACTATCCGTTGCAATACACCATTTTCCAAAAACCACTGCTCTTCTGCCAAAGCTAGCGTCGTTCTTCGGTGGGAAATTACGAGCATCGTTTTATCCTGAATCTCTGAACGTAGCGTGTTGAGAATCGCTTGTTCGTTAATATAATCCAAATTACTAGTTGGTTCGTCTAATAATAATAACGGCGCATCGTGAAGAAATAGTCTTGCTAAGCCAATTCGTTGACGTTCACCATCCGATAAATTTCTCGATTGTCCGCCAATGATTGTATCATATCCTTCTGGCAAAGTTTCAATCCATTTATCCAGTGCAGCTTTTCGCGCCGCTTCTTTCACTTCTTCCAAAGTCGCCTCTTTTTTCCCTAAGCGAATATTATTTCCGAGTGTATCCTCGAATAAAAAGGTACTTTGCTCCATCACGCCTTCCAACTGGTGAAGCGACGACTCCGTAATTTCAGGAAGCGCATGATGATTTAATTTCACTTCACCATCCGGATCCCAGTAACGCATCAGCAGTTTCACCAACGTACTTTTCCCGCTGCCACTTTCCCCGCCGATGCCTAGCCATTTTCCCTTTGGCAATTCAAAAGAAAGTCCGTTCAAAATTGGCAGTTTCCCATCATGACTAAAATGAACTTGCTCCAGCTCTGCGCTTTCAAAATCAGTCAATTCTAGTTGACCATTAAAAGTGACAACTGGTTTTTCTTCTGTTAAAGCATACAGCCGTTTACCGCTCGCAAAAGTAGTCAACAAAGCCGTTCCTAAAGCATTTAATGCCAATACAGAACCAAACGAACTCAGACTAAGTACGGTTCCAATCAATACCGTTTCAAGCGGTAATTGCCAAAAACTACCTAACACTAAAATGATTGCCGTTGTGCCAATTAGCACCCATTCCCCCAAAATTTGCAGCTCGCTTCCTTGGCGTAACCGTTTTTGATACTGTTTATTTAGTTTTTCCCCACGATCAGTTAATTTCGCCAAACGCGCTTCCCCCAATTTAAACTGGAAAATATCTTGTAAACTGGCAATATTTTCCATTACCGCTTGATTGAGTCCAACAAATTCTGTTTGATACGCTGTGCCGATTTTTTTATTTCGGTTGTAGCTGATCATTGGCAAAACCACACCAACTAAAATTTGGCCTAATAAAAGGATTAACGCCAAGCCAACATCATATGTTGCTAAAAACCCAACCGTTGCAATTGTCGTGCCCACTGCAATAAAAACTGGTGAAATCGTATGCGCGAAAAACACTTCCAATGCTTCAACATCCGTTGTAATCGCCGTAATTAAATCGCCACTTTTTTTCCCAGATAAACGAGCCGGACCCAATTTTCGCAAAGTCGCAAAAATACGTTCGCGAATAATCGCAAGTAAACGAAAGGCGATATCATGATTTAAATACTGTTCCGCATAGCGCGCCAGCCCCCGTACAACACCGCACCCAACCATCACAAGAAGCCATTTATACGGATTTAGCGGCTGCTGCAAAATAACCGCGATAATTCCATATGCTCCAATCAAAGAAATCATAATAACCGATAAATTACTTATAATTCCAAGTATAATTGCAAGAATCATCTTTCCTCTTAACGGTTTAACAAATTTCAACAACCAACGAATAATCGTCCATTCTGACATATTATGCTCCCCCTTTCAACAACGCTTCTTCTTCTGAAAAGTAGTTTTTAAAGTAACTAGATTCCTGTTGTAACTGTTCAGGATTCGCCACCTCAACCAATTTCCCCGCTTCAAAAACTAGAACCTGATCCGCGGCTAACACATTATATAAGCGATGCGAAATAAAGAGCACGATTTTTTCCTGAGCTAATTTTTGTAAAACCGCAAGAATAATTTTCTCACTTTCCAAATCTACCCCAGAAGTAATTTCATCAAAAACATATAGTTCCGCTTCTCGAAGTAGCGCTCTCGCAAGCAATAAGCGCTGCCTTTGCCCACCAGATAAATTACTCCCATTCTCATCTAAAAGTTCGTTTAATTGCCCCGGCAACTTCCGCACAAAATCAGCCAAACTCACTTGTTCTAAAACGTTCCATAACTCAGTTTCACTTGCTTGCGGATTACCAATTAATAAATTTCCCTGAATACTTTCCGCATATAAATAACCATGATTATCCACTAATACGGCTTGCTTACGAATCGCCTCGCCACTTAAATCAGAAAGCGATACATCATTCCAAATAATTCCCCCCTGATAGCCAGGTAATTGATTGAGTAACACGCGCACAAAAGTACTTTTTCCAGAACCCGACTTACCAACAATCGCCGAAAAACTACCTTTATTAAAACTTGCAGACACTTCATGAAGCGCTTCGCTTTCGCCCTTTTCATATGTAAAAGTTAAGTCTCGAACTTCAATTTTTTCTAAAGGTTTTTCTAGTTTTTTCGCGCCATACACTTGCTCAGGTAGCTCTAAATAAGCGAACAATTTACTACAAGCACTAATCCCATTCATCGCCACATGGAATAAAGACCCCAGTTGACGCATCGGAATAAAAAACTCTGCGCTTAGTAGTAGGAACATTAGCATACCTGTCATACTAATAGTTCCATTAGTGAACATAATTAAAGACATTCCAATCCCAAGCGCCGCCCCGCTATATGAAATAATATCCATAATCGTGATCGAATTTAGCTGCATCGACAGCAAACTCATCGTCGCTTTACGAAAACGTTCCGCATCAGAAACAATTTCTTCTTGTTTATATTTATCTTGATCATACGCTTTTAAAATACTTAAACCACTTAAATTCTCATGAAATTTGCTTCCTAAATTCGTATAATCCGACCAATAACCACTCAAAATCCGCTTGGCAATTTTCATCACCATCATAATCACAACTGGAATCAGCGGCATACAAATTAATAGCACAATTGCCGGCTGCCAAGCAAAACCAACCAAACTGCCAAAAATCATCAAAGACGCGATTAAACAATAAAATAATTGCGGTAAAAAACGTGAGTAATAAATTTCTAACTGTTCAATTCCATCTACCGCCAGTTGCGTTAATGTCGATGCTGGTAGCTGGCCTTCGTTGTTGCCTAGCCGAAAAGCTTTTTCCATTACAGCGCGGCGCATCGACAATCGTAGTTCCGCCGAGGCATGATAAATTTGTTTCTCAGCTAATTTGGTAAGTATCGCCTTGCCAATCAAAACGACTAAAACCGTTCCAACTAACATAAGCCAATCAATGCTTTCACCGTTTAAATAACTAGTTAATTGTTGAGCAAAAACGAGCCACAGACCAATCATCAGCCCCAAACTAAGTACCCGAAACAGAATTAATAGTCTTAAAGATTTCTTCTCAACCAGTTGAAACAAACGCTTATCAATCATTGTACTTCCCCCGAGTTACATAAAGATCCACTAGTTCGGAATCCTTTAGTAGTTTCTTTGATTTTTTTGGCTGTATGAGCCGTGTTGTTCATTACTTTTCCCATTTGATTGCTAACCTCCGTTAATAAATCTTTGTTTATTATATCACAAAAAACGACTTTTGATAATGATTCTCATTATCAAAAGTCGTTTTATTAAAACTCATTACCTAGTTACTTTCATCATTTTTATAACTTTTAAACAAAAATGGAAAATGTTATAATCTTTTTGGACTATAAAATAATTAAAAGAAATTGCAAGCAAATAAAAATTTTACATGTACTAGAAATATCTTCGGTCTTATCTATAATACTAACCTTCTTTTGGTTAAAGAAGTATGGTTAGATTATGTAAATAACAGTTAGAGGTGGCTAAATGACTATTTTATATAGCTTAGAAAATTTTTTTGGTAATTCTTTACTCAATATTTTAATCGTTATCATTGCAGTATGGATTGTTTTGCTTAATCTCATCAAGATTTTCGAACACGCAAAAATACATTCCAAAGAAGTAAAAGTGATAAACCTAGTATTTTTCGTATTATCTTTATGGTTTTTTATACGATTTTTATTATCAATAAGTTTATTTTAAATTCAACGCTGAAAACATGTTAAAACTTGTTTTCAGCGTTATTTTTATATCTTTATTGACCGCGTGGTAACCACATAGTTTATAATAAACCTAAATCATAAGGAGGTATCACATGAGAGCTCTTTCCACTAGCGAAATCGCTGCACTTTTCCAAATATCTAAATATAAAATACGGCATTATGTTGATGAAGGGATTTTACAACCTAACAGAAATCCAGAAAACGGCTACTATTTTTTCGAAGAAGCCGATATCTACCGTTTATATCAAATTATTCTTTTTAGAAAAATTGGTTTTTCCATTCAAGAAATCAAAGAAAGTTTGCTTGGCGAAAAGGTGACTCCAATGTTAGAACAAGCCGAACAAGATTTGCAACAAAAAATCGATGAATTATTAGAAATCCAGAAAACAGTGCAAAAAATCATCCATTTGCAAAAAGAAATCACTTTAGATGAAATGGCGTTTATAGATAGAGAAGCTCGTTATTTCAAAAAAGTTCCCGACCAAATAATCGCTAATAACTCTATTGACTATTCCCAAGCCGCAAAGCAAAATCTACCTAATTTAGAAGAGCCCTTTTACATTTTTACTTGGCAAAACACTAGCATCGTCTGCCTTAAAAGCACCAAAGAAACGAGTGATTATACGTTCCCCGCCGGTAAATATGCCTGCAAACATTTTATTGCAGAAAATGAAGCAATGATTGAAACACAAATTGAACAGTTTTCAGAAGAACTAAAATATCCTGTCAAAAACATGCTCATCTATGAAAATATCTACCCTTCACTCGCCTATCCCAATGCAATGGTTTATACGATGGAAGTGCAAATATGACTATTTCGATAAAAAACATCACCACATTTGAGAAAGAAAGTATATTGGAGGAAGTTGTATTTTTAGTTTGCGCAGGGTTTAAATCAAAGTTCACAAAAGCACTATTTTCGGAAGCTGAAGTACAGGTCATTATTTATGCCCTTTGCCACTACATTTATACCGAAAAAGGCGAAAATTTGCTAATTGCAACACATGATGAGAAAGTTTGCGGTTGCGTATTTTTAACAAGTAAGGGCGATTCTCACCGCCAATTTTATCATTCAATAAGTAAATTTCTGTCATTTTCACAACGTCTTAAATTAATGCTCTTACTCAGCCTACTATCACACAAACCAACTTCCAGAGAACGATACATTGATTTTATAACCGTTTCACCAGATTTTCGTGGCCAAGGTATCGGAAAAAAACTCCTAACTCATTGTATAGAAACTTTTCAAGACGAACATATTACGTTATACGTTGCAAAAACCAATACTGGCGCCTATCAGCTTTACCAACATTTAGGCTTCCAAGTGATTGAAAAAGAAGATAGCACATTCATGGGTGTGTTAACTGGTATCAAAGAATGGCATAAAATGGAGTGGATACAATGAAACTTTGGAAGAAAATAACTATCATGATAAGTGGAATTGTCGTTATTTTAGTAGTGCTACTTTTCATCGGAAATGATTACGAAATGACCAAAAAAAGAGTTACCATTCCAACAACTGGTGGAGATCTATCCGCTGTCGTCACTACCCCAAAACACGACAAACCAAAAGGCATCATCGTATTCGTGCATGGCGACGGAGCACAAGAAGCAACGCAAAATGGTGGCTATAAACCGCTGATGGAACGATTCGCTAAACAAGGCTATATCTCTGTTTCTTGGGATAAACTAGGCGTTGGCAAGTCATCCGGTAATTGGCTAGATCAATCCATGGATGACCGTGCAAATGAAGTCAATCAAGTTATCGAATGGATGAAAGTGAAATATCCAGATAGCACCACTAAGATTGGTTTATGGGGAGCTAGCCAAGCCGGTTGGGTAATTCCAAAAGTAATCAATGCAAATAAAGATATTGATTTTTCCATACTCGCAGCCCCTGCTATCAACTGGATGCGTCAAGGAGAATACAATACCGGCGCACAAGCCAAAAACGCTGGTGCCACAAATAAAGAAATCATCCAAGCAAAACAAAATTTCCTCACAGACAGCAAACTTATCTCTAAAAATGAAACCTATGAACGCTACAAACAAAACGGTGGTAAAGAAGAAATGTCCTCAGAACGCTACGATTTTGTACGTAAAAATATGACCGCAGATGCCACCGAAGACCTGGCAAAAGTACAAGCAAAACTCTATCTCGTTTTAGCTGAAAAGGATGAAAATGTTGATTCATCGGAAACGAAAGATGTTTACACGCAGGTTGTAAAACAAGCAAGCTTAGAAGTCCAAATGATTTCTAATGTTAAGCATCAAATGATTAATCCAGTAATTGCTAATTCAGAGCTACTCATTAATGTGGTTGGATTAATGGTTCCGAAATATTTTTTAGTGGATGATGCTTATCTTGATTACTGTGAGAAGGTTGTTTCAGAGCAATGAAAAAAGAGCATTCATCTGCTCTTTTTTATTGGATATATCCACTTACGCTTTTTCCAAATGAAGTATAGGATACGCCTTTCCAAATCCATCAACTTCACTCCTAGAAGCAACCACAAACCCATGCTTCAAATAAAACCGCTTGGCATTTTCGTTCTGTTCATTCACATCCACTTGGTTTATCTGCTTCTCTTCGGTTAACCAAGCAAGAATCTGACTTCCAAAACCTTGACCCGTAAACGCCGGATCAATAAAAAGCATATCTAGTTCCCGCTCGCTCGTCCCACTAAAACCAATGACTTCCTCACCAGAAAACCACAAAAGCAACTCCACATGATCTAAAAACCCCGGAATCTGCTCTTTATAAAACTGCCTATCTTCCGTAGTTAAAAAATCATGTGTTGCAATAACTGACTTTTCCCAAATCGTTAAAATCGTTTGGTAATCTTGTTTTTTCGCTCGTTTATTTATAAGTATCATTTTTCAACTTCCTATTTTTTATTTAAGCAAGTTCTTCTGTCAAAATTAATAAAGACTCCCCATTTTCATCTGTTGCTGTTATTTCAAGAAAATCAAAACCGTCCGTTTTCACTTGTTCCCATGGGATACGTCTATCATCAATTAGGACTACATTGCCATTTTCGTCAAATTCATAAATTTCTTTCTCTGATTCATAATCAATGCCAATTCCTATAGATAAACGAATGTTAGACAAATTATTTATAGGATATTTTTGTAATTCTCTATTTTGCGTAGCCTCTGCTTCAAACTCATCACAAAACATACTGTCATACCCATAATATGCGCCATCATAAAGCAAAATTTTTTCCCAGATAAAGTGCTTTTCGCTATAATTTTTAATGGGATTTCGTATGCTTCCCCAGTAATTAACTGATCACCTTCTATTTCTTTAAGCGTTCCACAATATAAAATGTCAAAAGTTTCCTCGTTACTTGTTGTTCCAATTTCTACATTAAGAAAATCATTGATACTTACCTCTTTAGCAGTGTTTTTCAAATAAGATGGAATCAAAATTTTTCCTCCTCAGTCATTGTGTATGCTGGTTATAAGCTAATTTTTCGTTTAATGGCTTTATCAAGTATACATTTACTACTTTCCACCGATTCAACTACCACCTATACTTATTAGAATACGTGATTAATACAACTCAGAAACCCGCTCTGCTAACGCAAAAGGCAGCCCATCTTCAAAAACATCATAAGGCTCATCAACGAAAGCATCTCCATTAATCGCCTGCTCCATCACACTCGGCAACGTTTTTTCTGGATCGCATTCTAAATAATCCATCGTCCAATCCGTTTCAAAATCCGATTTAGGATCATAATAAATTTCTTCCTTTTGATAAAAACCATTCACAAATTTCTCTTCCAAAATCGTAATCAACTGAAATTCTTCTTCTAACCACTCTGGAACATCCTGAATAGTCGCATACTGCTTTTTATAACGCGGAGCTAATCTCCAGTAAAAAGCCAGCGCCACCGCTTTATCCACACTTGCATCATTCACTATTTTCTTTGTAAGCGGAGAATCCAAACGAATATCACCATAACTCGCCGTTACCACTGACCGAAATAAATCTTCTGCACTTGCCCCAGAAAGAAACTCTTCCCAAATCGCTTTTTCTTGTGTCGCTATCTTCTCGTTGTCCATTACAATACCTCCAAAATAATAACTATATTTAAAGCAATTTATTTTGCCATTTTTCACTGCGATATCTTCTATTTTTATAACTATCTATTTTCCACTCATCGGCTTTACGCAAAAGCACAAACAAGTATTCATCATCAAAATTGGTTTGACTTTTAATATAAACCTCCGCCCGATTTTTGTTTTTCAACTCCACGTTCGCTTCGACCGAATCCTCGACTCCATTAAATTTCACCGGAAAACCAAAACTATGTTGCTTCACATCCACATACGCGCGATGTTTATCCGTACAATATTCATCAAAAAGTGGCCTTATTAAGCTTGCAAACTTCTTAAACCAATCCGTTCTTTTCGCATAATGAAAATCCACACCAGGAAATTCTTTTCTCAATTCCGCCTCTTCCATACTGTGCTGATCAAAAATATCCGCTTCAAAAGTATTCCACTTCTGACAATAAGCTACTACTTTTTCGAGTAAATAATCTTTCTGTTCTTGCTCCGTCATATCAACACTCCTGAAAGTAATTTTTGTTTGCCTATCCATTATAACTGAGTTGAGAATTATTAAACAATCGGAAAATTAATTACTTTCCCTCTCCCAACAACATTCGCACCCTCCACAACCATAAAAGACTTATTTGGTTGAATCTTACTATAACCAACGCCCTCTTGCTCATATAAAAAAGTACACATGGCGTATCCCGCCGAATCCAGCGCATCCACTTCTATATCGTAAATTTCAACGCCTAAATATTCCTTTTCCTCATCCAACTCCATCACAAAATGCGGCCGATACCCCGCTTCCGGAACTGTTTTTCTTGCCCGAGAATAAAAGGTAATCTCCACCATAAATGTCTGCTGTGATTTCATTCAATCCCTCCTGCTCTTCTTTAATATCTTCAAAGCACCAATAATAAAAAAGTCGAAAACCTATCTAAAAGATTTTCGACTTTGAATTCCTTTTTTAATAATATCGAATCAAGATTACTCTTCCACTGACTCAGCTAGTTCATTATACCGTTCCTGCAATTCAGGAGGAAAACCATCTGCCCAATCCGCCGACTCAGAAATTCCCATCCCGTTCAAAGCAACAAACATTTCACGCGCAATCGGTCTTTTCATTTCTTCATCTTGAAACTCGGCTGGTGGTGTATACCCATATGCTTGATTTTGATAGAACCCATCTAAGTAATTTTTCTCCAGAACAGTTACAATATCAAAATCTTCCTCATACCAACTGCTTTTTTCAACCATCTCTTCTCTTGTTTCAAACTGATAAGCAAAGTCCGGCTCCATTAACCAAAATAACATTAACGCCGTTCCTTTATCCGTTTTTGGCGAATTCGCAATCCAATAAATCGGTTTCTTAGGATTATCAAAATTCCATTCTACCACCACTTGATGAATTTCTTCCGGTGTACATTTTTCTAGATAATGAATAAATAGCTCCGAAACTTGTTCTTCAAATTCTTCTTCTGTAATACTCATTTGATGATTTCCTTTTAGTGCTGTCATTTAAGATATTATACAATAAAATTCATGGAAATAATACCGTTCTTTTATTAAGCAATATTAATGAGTCAACAGTTCACTTTCAATAATACTCTTCTCCAAGTTCGAAACAAATTCTTTATTACCATAGCCACTTAATGTTTCGCCCGTTAGCAATTCTTGAAAATGATTTTTGAATCCTCTTTCACAGATTATTAATTCATTAATTATTTTCTCGTAAATTGTTTCACTGGGAGGTAGCCCTTCTCGTTCGATTTGAGTTAGCTTTGCGTTCAATAAATTATCCAAACTAAATTTACAGAGCATCGAATTATCTAGTTTGAAATAATGCAATTCAATCCCGTCCATGCTCCAACCTATACCTAAAGCATAATTTTCCCCGATGAAAGCAACTTCATTATTATCTATTTTAGCAAGCTTCCATTGATAATTTCGCTCATACCCTTTGAATATTTTTTCAACTTCTTTATAAAAATCCAATTGATCACAGCCCTTTTTTTTCTATAATCCCAGTCATTATTCTTTCAAGAAGTCTTCTACCATTTCTCTACTTTCTTGGCAAAATTGTAAGTTGGTAATTTTAGCATAGTTTTTTTCAGCGTAATCAAGTAACTCCAATATATTATCTGATTTATTCTGAAGAAGCGGCGTCTGATTTCTTCTTACAAAAGCAATCCAGCCAAGGTTAAACATTTCATTTTCTTGCAAAAATTTTATATAAACATTACTTACGTTATCATGTCTTTCATAACCGATAACAAAAGCAATTTTCTTGTTTGAAAATGTAATTGTAGCATCCGTTATTTCTATTAATTTAAAATCATTATGGAGTAAAAATTCACTCTTTTTAAGAATTATTTCTTTTGAGTTGCCGTCTATTTTCATGTTTAAACTCCTCTTTGCGGATACATCCTCAACACTTCTTGGTTAAATATATAAACTCAAACTATCCTTCAAGCCCCCAATTACTTTTCTAGGAACACCGGCTAATTCATACTGCTTATAATCTTCCAACCACTTGTCACCTCCATTAAGTACACTCCTCCAATGACGCGGAAGACCTCTTGCAAGTATTAAAAATGAAACATCAACTCGTTCACGCACAGAATCATATTTTGGCAAATTCTCCCTATCTTTATCATCAAAGACATGTAAAAAATAAGACCATACATCATAACTAACAAGCGAATTATCTTTATCACGAGATACATAATTCAAAGAAACTTCATCAAAATGAATCAAAAAAACAAGCGCAAAATTAGAACCAAAAAGTGCTAGCTCCTCTTCAGATATAACTTTATAATTCAACTTATATTCTTCTATTAATGGTTGGAATCTATTTATAAAATCTGCTTCATATCTCATTTTGAAATCCTTCAATTTTTTTGCCATTGATATTTTTTATAATAGTTTGATAGGCTGAATACTCGTCTTTGTTAATAGCTCTCGGCTCATTATAAAACTTATTCTCTTTAAACTCCTTTACCCAGTCATTTTGACCAGATAACAATTCAGGGAAATATTTACTTAAACCTCTCGCATGAATAAGTAAGCTGTTAGAAATTTGGTCGGTCAAATTATTTGCAGGAGTTATATTGGCTAACAATTCTTTTTCATAATTTGAAAATAAGAAATTGGTTATTTTCACTTTTTCTAAGCTGTGAAGAAAAAGATAATAAATATCAATACCTTCTCTGCTTTTCCAAATAGTTAGAGCATAATTAGGGTGTAACAACATTATTTCGTCTTCATTTACTTTAATTAAGTTAAATTGATATTCTTGAATTATATCCGCAAAGTTATTTTCTACTTCGTGCTTAAACTCCATTAAATCCACCAACTTTGTTAATTTTTGTATTTAAGATATTATGCAATCGAACTCATAGAAATAATGTGGTTCTCCAATTAATCAGTATTAATGAGACAAAAGTTCACGTTCAATAATACTCTTCTCCAAATTCGAAACAAATTCTTTATTACCATAACCACTTAATGTTTCACCCGTTAGCAATTCTTGAAAATGATTTTTGAATCCTCTTTCGCAGATTATTAATTCATTTATTATTTTCTCGTAAATTGTCGTACTAGGAATTAATCCGTCTCGTTCTCTGTGAGTTAGTTTTGCGTTTAATAAATTATCCAAACTAGATTTACAGAGCGTCGAATTATCTAGTTTGAAATAATGCAAATCAATCCCGTCCGTGCTCCATCCTATACCTAAAGCATAATTTTCTCCGATGAAAGCAACTTCATTATTATCTATTTTAGCAAGCTTCAATTGATAATTTTGCTCATATCCTTTGAATATTTTTTCAACTTCTTTATAAAAATCCAATTGATCACACTCCTATTTTTTAATCATTCAAATCTTAATCATTTGAAATTTTTCATTTTACTAATTTATAGGTTTGCTCACTAACCTCATTTTCAAACTCATAATCTTTTGATATGGAATTAACATCAATGCTATATTCTTCACATAAATATTTCTCTAAACGTTTAACCATTAGGTCTCTTAATAACATAACTGGCCTTCCCGGATAGTCTTCCATTATCTTACTTTCTATCTCATCTTGTGAAAATAAAACAGCATTCATTTCCAAGCTTTTCAGTTTCTGACTTTTGGCCAATTGAAATCTTGCTTTGTCAAACTTATACCAGCTAAAGATAAATTTCCTCATATAATTTCTTAACTCTCTTCTATCTTCACCTATATCCCCTTTTTCAAGATTTGTCCTAACTTTACTCAAAAAATCCAAGCCTTTTTTACGAGGTATTGCAAATATCTCTTCTTTGGATATAATATGATACTTTCTAATAAAATCTATTGGATATCTCTCATTAGCTAAGTCTAAAATATCTTTACCAAGTTTCATATATTTTAATTGGTTATCTTTTGTATCTATCTCATCTTTTATTAAGTAGTCCATTGTTATGTCGAAAACTCTACATATACTCTTACAATTTTTTAATGTTGGTATTGATTCTAAACGTTCCCACCTACCAACTACTTCTCTTGAGACACCTATCTTTTCAGCTAATACATTTTGTGTCCATTGCTTTCTTTTACGTTCTTCTTTCAGCTTCATATGTATTGCCAAGAGTCTACCCCCTTCTCCTCAAAAACTGAATCCTGTAACATAGACATAAGATCAGTATTTAGGCTTTCTATTTCCACCATTACTTGTTGTATATTTACTGGATCTCTAGTATCCGTAACACTCAATTTTCCTGATCTATCTATATATAGAATTTCATTAACATCTTCTGGTGTACCTTCTTTATCTAATAAATTATCAATCATCCAAAATGTCAGATTATCTAGCGCTGCTTTACATCGATATAATTCTATATCTTCTTTCAAATTATCCTCATATGTTCGCGCAATAATATCATATTTGGGAACAAAGAACCAATCTTTAAACTCTGCTATATCATATACTTTCAAAAACTCAAAAATATTGTCCACCTGACAACAATCATTGATTTGTTTTCCAAATTGATAATACTGTTGTTTCAAATCTAAGTCCGGCTCAACCTCACAATCCAAGAAATTATCAGCACTAATATTATAAAGTTTGCATAAATAACTTAGAGAAGAAATATCTATATCTGATATGCCAAGTTCCCAATTTCGTAATCTATCACTAGTTATAATATTACCAGTATTTTCTGTTATTATTTGAGCAAGTTTTTTCAAAGTTAATCCCGCTTTCTTACGCTCAACTTCAAGTTGTTTATGAAATTCCACAAAATAACCTCCTTCTTTATATACTTGAATCTTATCAAAATATTTCTAATTGTTAAAGTAACTATATACAGTTTTTTTCTTCTTTTTAAGTTCTCATTTAAAGTCAATAAATAATAAAACAAGTACAAATTCCCATAAAAAATTTTTGAATTTATTTTTAGAAAAATCATAAAAATCTTTAGCTCTTGTTTTCACAAGTTACTTTATACATTGCTAAAATCATCTGTATTCCATCTGAAAGGTTTCATTCTTCACAAAATTTAATATGACAAAAACTGCTATCACTCAACATAGAAAAAGCCCTAAAACCTCAACATTACTGAGGCTTTAGGGTTTTGTTTTCTATTCCTACTCTGTAATGATAGAGATTGGTTGGATAGAGAAAGACTGTTATGAACGGATTTAGTGACCTTTCGACTTTTTGAGTTTGCCTTATTATTGTCAGGTTGGTTCCAAGAATTAATGATCAAATAAGATAAAGTTCTTAAATTTTGCCTAATTGGAGGTTCTATCCCAATTATAGTAATCAATGGATAGAATAATCTCTTCTAAAACTTGTCTTAATTCAAATTTAAAATCGTCTATATCTGTTTTTTTTGCCAGAAATCGTCGATTATGAGCACTCAAGTCACCATACTTCTTTATTTTAATTATATTATTTTGTAAATTCCTGCTACAATTCCATTTTTTAGATTTTAAGTATAAGGGAATAAGTCCACTTAAATAAAAAAACATTCCTTCATTATCTTTGATTTCATGGTCGATACCATGTCTTTCAAAACTTTCTATTATTAATGTTTCTAATAATTTGCGCATTAAAACTAGTGTAGCATCATAAAAACCACATTCGTAACATTGAGCCATTTGTTTAGCATTTTTTTGTAAATAGTAAGGTGTTATTTTGAATATGGTTAAATCAATTAAAGCAGTGGATACTGGCATATCTATGGGCATAGAAAGTTCTTTAGCAAGTTTTTCTGCTGAATGCCTAGTTAAAGTATAGCCTGTTTTTTGTTTGAGAAATATTATGTCCTTACCTTTACTTTTTTTAGTGAGAAATGCAGAGATATTAGAATATGGTTTTAGGGACAACTCATTAAAACAATAATTGATATCAATAGCTGAAAAAGGCTTAGTTTGTTTGATTTCTTGTAAATAGTAGGCAAAAATAGGAATGAGTTCACTAGAAGTTCGATCGTTAAATTTAGGAATATTTAAAGTGAAGCTATTTAGATTACTCATTATTATTTATGTCCTTGTTTTCTAAATTTTTCACATAATCTTCGCCAATATGGTGTAATTTGAATGAATTACTATCTCTATCATAAATAAAATGATTTTTTTTGTGTTGAGAATTTTTTAGCGCACTAAGAATATCAAAGCTAGCGTTTTCGCTAATAGTACGTAATATAGTGAAAAGATGATCCGCTGTATATTTTTCAATAGCTTTCTCTTTTTTTAGCCAATAAGCGACCAATACTGCTTTATCCATGCTTGTTGAATGTTTATGAGAATTCCAAAAATCTCTTAGATCATTTCTGTTTTTTTCAGATAAGTTTAATTCTAGTATTTGATAACTTGTAGTATTTTTTTTATTTTTCAAAGAAGAGTTATTTTTCTTTATTTTCTCATTTAAAATAATCGTTTTGGCCTTTTCTAAACCTAAGTTTTCAAGTTTAAATTTAGTATTATCAATTGCTGAAATAAAACCACTACTAACTAACTTTTTTATATTTGTTTGGAGATTCTTGTTTTTAGATAAACTGAATCTATTTGTTTCTTGATATTTCAATCTCAAATCTTCTGCTGTAAACAGAGTCGTACCTAACTGAGAACAATATACAGCATAGACAAGTATCCATTCTTGTTCGGTACTAGGTTTCCCTTGTAAGACAACAGTTTGAAGTGTAGGAAGTTCAAGTGATTCATTTATACTTTTTTCTTCGTAAATTGTTTTTTCTTTTACTAAGTCTACATCCTGAACGATGCTTGTGGTTTGTACATCTTCTGTAGTTATATCATTCATATCTTTTTTTACGAGTGGCGACAATTCACCTAGACCGCATTCCTTCAGTTCTTGGAAAATTTTGTAAACAGTAGAGCTGTCTCCTTCTAATTCTATTTGTGTATTATCAATAATTACTTTCATCTTAAAAATATCCATAAATGTAATATTTCTCCCTTCATCATGATAGTTAGCCTCAGATATATAGTTTTAGATTAATTGCATCCTGCTTCATATATTAGTTTAGTAGATTTGTCTTTTAAATGTAATGCTAATTGATATTTGTATGCAAATTCACTTTTAGGTTGGTGTATACTAAAATAAAATAGTTAAATACACGTATATATGGATTATTTTTCTCTTTTAAAAACTTCTATGTTTATCAATAAATGACAAGTCTTTTGCAGTTTTTTCAATTTTATCAAATGGTAATTTGTCAAAAGTACTTAAACCATACAAAACCTGCCCATCTGGTTCGAAAATAGGGTCGCCAGAGCTATCAAAAATGATTTTTGGAGAAGTAAAAGTTTGTATATTTTGAATTTCCGTATTAACTTTTTCGAGAGATTCGAAAGGTATAGTGTAGAAGAAACTTGGTCTTGTTTTGTAACCTCCGTTCTCATCAAGAATTGGTTCTCCGTCATCATAAGTTAAAATTTGAGGGCTTAGATTTTCTTTTATGTAATTCAATTTATAAAATGTTCCATCAATTTCTTCTGGAGAAACATTATTTAAAAATTGTTCTACTTTGAGAATGTTTTGAATTTTTCTGTCATATTCATCAATGCGATCTAAAATTTGGGGTGTATCTGACACATCAATTTCTTTCATTGTTCAAATAATTGAATAGCATTAGCATTTAAAATCTGGCTAAGTTTTTCCAAATTTCTAAAAGTAGGATATCCTTCACCTTTCTCTATGTTAGATATAGTTTGTTTATTTGTTTATTTGTTTGTTTATCCCTAATTTATCTGCTAGATCTTTTTACGTCATATTTTTTCTTTTCTTAAGCGAGCAATATTTGCTCCGAAATTCTCGATCAAAAAAACTCCTGAAAGCATTTTTTATTATTATATAATTTTCACTTATGATAATCAAGTTTCATCGTATAACGAAATCACCATTAAAAATGATTTTTAAAAGTTAAATGTATTTTTATCATCTTTAATCGCGATGGGAGATTGTGAGAAAGGAGGTGAACTACGATGAATTCATAAGAACTAATTACTAAAGTTGATGGTATAAACAGCCTATCTACATTTCATCGCTGGCGAAAGTTTGCGGTGGACTTATGTAATGTGAAATTTCAACAAAAAATAATTCAAGTAGGAAAAACAACTTATACGGAAATCAATGTTCTATAAAAATGCACAAGAATTTTACTGCACTGAACCTAAAACAAGAGCAAGTATTCGGACTATTAACTTAGATGATGATTTGATAACTCTCTTAAAAGATAAGAAAAAAATAATAAAAGAGTTTTACGCTCATTCAAAAATTTTTAATACCTTTTATGAAAGTTATTTTAGAGATGTAAGTATGTTAGAGAAAAAATTGAAAAGCTTAAAATGAGGAGAAAGTATCGATTTCAAAGTAGATTAATTAATAGAAAATTAAATTTCATAGAAGATAGATTTACCTTCTATGCGAACTATAGTGATGATAGATGTAGGAGTTCAAACTCTAATTTTTTGGATAGTGCTTGGTAATTTGTTTCTTTGCACATTTTGTTTCTATGATGTGTGTATTCATTTAGAATGGTATATACATCTACTTCAGGACACATATTAAATATGGTATATCTATGGTGAGTATAAACATCCTTACCATCGAATGCAATTCTTTTTATTGGATTTAATCTAATAATTGAGTTTAAGCCTTTATCCTCTGAGCTAAATGAATGTAAAAAAATACGTTTTGAATAACTATTACGCTCTGCCATATGTTCATGAGCACATCGCAAATGAAATAAATCCCAAGCCATTCCTTGAATTTTTATTAACATATCTTTTGTATTGGGCTTTACAGAACCAAAAAATGAATCAGTTTTAGAGTCTTCTTTTAATGATAAGTAGCAAATTACAAGTTCATTTTCCCAATAACTAAATAGTTCTGTATTAATACTATCTAATAATTGAATGAGTTTGTTTTTGGCAGATTTTTTAGAAGAGAACTTAAGAAAATACATCTTCAATAATAAACAATAGATATAATAGTATCTTGGGATATATTCTTTAGTTGCATATTTTTTTAGTCCAATTAAAGATCGCCATCTTTCATCTGTGTCTAAATAATCTGTTGATGAAGGTTCTTTATTTAGATGGTTAGTTATCAATTGTTCAATATTCGTATTTTCCAATAGTGAGAAGGATAATAAACTTTCATAAATATCTTTTTTATCCAAATTAAAATTATTTGCGGCACATTCTATTAAATAGGGCGAACAATTAGGCTGTATACGTTCTTTTTTCACATATAAAAGTAATTTTATTAAGTATTCGTTACTGTAATTGGTATGGAAAAAAAGTTTTCTTAAGTTACTGATAATGTTTGAATCAAAATCCACACAATGAACTACTTCTAATTCCCTTGATTCTTTTACAGTATATTGATCAAGAACCATTGTATTGTGATACTCTGCTAATGGAGAAATTGTAAAGTTATTAAAGTCCATTTTTTTAAAATTTTTTCCAAAATTATTTGAGTTGTTATCAAATAATAAAAATCTAGTATCTCTCAATTCACTATAGTTTTCTTCGAAAATAGAAAATGGTGAAGGTGATATTAAAATCTGTTCAATTAATTTTTTTTTCACATAGATTACCTCCTACTTAATTATTATAATCATTCAATAGGCTTAAACAACTGGTCAATTTTTGAACTATTGGTTGCATAAAACAAAAAATAACCGTGAAACCCGCTGATATAAAAAGTTTCACGGTTTTGTTATTTATTCCCACTCAACCGTAGCTGGTGGTTTACTCGTAATATCATAAACAACACGATTCACATGATCCACTTCATTCACAATCCGTACCGAAATTTTCTCCAGTACATCCCACGGAATACGTGCCCAATCCGCTGTCATACCATCAATACTCGTCACCGCACGAACAACCACAGTATGGTCATACGTTCTACCATCACCCATAACACCAACGCTACGGATATTTGGAAGTGCTGTGAAATATTGCCAAATTTCGCGTTCTAATCCTGCGTTTTTAATTTCTTCGCGCAAAATGTAATCAGAATCGCGAACAATCTCTAATTTTTCTTCCGTAATTTCGCCAAGAACGCGGATTCCTAAGCCTGGGCCTGGGAATGGTTGGCGCCAAACGATTGCGTCAGGCATGCCAAGTTCAGTTCCTAGTGCGCGAACTTCATCTTTGAAAAGTGTATTTAATGGTTCGATTAGTTTAAATTGCATACCTTCTGGTAAGCCGCCGACGTTGTGGTGGGACTTGATTGTTTGGGCAGTTGCTGTACCACTTTCGATGATGTCTGTGTAGAGTGTTCCTTGTGCAAGGAATTCTACACCGTCTAATTTGTTGGCTTCATCGTCGAATACATAAATAAATTCGTTACCGATGATTTTACGTTTTTGTTCTGGGTCAGAAACACCAGCAAGTTTGTCCATGAAGCGTTTTTTCGCATCTACTTTGATGATGTTCATGTTGAACTCGCCTTGTAATGTCTCCATTACTTGGTCAGCTTCCCCTTTACGAAGAAGGCCGTGGTCTACGAAGATACATGTTAACTGGTCGCCAATTGCTTTATGAATTAACACACCAACGACAGAGGAATCTACGCCGCCAGAAAGGGCAAGCAATACTTTTTTGTCGCCTACGATTTCTTGGATTTTCGCGATTTCTACTTCACTAAAGTTTTCCATTGTCCAGTCGCCTTTACAGCCACAAACATTTAATGCAAAATTCTTTAGTAATTCGTTGCCGTAAACGGAGTGACGTACTTCTGGGTGGAATTGCACGCCGTAAAGGGAACGCTCTTCGTCCGCAATACCTGCAATTGGGCAAGACTTACTAGTAGCTGTTACTTCAAAACCAGCAGGCTCCTCAACGACTAAATCGCCATGACTCATCCAAACAACTTGATTGGTTGGTAGTCCAGCAAATAAACGACTTGGTTTTTCGACGTGAATGTCCGCTTTCCCGTATTCGCGGTCTTTCGCACGTTCCACTTTGCCACCAAAGTGCGTTGTCATTAATTGCATGCCGTAACAAATTCCTAAAATTGGAATTCCCATGTCAAAGATTCTTTCGTCAGCGCGGAAGGCATCTTCGTCATACACACTGTTAGGTCCTCCTGAAAAAATAATCCCCGTTGGATTTAGTGCTTTCATTTCTTCAACTGTAATAGTATGCGGATGTAATTCACTATACACACCGAATTCACGAATGCGGCGCGTAATTAGTTGATTGTACTGACTACCAAAATCTAGAACGATAATTTTCTCTTGCTCGGTAAAGTCTTTCATAATTTTAAACAAAACCACCCTTATCTATAAAATGAAACCGCAAAACTGCGGTTACTTCACAATAATATAAGAAAAGGACAAAACACTTGTCCTTTTCATCTTCTTTCATTTTAACGTTTCCCCTCTAAAGTTGCAACACCTTATTTGGAATTTTTCGCGTTCATCAAGGCTAGACCTTGCGTGAGAATCTTGTCGCCGCGCATCCGACCGAAATCGAGTGAATTAATATTGGCGCAAGGAATATTCAGTTCGCCTAGCACTTCTTCTACTGTTTTATACATATATTTCACTTGAGGCGCTACTAAAACTGCATCGACTTGTTCTTTATAATCGCGAAACTTTCCGGCCGTAATCGCGCCGACCGGTCCCATGACGACAACTAAATCCCGCGCGCTATATTTTTCACGAAAACTATCTTTATATTTCACATCATCAGGAAATAGTAAAACCGCGTCCAGCCCTTCTGACGTAGCACTTTTCACTACGTTTTGTGCCATTAAGCTGGAAGTCGCGCCGCCAGCACAAACAATCATCAATGTTTGCATTTGTCATCCCTCCAAAAAATGATTCCAGGAAAGTCCCAGAATCATTCTTGTTGTTAAGCTTATACGCCTTTTCCGCCGAGTATGTCTAATTCTTGTATTCGTTTTACTTCTTTTATTAATGGTTTGGCACGTTCAATCGTCTCTTTTACTGCAGGGTTATCAAGAGAGGCTTCGTGGTGCCCTTTGTCGACCCAAATTTCAGAAACAAATACTGTGTCAGCTTCGTTTTCGGATTCGCTGACGATATACTGGATGCACGTATTATATTCGTCTAAACTTTCTGCTGCTTCAAGCAAAATCTTCACTAAATGATCTCGCTCTCCTGGATGTGTATGAAATGCAGTTAATAACCCGTAACCAACTTTCATTTAAACAACCTCCTATTTCCAGAAATCATCAAATATAGTAATTGCCATATGGCGTTTATGCTCGGTTTTCATAAACCAGTTCTCGATTTTTGCCGCTGCATCTGCTGGAACTTCTTTTCCTTCCAAATAATCGTCAATTTGGTCATACGTCACACCAAGCGCGACCTCGTCCGGTAAAGCTGGCTTATTATCTTCTAAATCTGCAGTCGGTTTTTTCAAATAGAGATGCTCTGGGCAGCCAAGTTCTTTGAGAAGCGCCTTACCTTGTCTTTTATTCAAACGGAACAGTGGGTTAATGTCCGTTCCACCGTCACCGTATTTCGTATAAAAGCCGGTAATAGCTTCTGCCGAGTGGTCTGTCCCAACAACGACACCTTTACGCATTGCCGCAATCGCGTATTGGACTTTCATCCGTTCGCGCGCTTTTTCATTTCCTTTGGCAAAATCAGATAGTTCGATTCCCGCTTCCGCAAGCGCCGCAACACTCGCGTCAACCGAAGCTTTAATGTTCACGGTTAAACGATTATCTGGTTCCATAAAGTTCAGTGCATCTTGACGGTCCGATTCATCTAGTTGTGTTCCGTATGGCAAGCTCACAGCGAAAAACTGATACTCATCGTCGCCCGTTTCCGCGCGCATTTCACTTATCGCCATCTGCGCTAGTTTCCCTGTTAAAGTCGAATCTTGCCCACCAGAAATTCCAAGAACAAAGCTTTTTAAGAACGTATTCTTTTTTAAATATGCTTTTAAAAACTCGACACTTTTTCGGATTTCTTCGTGTGCATCAATCGTTTCTGCCACTTGCATATCTGCTAAAATTCTTTCTCTGATTTCCATTATAATTCCTCCTAAAACGGCATATCTAGTTCAACTGGTGAATGAAGTTGGACACTTTTACGTACTTTTTCGATATTGCGCATCTTGTTTTTCCAACATTTTACACTTAAATCAACTGGGTATTGCTCTGGGCGAACAGTTCGTTTGTACTCATCCCAAAGCAGCGCCAAGTTTTCTTCTTTATAAGCCTTAATTTCATCTAAAGTCGGCATGTCATACACAAGTTCCCCATCTTGGAAAATTGGCACAAGTAGCTCACGCGCAGTGAAATTCTCAACTGTTTTCATAATATACGTATGAACTGGGTGGAACATCGTTAATTTATCTACATTTTCGAGTGATTCGTCCGCTAAAGCAATATAATCGCCTTCTGCTTTCAAGCCATCTTCATTCGTAATAATTCGGTAAACTTTCTTTTTACCCGGAGTCGAAACTTTTTCGGTATTACTTGAAAGTTTAATCGAATCTTGTAAAATATCATTTTCATCAGCTATGGCAGCCATTTTATAAACGGCCCCAAGTGCTGGTTGGTCGTAAGCGGTGATTAGTTTTGTGCCAACGCCCCATGAATCGATTTTGGCTTTTTGGGCTTTTAACGATAAAATGGTATGTTCATCTAGGTCGCTTGAAGCAAAGATTTTCGCTTCTGGAAAGCCAGCCTCATCTAACATTTGGCGCGCTTTTTTGGACAAGAAAGCCATATCCCCGCTATCTAAACGGATGCCGATAAAGTTAATCTTATCGCCCATTTCTTTGGCAACTTTAATCGCATTTGGCACACCAGATTTTAGCGTATCATATGTATCTACTAAGAAAATGGAATCAAAATGTGTTTTTGCGTAGCTTCTGAATGCTTCGAGTTCGTCGCGGTAAGCTTGAACCATCGCATGTGCCATCGTACCAGACACCGGAATACCGAAAATTTTCCCAGCGCGAACGTTACTTGTGGAATCACACCCGCCAATGTAAGCCGCTCGTGTGCCCCAAATAGCCGCGTCCATTTCTTGTGCACGTCTTGTACCAAATTCCGCAAACGTTTCGTCGTCAATCACCGAACGAATTCGCGCCGCTTTTGTCGCGATTAGCGTTTGGAAATTCACAATATTAAGTAGAGCTGTTTCGATTAATTGAGCTTCGGCCAGACTCGCTTCCACTTGAAGGATTGGCTCCGTTTTAAAAACGAATTCCCCCTCTTTTGCCGCAAGAATATTTCCTTTAAATTTAAAGTTACGTAAATATTCTAGAAAAGGCCCATCAAAGCCAAGTTCGTCATGTAAATAAGTAATGTCTGTTTCTGTAAAACGCAAATTTTGCATATAATTAATAATTCGTTCCAGCCCAGCAAACACAACAAAACCTGAATCAAATGGCATATCTCGGAAAAATACTTCAAATACCGATCTACGCTCATGAAGTCCATCGTCAAAATACGCTTTCATCATATTTAGTTGGTATAAGTCTGTGTGCAGCGTTAGACTATCATCTTGAAATAAATTTGTCATTTCTTCTGCTCCTAACATAACTAGTTCTTTTCGTTATCATTTATACATAATAATAGCACAAAACAAGTCTACCACCTAATGATTGAACATTATCGGCGCGCCTGTTTTGTGCTACTACTATTTTAAATCGTCTTTAATCTTGGAAGTAGAAATACCATCCGTGCGTGGTAAATAAACAACTTCACAATACGGTTTTAAGAAGTCAAACTCACCTTCCCAATCATCACCCATCACAAAAATATCAATATCACGATTTTTCACATCTTCTAGTTTTTGTTCCCAGTTACTTTCTGGAATCACTTCGTCGACATATTTAATCGCCTCTAAAATTAATTTACGATGTTCAAAGTTATGGTATGCTTCTTTGTGTTTAATTCGATTAAATTCATCTGTTGAAATGGCTACAATAAGGTAATCACCCAAAGCTTTTGCTCGTTCTAATAAACGAATATGCCCCCAGTGAATTAAATCAAATGTGCCATATGTAATTACTTTCTTCATCAAGCCCACCTACTTTCTTTAGTAGTATATCAAGAAAACAAAAATTTCTCTACTTGTTTAGAGTCCTACTTTTCCAGCTGTTCTTTTAAAAAGGAAACGAAGCGCTCACTGGAATGTCCGTCTGAATATTTATTCCATTTTGCTGCGAAAGTCCGAACGGTTTCTAAATCAAAAGCGTCTTGCTGAATTAGTTGGATTAGTTCATCTGTCGTAGCAACACAAGGGCCTGGAATCGCCTTTAAAAAGCCATCTGACAGCCCTCTAGCTTGATCATATTCTTCCAAATCATACGTGAAAAAGATAATCGGTTTTTCCAGTAGCGCGAATTCAAACGGTATCGACGAATAATCGGTAATTAAAATATCTACCACCGGCAAAATCGTCTCAATCGGCGTCTCTTTATCCGCATAGACGACAAAATCATCGTCCACTTTATCTAAATCATTGCTCATAGATGGATGTAATTTTAAGATTAGCTGATAGTCCTTTCCGAGTGCTTGCTTCATTTTGGCAGTATCTAAATGCAAGCGCGTGCTATGTAGCTCCCCGTCTCGAAAAGTCGGCGCATATAATAATTTCTTTTTATCAGAAAGCTTTAATTTTTCATGTGTCCAGTCCGAATTCACCTTCAATTGTTGTTGATTGAAAAAATTATCCGTCCTTGGAACGCCTAATTTCAACATGTGCGAATCATCAAGCAAAAAGGACTTTTGGAAAATCGTGGCCATTTCATCAGATCCAACAAGCACTTTCGAAAAACGTTGGTAGACAGCTTGGAATCTTTTTTTATCAGCAGCGCTTCTTTTTTGCGCGGCTTTATCTTCCCAGCCAAATTTTTTCAACGCCCCATTCGCATGCCAAATTTGGACACAAGTCACATTTTCCCGCTCTTTTAGCCCAGCTAATTCCACAAAATAGTTATCCGTAATGACTACTTTCGCCGTGTTAATATGAAACATCAACGAGATAAAATGCCCGATATTTTTCGATTTCAACTGTATAAAATCAAAAGACCAATCCGTCACATCTACCCGTGGATCATAGAAAACAACTGTTTTTGGCGTCACTTGCATCGCGTTCATTTGTTTCAAAATAGCAGTGGGATTTTCCGAAAAACTTACTAAAAAAACAACTTTTGGCTTAACTGGAAAAATCCTCGCTAAACAGCCGGTTACCTTAACAGCAAGCATATAAATATAAATCGCTATCTTTTTCAATATTCCCACCACCTATTTTTCAGCAAAAACGATTTTCACTGTTTTCTCTGCTGCATGGCCATCTTCCCAAGTACAAAACTGCTCCAAAAAGCTGTCTTCTATTTTAGGCGGATTTTCAAGCATTTTCTCAAGTTCGCTCATTAATTCTTCATTCGTTTCCACAAGCGGACCAGGAGCATTCTTTTCAAAATCAAAGTAAAAGCCTCGTAACGTATCACGATATTCCGCCAAGTCATATGTGTAAAACAACATTGGACGCTGTAAATTCGCATAATCAAAAAACACAGAAGAATAATCAGTAATTAACAAATCGCTAACTAAATACAAATCTCGTATATCTTCATGGTTCGAAGCATCACGCACAAAGTCACCGTATTGCGTGAAATCAAAATGTTCCGCAACTAAATAATGCATCCGCACAAGTAACACAATCTCATCACCAAACTTTTCTTGCATTTTAGCGATATCGATTTTTAAGTCAAATTTGTATTTTCCAGCTTCATAAAAGTCATTATCCCTCCATGTTGGCGCATATAAAATAACTTTCTTTTCTTCAGGAAGCGCTAATTCTTTTTTGATGTTTGCGATTTTCAATTCCTTATCTTCACTAAACAAAATATCATTCCGCGGATAGCCCGACTCAATCATCTCACCCGTAAAGCCAAACGCCCGTCTGAAAATAGCGCTGGAATAAGCATTAGGCGAAACTAAATAATCCCATTTCTGCGCCTCTTTCACAAAATCAGCTTTGTATTGTTCTGTCGTTTGCCCCGGCATATGCACTTCATCAATATCCACACCTAATTTTTTGAGCGGCGTACCGTGCCACGTTTGAACATAAATCGTGTTTTTCGGCTTCGGTAACTCTAGCGGAAGTCGACTATTAGAAATCCAGTACTTCGCCAACCCCATTTTAAACAACCAACTAACGGAAAAACGCTTCACATAAGGAACCCCGTGTGCCTCAAATAAATCGACATACTTAGGATTAACACTCCACAAGAGTTCATACTCCGGATTATGCTCCTCCATATATTCAAAAATAGCCCGCGGATTACAACTATATTGCTTACCTGAAAAACTTTCAAACATAACTAAAGCCTTTTTCCGAGGTAACCATCCTACTATTCTAAATAACAAATAATACACTTTTTGCACTAACTTCATCAGGATACTCCCCCCTGTTTAAACTTTCGCTTTAACGCTCGATTGCGTTTTAATTTTCCTAAGATACTACTTACGACATTGACCTCAGCAAGCAGCGTTTCCTTTTCAGCAGCTTGATAAAAAAGGCGCGCTTTCGTTTGGTAAGGTTTTAATTTAAATACCACTTTTTCTATCGTACCCTGTTCCCTAACCACGATATCCCAAATCGTTTGGTCTGCTTTCCGTTTTACTATTCGAGCTGGGACATCGTTGAACGCAGTGCGCGCAATCCATTTGCCATCGTGTGGGGAAGCTTCCTCCACCAATAATTCTATCGCGGCGGCTTTTCCGATACGATAATTTTCTTTTACGGTAACAAGTGGAATTCTCTGCTGATCTATCGTTTCAAAACGAAGCGGCCAACCATTTCGTAAAATCGAGCACATCATTTCTTTGACTACAAGCGGCGTGTCTAGTTCCATAATCGTACTAGCCCCAACTTCTTGCAATACCTTTTGCAATTCCCGCACAAAAGTCTCTTGCTCTGCTTCACTCAACACTTCCCGAAAAAAATGATTCTCTTTATAGAAAAATAATTTCGCATGATAGGCAATCAAATACTGCACATACGGAATCACACTACCAAATGTTTCTTTCGAGTCAGTTAAATAGGTTTGGTACACTCTTTGCAAAAATGGCGTGTATCGTTCTGGCTTTTTCCACGACGAACTTACTAACGAGCCTTTTTGCTGCAAATCTCGATGGTAATAATAACCCGCATCCGCAATTAAGCCATAACGCCGATTTTTCAGTAAAAACTGAGTAATTAACAGCTGATCCTCCGCAAAATAAAGCGACTCATCAAAAGCAAATTCTTTCAAACAATCATAACGCAAAAAAGTACCGCCAATATAAAAATGAATTGCTTGTGGTTCTTTTTCGATATCAGCAACTCGATTCCCATTTGCAAAACGGTAATTTAATTTATGTGGTGAAATTTTTTGTTTTTTCCCAAAGTCATCTAAGTAATAAAAAGCTGGCACAAGCATAGGAACATCAGACTCATTTAGAAATGCAACAATACTTGCTAGCGTATTGCCAGACATGATATCATCTGCATCTAAAAAGCCAACAAAATCCGTATCCTCGCTTACATTATGTATTCCGATATTGCGCGCTTTTGCTGGCCCACCATTTGGAACACTCAAAACGCGAATATTAGCAGGATATTTTGCAGCGTAACGATTTGCGATAGCGCCACTTCCATCCGTACTTCCATCATTAATAAGCAGAACTTCAACATGCTTCAAAAAGCTGTAAGACTGCTTAATTATACTATCTATGGATAATGCTAACCTTTTCTCCGCATTGTAAAAAGGCATTATAATCGCAAATTTCATTCTTTTTCCCTCTCCATATAAAAGCTGGGAAGTTAAGGATATCTGCAAATGACAACCGAATACTGTACTTCGATTCCTTGCTTCCTAAATCTACTTTAGCAAACAAATTCATTAGCTTATAGCCTAAACTCCCCAATGTTTTATTATATCTTCCACTCCATAACGCTTTTGCCCCATGGACTGCGTAAATCAGCTTCAAATGCTTCGATTACATCTTGAATGGAATGAACTGTATGAACTTCCCCAACAAGATTTTGTAAATATTCGACACCACGTTTATTCGTTGATAAAAACTCGACCGTTTTCTCAAAATCAACGCGACCGCTACGGCTACTTCCGTAAACAGTAAGTCCTTTTTCTAGTACCATACGTGAATTAAATTCAATTGGATACTCAGAAACACCTAGTAAGGAAATCGTTCCTTCTGGCTTAATGACATCGATAATTTGACTTACCGCATACTGACTACCCATTCCTCCAGCACATTCAAAAGCTTGATCAATAACTAAATCAGCCGGAACATCATCAATCGCATACGCACCGTCAACAAAAGAAAAGAAGTCTAATTTATAAGGTGTTTTCCCAAAAATATAAACTTTGCTATCTGGGTACCAATTTTTTAATAGTAAGGATGTGATAAAACCTAAGTTCCCATCGCCCCATACACCAAACGATTCCCGATTAGCATTACTTTTTCCTTCAAAACGTAAAATAGCGTGGACAGCAACAGAAATTAGTTCTGAGAATGCCGCTACTTTCATGTTGATATCATCCGGCAATGCAACAACACGGTCTCTACGCATGAAAACATAATCTTGCATTAAACCGTCATAACCACTCGAACGGAATTTACTTGAACGTAAATAGTTTTCCGCTACGACCGGATCTTCTTCAAAAGGCGTATTCGGAATCATCACTACTTTTGTTCCCGGTTTGAATTCTTTCGTTGCATCATAAACAACTTCGCCAACACCTTCATGAATAAGTGCCATTGGAAGTTTTTTAGATAGCATTTCTTTCCCTCTAGAACCTGTATAGTAACGTTGATCTGCCGCACAAATAGATAAATGAGTGGGTCTAACAACAACCACATCACTAGTTAGTGATTCGTCCACATTGGCAACTTCAAACTGTCTCTCTGACACAAGTCTATATACTTGATTAATCATTGGCTATCCGCTCCTGAATAATCGCATTGGCTACTTTTAAATCGTAAGGTGTCGTAATTTTAATGTTGAAAATTTCACCTTTAACCAATTTCACATCGTCGCCAGCAAGCAAACAAATTTTACATGCATCTGTTAGAATTTGTTTTTTCTCGGTTGTTAGATTTTGGTAATGATTGTATACTTTCTTCATGTTGAAGCTTTGTGGTGTTTGACCTTGGTACATGTGGTCTCTCACAGGAATATCTGTAATAACTTGATGATTGCTTGATTCAACGATTGTATCAAGCGCTTCAATAACAGTATCTACAGCTCCAGTTTCAAGTGCAGCATCTATATTTTCTTCAATAATTCGATGTGTTAAAAATGGGCGAACAGCATCATGCGTTACGATAATATCTTCATCTGTTAAGCCATATGTTTTTTCCACGAAACGAATACCATTCATAATTGTTTCATTGCGGTCTTCTCCGCCTTCGATAACAACAATACGATCATCAGAAATATACTTTTTAATATTATCCTCAGCGTGGTTCATCCATTCTTTCGGTGAGGAAATAAGAATTTTATCAAATCGAGTATTTAGAATAAATTTTTCAACGGTATGAACAATAATTGGTTTACCATTTAGAGGTAGAAATTGTTTTGGCATGCTAACGTTACCCATTCGCGTACCTTTTCCTCCAGCTAAAATTTGAGCGTATATCATCCTCTAATCTCCTTTAACTGTTTTTTATATTGACCTGTTACATTATAACATAAAACTTGCATAACAAACTAGCTTCGATCTGCGCCTTTATGTATTTTAATTAGCTCCTTTGTAAAAACTTGCTATTTTATGCACATTACCGTTAAAAACTTGTAAACCCAAAGCCAGATAGCGTATAATTAAATGGGTCTATATATATTTTAGATTAGAAGGAGATTATTAAAAATGAGAGTAAAAAAAGCTGTAATTCCAGCAGCTGGTTTAGGAACACGTTTTTTACCAGCTACAAAAGCAATGCCTAAAGAAATCTTACCAATCGTGGATAAGCCAACTATTCAATACATAGTGGAAGAAGCAGTGGCATCAGGTATAGAAGACATCTTAATCGTAACAGGTAAAGGAAAACGCGCTATCGAAGACCACTTTGATTCCGTGCCTGAGCTTGAAAACAATCTACGGGAAAAAAATAAACTTGAATTGTTACATTTAGTAGAACAAACAACGAACATTAATTTGCACTTTATTCGTCAAGCAAAACCAAAAGGACTTGGTGATGCCATCCTTCAAGCAAAAGGTTTCGTCGGAAATGAGCCATTTATTGTTATGTTAGGTGATGACATTGTAGAATCCAAAACACCTTGTTCGAAACAATTAATGAATCAATACGAAAAAACACATAGCTCTGTAATCGGCGTACAAACAGTCCCTCATGCGGAAACATATCGCTACGGCATCATTGATCCAATTAACGAGTACGACAAAAACTTGTACAATGTAAAAGGATTTGTTGAAAAACCAGATCCAGACAAAGCTCCATCCGACCTAGCTATTCTTGGGCGTTACTTATTAACTCCACAAATTTTCGACTTCTTAGAAACGCAAGAACCAGGCGCTGGTGGCGAAATTCAATTAACGGATGCTATCAATAGTTTAAATGAAGTACAACGCGTTTTTGCCTATGACTTCGAAGGCCAACGCTTTGATGTTGGTGATAAATTCGGCTTCATTCAAACAACCATGCAATTCGCTTTAAAACATCCTGAAATCAAAGATGATGTAAAAACGCTAATTGATGATTTGCACAAACAAATTCACGAAAACGATAAATAAAAAAAGAAACGACAACATGTTGTCGTTTCTTTTTTTGAACTCATTTAAAAATACAGTTTATGACATTTAGCAATTGGATTTAACGAATTCAAACCAACTGCCTTATACACCGCATTGGTAGTTCGTCTATAAAAAGCTAAATTATATTGTTTCGTTTGATAATGCATTTTCTCAAAAAGAACTTTTAAGAATTTTAAATAAGCTGTTCCGAATGGTTTGTTGCTGCCCCAAATCGGATATTCTTTTACCGGAACTTGTATATAAAAGTAGCCTAGCGAAACCAGTTCACTCACAAGTCGTTTATTGTTTGCTTCTAGAAAAGCAGTCAATGCCTCTAGTGCATCTGTCGCTTTCGCTAAATCTCCCGCCAATAATTTCTTTTGGAAAATCGGCCCTAATTTTGTGCGAATCAAATAATTAAATAAGTTCTTATCAAAATCAAGCAATTCTAAACTTAACGTTGTGTAATTATTTTCTAAGTTTCTGTAATATGACCAACAATCGACCATATCGCTTATTAAATAATCATCCGGAATTTTTATCTTTGCTTCATTTTTCGGCGTTTCTTCCAAAACGCTATGTTTCCAAACCATATTAGCTTGATGAAAGACATCGATTAAGTACTGATTTGATTCAGCTTTTTCAAAGTAGGCTTTCAAAAAAGAAACATTATACAAAATGTATTGCCCTACTTCTTCTAACAACACATGAGGATCACGTTCCAAATAAGTGCTCGTTGGAGTCGGAATAGACTCGTCTAAAAATTGAAGCGTGTCTGTCATTTCATAACTATCTTCATTCGGTAATTTGCGTAGATGTTGGACAAAAACAGGATTTTGGTTAAATAAGTGAATATCTGCTCCGGTCATATTGTCGGAAAAACGAGCAATATAGTCTTGGATTTGCGAAAGAATATTTTGTTCGCTTTCTGAACAGACCATCACAAAATCAGCTTTTGTAGTAGCAACATTACTTTTTATTTGCTCCAAAAGATAAGGACTTCCCCATCTTTCACCAGTATCTTTTATAACGAGTTGTTCTACTACTATGCTCATAAATCTTTCACTTCCTCATCCGCTTTTCCAATATACGTCTCTACAAAACGTTTCGTTGAATTGCCGTCTAAGCTTCCAACAAATTTCTTCTTAAAGACTTCCAGCTCATCATAATTATATTTTCCAGTTTTAATGGAACTAATTAGCGATGGCGTATCTTTAAATACTTCACCCGGAATAGTTGCTTTATAATCGAAATAAAAGCCACGTTCATCCAAATAATCATCAATATCATAAGCAAAGAAATAAATTGGTTTATTCATCAAACTAAACTCGAAAATTACCGAAGAATAGTCCGTAATAAGCGCATCACTGAATAACATCAGATCATTAATATCATTATTCAAAGTTAAATCTAAAATAAATGGATCATCTTCATCCACATTGAATGATACGTTTTTAATAACAGGATGGAATTTCAAAATAAGAATATGCGTATCACCAAGCTCTTTTTTCAAAGCAGCAATATCGAGCACAACGCTATAATTAAAACGTTCATTCGGACCACCGCGGAAAGTTGGCGCGTAAAGCAACACTTTTTTATCACGTAGTTGCGGATACATTTTCATATATTTTTCTTTCGTATACTCTACATATTCTTGATCGAAAAATACATCTGTTCTTGGTACACCAATTGGTTTAATTTGATTAGCTTGTTTTCTAAAGGCTTCCATATACTCTGGAATAATGCCTTCTGAACTAACAAGTACATCTGTATACGGCGAATGCGCACGTGTTTCAAATTCTTCGGTATTGGCGTCGGTACCTTCCATCGCACTAAAGCCAAACTTCTTGAAAGCACCGGTCGCATGCCATGATTGGATAACATGTGTTTTTTTATTAAACTTCAAACCATAAATTTTATTGTAATAATCATCAAGCACAATCGTTTTAGTTCGCCCAAGCGCATAATACAATTGGAACATTTCAAACCAATTACGATTTTTCTTTAAAAACACATATACTTTTTGCGGCATGTTGTGATAAAACATGTAATCATAAATAGCTAACAAATTACCTTCTAAACTTGTACTACGTTCTGTAGCCAAAATCACTTGATCCTTTTTACGCGGCAGCCACGTAGCAATTCTAAAGATAATCCCTCTGCTTATTTTACGAATCAAAATAGGTGCTTTAAATTGACGACGAATAATAAATTTAAAAGAGATTTTACGTGCATCACTCCAGTTATTATTTTCGATAATTTGTAAAGCAGCTTTCATATGGACAGGATACGTTTTTCTAAATGCGATTTTAGCCTCTTCGCCTTGTCTTCCCCACAAATAGGAAATCAGTTGGCGATAGTTTTCTTTATTATCTTTCGTAATGTAGCGAACGCGCTCAATACTACTAAACAATAAGAAATATCTAAACGAAGGGATAATGTTTAGGAAATCATCTGATTTTGTTTTCAACCAATCTAACGTCATCGTAAACGCAATTTGTTGGTTTTCACTTTTCTTGCTTTCAATCGCTGCTCTCAAAGCGCCCCATAGTTCAATACTGGATACACGTTGATAGTATTTTAACGCTACTTCATATTCGGTATTATTTTTCAGTAACTCTGCTTCCCCGTAGTCAAAAATTTGAAAAACAGATTTTAAAATGCGAATTGGGTCTTTATTGACAGACTGCGTTAAAGATTGCGATTCGCCGTCACGTAAACGGTAGTAATAAACCACTTTCTCCACAGTATAAATTTCTTCAGCTTGCAATAAAGCATGTAAAACAAATGGTTGATCTTCACCATAACGAATATTCTCAGGGAAAAACACACCATCTATTAAGGAATGATGGTATAACTTGGCACAAGGACCAATCGAATAAAACAATTCCGGATTTTTCAGCAATGTTTTTAGTCCCGGTTTCGCAATATTGTATTGAATATGCATCGGAATAAACCATTCATCCTCGGAATTAAATCGCTTCGTTGCACCAGTAATTAATTTTGAACCAGTGGAAATTGCCCCATCATACATAAGTTGCAATGCGTAGTTTGGAATAATATCGTCGCTATCTACAAAACAAATATACATTCTATTTGCTAGACGTAAGCCATGATTTCTAGCCGAAGCTGGTCCACCATTCGGTTGTGTATACAACTTAAATTTTGGCTTATCCGAAATATATTCCGTTACCATCTCTATTGTTTTATCAGTTGAACCATCGTCAATTAATAAAACTTCGTACATGTCAAATGTTTGCTCATGAATGCTTTCGAGTGTTTCCAGAATTACTTCTTCCACATTATAGAGTGGAATAATAATACTAATTCCGGCTTCTCGATTCTTATCGATGTTATTATTTGAATCAATGTTCATTTATAGACTCTCCCCAATTCAAAATATATGTCATCCATTGTCTTCTGCTTTTCTTCTAAATACATAATATGTTCCTGCAAAAATAATTATAACACCTATATCAAAAATAATAGATACATATTTCGGTATTATCGGCTCAGAAGTAACGTTCGAAACACTAAATCCAATATCTTGTTTCTCTCTTGCCTTACCTTTAATATAAAGTGATCCATATGGATAAAGATCCACTGTTTTCGATAGATAAGTACCTAAAATTAATGGTTCTTTAGGATTTTTATTTTCTACTTGATAAACTTCAATAACATATTCTGTTTTACCTTTTGGCTTTTCGTTTACATTGACAGTATAATTTTCAGCCTCTACAAATTCCGAGCCATCTATTACTTCATTGTAAACTTCTTTTTTATTCTTTTTATTAATTATCTTTATTCGATATTTACTATCCACGTAAGGTGCTTTTAGAATAGCTAATTGAACCGTATTAAATGATTCATTTGCTTCAAAAGTTTGCTTAACAATTTGCTTACTATTGACTGCAAGCTCTACATGGGCATAGCTCTGTTTAACAAGATATTTACTTACATCCTGCGTTTGCCCTGCGACAGTATTTCCGATATAGGCAAAAATGACCGTACTCAGTAAAAATACACAGAAAGTAACAATTAAAAAGCCTTTTCTCAAACCTTTTTTCAAATCGAACTTCTTCGTATATAACGATTCTACTATAAATTTAAATCCATAGATAGAGGATAAAATCATCAGCGGCGTGATAAACATGATATAGCGTTGATTTGCTTCCCAGAATAAATGGAACAGCCAAACACCAACGAGTGCAATATTGACGAAAAAGGACATATCAAATTCCTTTTTCTTATAAAAGCGTAATGCACCTAAACAAATTAATAATAAATTGATGATATGGAACATTTGAGCAGGCAATTCTGTCACAATTTGCTTATCTCCAAAGAAATAATCGTATGGCGTCGAATAGTTTAACGCTGAATTAATATAAATTTTATAAGCACGTGTTCCATCCGTCCATGTATTTAGCATTTTATTATCAAAAAGTTTCACTAAACCAAGTGGTCCGTGCTCCTCAATTCGCTCTTTAATCTTTTCAATATTAGCTTCTTTCTTTTCTTCTATTGTTTTAAACTCAGTAGTATAAATGACATCTTCTCGATTATAACGCCCAGCTGGATCGCCAAGCCCCATCATAAGCCAATGCGTTTGCGGAAATTCTATCGTTGAATCTTTCTCAAAGCCATAACTCTCTGCAATTGGCGTGAAAGCTGTGCTCAAGCTGAAAAAGCAAATAAATAAAACGACAGTATTCAAAATAATTTTTCGCCAATTTCGTATAAAACAAAGATGAATAAGCATTGCCGGAAGCAGAATAATTATATTAGGCTTAATCTGATACCCTATCGCAAACAACAACCCGATAATAATAAAGTACCACCACTTATTATTTTTCGTATATAAGTAATAAAATAGCGCAATAAGTGCAGTAAAAGGTAATACAAGTGTATCCGTATAAAAATACCAAATGTAACCAAGTAACGGTACGCAAAATAGTACAATCAATAAATAAATATTTCCAAACTTGTTACCATTCTCTTTACGAACAATCCAAAACAATACGAATATCGTTATGTTCATACAAATAAATAAGAAAACACTTTCTATTAAATACGTATTAGTAATACCAAGTGTTCCTCCGAACGAGTATAACCAGTAGCGAATAATCGTTATAAATACATTATTAGGATACATCAAAAAATAATTTTGCTCCGTTGCATGCCCACCATTAGCAAGCATATTCAGGGCCTCACCTTTGATGACAAATGCATCCGCAAAAGAATCCATTTGTAAGGAGAATAGCAAATATATTTGGGTTAATATAATCATAATCACCAAAAAGATGGTTATTACACCATCTCCTTTTGTATTCAATCTCGTAGATAACTGATAAAGCCCAATAAGAATTAATAGCGCCGCAGCACTAAAAATGATAAATATACTCGGATGATTAAAACTAATATCTTGCGGTTTAAAAATGCTTATGCAAAGTAAGTAACCAAAAATAAGTATAAAAAACGCATTAAAAATATAAGCTAACCTATTCTTCACTTTCTTTACACCTATCTCTCGTTGATTTTATTTTCCTTGCATTTCATTTCAAAAACATTCTCCTCAATCGTAAAGCGAGGACGTTCTTTGACTTGTTTGAAGATTTTTCCAATGTACTCACCTAGTACACCAATACCAATTAATTGAATACCGCCAATTAACCATAGCGAAACAATTAAAGAAGTCCAACCAGGCACGACTGCACCAACAATTTTTTGGACGATTGCATAAATCCCCATAACTACACCTATCATAAAAATAACAGATCCAAGAACTAGCAATAATCGAATAGGTGCAACACTGAAAGAAGTAATCCCATCCACAGCAAATAACACCATTTTCTTTAATGGATATTTGGATTCACCAGCAAATCGTTCATTTCTATTATAGAAGACTTTCGTTGATTTAAATCCTAACAACGGCACAATACCACGGATAAACATATTTTCTTCTTTATAACGTAAAAATTCGGTCAATGCTCGTTTACTAAGTAATCGATAGTCCGCATGATTCGGAACCATATTAACCCCTAGTTTACTCATAATTCTATAGAAAGCTAACGCTGAATTTCGTTTAAAGTAAGTGTCTGTGTCACGTTTGTCGCGTACACCATAAACGACATCAAAGCCTTCATGGTATTTTTCTATGAACTCAATAATTGCATTCACATCATCTTGTAAATCCGCATCAATAGATACCACACAATCGGAATATGCGTGTGCTTCCGTTAGTCCTGCAAGCAAAGCTCCTTGATGTCCGTAATTGCGACTTAATTTTAATCCAGAAACATGTTCATTTGATTCTGAGTATTGTTGTATAAGTTCCCAAGTTTTATCTTTACTGCCATCATCTACGAACATAATCTGACTTTTGTCGCTGATTGATTCACTCATCACTAATTTTTGTATAATATTTGTTAGTTGTGTCACGCTCTCACTTAGAACTTCCTCTTCATTATAACAAGGCACCACAACTGTTAAAAATGGTTTTTCCACTCTCACTACAACCCCTTACTGATATGCTATTCTATAAAATTCAGTATCTACAGCATATCTTATTTACAACAGTTTATCAACTATCTATGCAAAAAATTAGCCTTATAAATATGAAAAAATGAACAATAAAAATCCTTGTACTACTTTTTGAGACAAAAATGATTAATACAGCTATTTCTAATCCAAGCAAAATCTATTTTTTGATACTAAAATAGCCATTTGTTTTATAGCTAGAAATAAAGCCACTAACTAATTTTTATAAGTATAGAAGAGACATTAATCTTTTGTTAATTTTTGTAGGGAAATTTATTATTATATGCTAAAATAAACATGATGATGATAATTAAACTTTAAGGAGATAAAGATGAAATATTTTATAAAGGAAATTCAGTTAACTGAATCTGAAACATGGGAAATATCTGGTTACGCTGAAGGAAAAATAAATAGTATCCAAGCTTATTACAATGAACTACGCGAATATAAACATCCTGAGCAAAAGTTAAGCATTCCTTTTGAGCAAAACGGAAATTCATTTACTGCCGTTATTTCTATTACTGAACTTGCTAAGCTATCTCTTGCAGACCGAGAAACTGCCTGGAAGTTCAAAGTTAATGGTAATTACCCTTACACTCACTTGACTACAGATGGTCCAATTGTAAATAAACCGTTCCAGCCAACTAATTCTCTTTATCAATATCAGTTTGAATTCCCAGAAGGTGTGCTAACGCTAATTAGTAAACCAATGGATCTTTCCTCTTCATTAGAGAATTTTTCATTGAGTGAAGATACAATGGCCGGAAGTCTAAAAATTGATCCTTCCCTTACAAATGGTCTTTTTCAAGCAAAATTAGTTTTTAAACGCCGACCTAATGCTAGTTTTTATTTATTTCATGAACAAAAACAAGAATTCGATTTAGGTATAATAAATGATAATACAGTGGATTTCTCTATCCCTGTTAAAGAGTTGTCACCAAGTTTTCTAGTGGATGCTAATAATGTACTTGATGTTCTAATTGACATCTCGTCCACTGACATGAAAAAAAGTATCCCTACATTCTTATCCATTAACCCTGACATGAAATCCGCTATTCCAAAAGAAATAGAAATAGCTGCGCCTCTTTTTGCTTCTTTAAGATCGTATGTAACAGGATCTAATAGATTGTCATTTTATTTTAAAAAGAACTTGCAAGGGTTAGTTAGCTTACACCAACTTAGCGAAAGTAATAATTCCATAACACTACAATTTAAATTAGAAAGACATTTTGCCGAGAGTCAACTTGTTGCTAAACGCCGCGACAAAAAAGCGAATACGTTTGAATATAATATTGAACAAGTTTGGCCACTAAAAAAAGGTTTATCGAAGTACTCCGTTCGTATTGATAAAAAAGATTTCTTAGCTGGTCCTGTAAATAATGCGGATACTACTTGGGATTTCTATCTTCGCGGCCCTAATACGCCTGATTTACCTGTTTTAGCAAATGATACCATTGATTTTAGTTCATGCGATTACTTTGATATTGCAAACAAACAATTTAAAGCTAAAATGACTCGTAATGGTTTAAACAATTTATCTTGTTATACAATTGTTGCTCCTAAAATTAAACCAGATGTGACTAGAATTGCTGTTATGGGAACTTGTTTCAGTCGTAATGCTTTTAATTCATCCCCTTTCTTCAATCCAGATTATAAAGCATTTTTCGAATGTAGCTTTACACAATTCCACTCTTCTATCATTAGTGTGATGACGAAACCATATGCTGGAATTAATTTAAAGAAATACGATGATATGTCGGAAAATGAACGAACTACAGTAGCAGAAGATTGGAAAAAAGATTTTTTCACTAACTTAAGAAAATCTAATTCCGACTATTTCTTAATCGATTTATATCCTGATGTAATCCGACCGGTTATGTGGATCGATAATGAAACTGCAGTCACAATGTCTTATGTAGTAGAACAAAGTCAGTTACTAAACGATCTACCTTGCGAAAAAATTTCAGATCATATTGATAACGAAGCTTTCTTTGAAGAATGGAAAGGCTATGCTGATTTATTTATCGAAAAGCTGACAGAAATTATTCCAGCAGATCGTATCATCTTAAACAAAGGTGGCTTTACAACTTCCTACTATGCAAAAAACCGAGCAGTTGTTGAGTACAAAAATAAAATGGCAATTGAAAGAAATAATTACTTTTGGGATCGATTAAATAACTATTTCTTAACGAAACTCCCTGAAGCTCAAGTTATTGATTTTTCTAAGAAACCATATATCGGCGATTTCAACTATCCATTTGGTCATTCATTCTCTCATTTTGAATCTCCATACTACAAAGATTTCTTGAAAGAACTTATATACATTACAAAATCATAAATTTTAATAGAGCGGATTTTCCGCTCTATTTTTTCTATCAAAAAACCGTCTCCAATTATGGAGGCGGTTTATTTTAATTATTTAACATTAGTAAAAGCACGTTTATCAATCCAGCCAATAACTTTTCCATTTAGACTCACTTGATAGTAAGTAGAACGGGGAGTTTTAGCTTCACGCACTAACTGTACAGTCTTATTCGCATAAGCAGTTGCCTGTCCAATGTTTTTTGTACCAATAACTCTATACGGCTCTGTCCAGATACCATTACCTGGCGCATTGCTTAGTAGTCCAGTCATATTAATAGCCTTGTTATATTCAACTGAATCATAAACGTCAAAAGCTTTTTTATCTAGCCAGCCAATGACTTTACCATCAACGCTAAACTCATAGTATGTTCCTCTACTTGTTTGCGCTTCACGAGTTATTTTAGCTGTTTCGCCTTCGTATGTCGCTGCTGCAGTAACTAGCTTAACACCTTTACTCTTATAAGGAGTCGTCCAAACTGCATTACCAGTAACATTTTCAACGACAGCATCTATATTAACTGCTTTATTGTAGATTACATTGTCATATACTTCGAAAGCTTTTTGATCTAACCAACCGATTACTTTACCACCAGATTTAAATTGGTAGTACGTACCTTTTGGCGTTTTTGCTTCGCGTACAATTTCTACTTCTTTATTCAAGTAAGTTTCTGCTGGTCCGATTAATTTTGTTCCAGCTGTGCGATAAGGTTCTGTCCATACGGCATTACCACTCACATTTCTTACTGCTGCATCTAATGAAACTGCTTTATTATACTCAGCTTGGTCATAAAGAGTAATCGCATTTTTATCTAACCAACCGATTGCTGTTCCATCAATGCTGATATTGTAGTATGTGCCATGTTGTGTTTCTACTTGTTGGCTAATTTTCACATCTTTATTTGCATATTTAGTTGCTTGTGCTACAGAAGTTGTACCTTCCAATTTATATGCTTTTGTCCAAATACCATTTCCTACTGGATCAGTAATTTGTCCGTCAAGATTTACATTTTTACTTGAAACGATTGAATCATATGGATAGATAGTAAGTGCTCTCTTATCAATCCAACCGATTGTTTTATTGTTAATGCTAAATTGGTAATATGTTCCTTTTGCAGTTTGTGCTTCACGTAAAAGTTTAATTTCTTGTTGTGCATACGTTGTCGCATTTGTAACAAATTCTCTTCCATAAACATTGTATGGTTTAGACCAAATACCATTGCTTACAGGCGATGTAATTTTAGCACGGCCAACGTTTACATTATCATAATTAACGCTATCGTAAATAGTTAGTGCTTTTGCATCTACCCAACCAATTACTCTACCATTGTATTTAAATTGATAGTACGTACCTCTTTTTGTTGTCGCAACAGACACTAAATCGATATCCTTATCAGCGTATGTGCTAGCTGGGCTTACAGATTCTACCCCTTTAACTTTATATGGTAACGTCCAAACGCCATTTCCTGTTGGACTTGTGACAGTCGCTTTTCCAGAAGTGGATTTTTGAGTAAGAATTTTATCGTATAAAACATCATATTTGGCTAGATCATAATTTTCAATTACTTGAATTAAACTAGCACCATATGTTGGAGAAGTTGCATATCCTGCTTTTTGAAGTTCCATTGCAGCTACTTTATAGTCCGTTGCATCGACTACTTTTTTATATAAGTTTTTGTTCCAAGAAGTTCCATTCACTAATAAAAGTGTATGGTCTGTTACAGATTCATTCCAACTAGGATATTTACGGAATTCAGCATCAATTCTAATCCACTCACCGTTCACATATTCAGATGTTGTCATGATAACCGATTGTCCGTTGTATTTCCCTTTGATACCAAATAAATTGTATCCTTTTGTAGCAAGTCCACTTTTCCCCCAACCAGATTCTAAAATTGCTTGAGCTAAAGTTATACTAGACAAAAGATGATATTTTTCTTGAGATGCCTGTGCAGCAGGGGCTATTTTGTCGATGAACGCTTGTTGTGATGCTGTCGTAGCAGCTTCAGCGTCTTTTACGAAGGAATTTTTTCCAGTTAATGAATCTTGTAATTGTCCGCCAGCCGTTGTCAAACCGTACATTGGGACAACTAACATTGGTATCATTACAATTTTCATCCACTTTTTATTTATCATTTTTCTCCAACCACTCCTTAAATTGCTTTACTGTCCTATATTTTACCAAACTTTATGCCATCGTAAGTTACAGATTCATTACAAAACAAAGGAAAAAGGTTTTAATCAAGCATTTGTTAATTATTTAGACAAATTTTCTACATCATTTTACGCAAAAATGCTTTACTTCTTAAAATTTCTCACAAAAAAACTTTCAAAAGCTAGCTAGCCTTTGAAAGTTTTTGTTGCGTTACTTCAGTTTTAAATCTTTATGAGCCACGTGAGCTACTTGTTCGATTTGGTTCGTGGATCCTTCGCTGATTAAGCCTTTAAAGGATTTCCCTGTTGCTACCAACGTCCCAAACAGCACAGTCAATGCAATTAGTACCGTTAAAAATATTTTATCAAACATTGTTAGTCGGTATTTGTTGGCATTTGGATTTGGATAAACCTTTTTCTGTGGCGCTTTTTGATATTCTTTATGTTCTTTTTGATATTTTTTCTTGTAATCATTTGGTTGTTTATTAAACCATTTGACAAACTCGTCGTATTTTTGGGCAACTTCTTGAGCTGTACCCATTTCTCTTATTTCACCGTGGTGCATCCAAATAATTCGGTCACACAAGCTTTTTACTTGGCCAAGCGAGTGACTGACGAAGACAATGGTTTTCCCGCGAGCTTTAAATTCATTAATTTTAGCTACACATTTTTCATAAAAAGTCTGGTCACCTACAGATAATGCCTCATCAATGACTAAAATGTCTGGATTTGTGTGTACCGAAATCGCAAAACCTAAACGAGAACGCATCCCGCTTGAATAGTTTTTAATTGGTTGATTAATAAAATCACCAATATCAGCAAATTCGATAATGCTTGGCATCAATTTGTTAATTTGAGAACTTTTCATTCCATGCATAAGTAATTTCAAACGAATATTTTCATATCCTGTAAGCGGCCCTTTTAGACCTACTGCAATGGCGATTAAAGAAGTTTCCCCATTAATAATGACTTCCCCTTGTGTGGGAGGAATAACGCCTGACATAATACTCGATATCGTTGACTTACCTGAACCATTGATTCCAATAAGTCCTACTGTTTCACCATCATGAATATCAAAAGATACGTCTCGTAAAGCCCAAAAGGATTGCATTTTTTGACTTTTTGGCATAAACAAGCCTTTAATCTTATCGGATTTATTTTGATAGAGGTCATATTCCTTCGACACATGTTTAAATGATACTTTGATATTTTTACCCATCTGTCTAACCTCCTATAAATAATCCACGAAACGTTCGCGGAACTTCATGTGTAGTGTCGCACCAACAAATAGTAATGTCAGTGTGATTAACCAGAAATACATCGTGTATGATGGCGATTCCCAGAAGCCTCTGTTCATTAAGAATGTTTCTCTAAAACCATTAACAACATAGTAAATTGGGTTTAATTTAAGTAAATCTACTAGCCACTGTGGTAACATCGTTTCTAAATTCCAAACAATACCTGTTACGTAGAAAAGCACGCGCATCACAGACTGCAACATAATATAATAGTCTCTTACTAACACACTGATCGTTGCGTTAAACAAGGTAACACTAAATAGAAACGCAATCATCGCTACAAAATAATACAAGTATTGGCCCCAATAAATAGTAACCGGAGTTCCATTAATCGCAAGCAAACCGAGTAAAATTACCATCATCGTAAAATAACTTGTTAAATTAGAAACAATCGTGATATTAGGTAAGATACTCATTGGAAAATTCATTTTTGAAACCATGCCTATTTTATTATAAATACTATTCGCACCTTGTAAAATAACAGCACTAATAAAGAACCAAGGAATAATCCCAGCTAGCATCCATTCAATATAACTTGCATCCGAGCCAGATTTTGCATTCATCCCAAATCCAAATACAAAATAGTAAATAGCGATTTGAATTAATGGATTTAAAATCTGCCATGCTAGCCCTAAATAATGGCTTTGATATGTAGCCTTATCTTCATAGCGCGCAATGCGAAATATCATTGGTAAATTTTTAATTTGCTCTTTAATAACTTCCATAACCTGTTTCACAAAAACACTTCTTCCCGAAAAATAATATGGTTTTAAAAACCAGATTCAGCTCACTATTCTTTTATAGGCAACTCCTCCACTTAAAACCACGTACACCTTGTTTGTATTATTTGTCGTCTAAGTTGCCGTATTCTTGCTGTTTGTGTATGATCTTCTAAGTGTAAATAGCTCTGCTTATTTGGTAAATTGCTTTACTAATACCATTTAGTAAAAAAATCTACCCTATGTTAAATTACCTTAAAAGTCATTTTTTGTAAAGCTTCATCTACAATTTTTGAGGAATTAGTTTCCAAGAACGGCTTGAATATCGGCTGCACCTTCAAGCAATCTTGGTCCTGGACGGCTTAATTTATTCGCATCCATTTCGTAGATTTTATCGTTTTTAACAGCTGGGATATCTTTCCATGCCGCACGTTTTTGGATAGTTGCTTTTGCGTCAGGATATACAGATAAAATAATATCTGGTTTTAGCTCTACTACTTTTTCTTCATTGTAAGGAATAAAACCTGTTTCTGTAACGATATTCGTACCGCCAGCAAGTTCTAACATTTCGTTCATAAATGTGCCTTTACCTGCTGTGTATAAATCAGGACTAATTTCAATCCAAACTTTTGGAGATGTTTTTAGTTCTTTTGCTTTCTTTTCAATGGCTGCTTTTTGCTCTTCCATTGAATCTGTTACTTCTTTCGCTTCTTTTTCTTTCCCAGTCAACTCACCAACTGTTGCAATCGATTTTTCTGCAGCTTTTAAATCAGTTGCATCTGGAACGATAAATACGTTGATTCCAGCATCTTTTAATAATTGATATGCGTCTTTTTCTGTTGCAAGCATAGATTCGTGACCTAGAACTAAGTCCGGTTTAATCGCAATGATTTTTTCTGTATCAACGCCTGTAGAAGTTACTTTTTCTACTTTTTGTGCTTCTTTTGGATAATCATCGTAAGCAGTAACGCCTTTTACTTTATCACCTAAACCTAGAGCAAATAAAATCTCTGTATTACTTGGCATTAATGAAACGATTTTTATTGGTGCTTCCTTTAATGTGATTGTAGCTCCAGTTGCATCTTTTACTTCAATTTTCTCTGTTTTCTCTTCTGGTGCCTTTGTTTCAGTATTCCCGCAAGCAGTTAAGATAGCAAGTAATAAAACTACGGCAATTCCTTTAAACCATTTCATATGTAAGTTCTCCTTTTTTAGAAAAAACGGGTGTCAATATAGTGCTAAGTAATTCGAAAAGAAACGTCATTTTGCTACGTTTAAACTTTCGATTTTTAAAGTTTGCTACTTTAAATTAGCGTCATATTCCCACCCGTTAATTATTTATGTTTTTTTAAATTCTGTTTACTTCAATTAATAGATCACCTGATTCGATTGTATCGCCATCAGACACGTAAATGCTGCTGACTTCACCATCGAACGGCGCTTGAATCGTTGTTTCCATTTTCATTGCTTCTGTGATTAATAGTGGATCACCTTTTTTCACAGAGTCGCCTTTTTTCACGACTACTTGAATGACTGAACCTGTCATTGTTGCTCCAACGTGTTCAGGGTTCGTTGTGTCGATTTTACGGCGTGCAATTACAGTAGATTGAACGTTCATATCTTGGATGTTAATTTCACGTGGTTGGCCATTTAATTCAAAATAGATAACACGTGTTCCATCCGCAATTGGTTCGCCGATTGAGTTTAGCTTGATTAAAAGAATTTTTCCTTTTTCAAGTTCTACTTCAATCGTTTCACCTAAGCGCATACCTTTATAAAATGTCGGTGTATCAAGGACTGTTACATCACCATATTTGTTAATCATATCTTGATAATCTAGGAACACTTTTGGATATAAAATATAGGAAATGACATCTTTTTCTGTTGGTTCATAACCCATTTTTTCTTTTAATTCTGCTTTGACATCAGCAAAATCAACTGGCTCCATTAAAGCGCCTGGACGATCTGTAAGTGGTGTGCGTCCTTTGAGTACTAGTTTTTGAAGTTTTTCTGGGAAGCCGCCGTATGGTTGACCAATTTCCCCCATAAAGAATTCGATAACGGAATCTGGGAAATCGATGGTATCGCCTTTTTCATATACATCTTCTTCGGATAATTCATTTTGAACCATAAATAGTGCAAGGTCCCCAACAACTTTAGAAGAAGGTGTTACTTTTACGATATCACCAAACATTTTGTTTACAACAGTATACATTTCTTTCACTTCGTCCCAACGATCACCAAGTCCAACCGCAATTGCTTGTTGTTGAAGGTTCGTATATTGACCGCCTGGCATTTCATGAATGTATACTTCGGTTTGTGGAGAGTTAAGTGCATTGTCAAAGTCTTTATAATAGTGACGAACATCTTCCCAGTAATGATTGATGATTTGAGAATTTTGCGCGTCTAAATTCGTTTGACGGTTACCATTAACTAATCCGTAATAAAGACCAGTCATGCTTGGTTGGCTTGTTGCGCCACTCATCGCACTTGATGCAACGTCAACAATGTCAACGCCCGCACTGACTGCTGCAGCATAAGTATAAATACCGTTACCGCTTGTATCATGTGTATGAAGGTGGATTGGCACATCTACTGTATCTTTTAATTCACCAATTAAACGGTATGCCGCTTGTGGTTTTAAAAGCCCAGCCATATCTTTAATTCCAAGGATATGCGTACCTTGAGCAACGAGCTCTTTCGCCATATCTTTATAGTAATCAATCGTGTATTTCATTCTTGTGTCATCATCGATATCTCCGGTATAGCAGATAGCAGCCTCTACGACCTTGCCTGCTTCACGAACAGCATCAATGGACACTTCCATACCTTTGATCCAGTTTAAGCTGTCAAACACGCGGAATACATCGACACCGGATTGTGCTGATTGCTTAACGAATTCGCGGATAACGTTGTCTGGATAGTTTTTATATCCGACTGCATTAGCGCCACGAAGTAACATTTGGAACATAACGTTTGGAATTTGTTTTCTAAGTGTTTCTAGGCGCACCCAAGGATCTTCATTTAGGAAACGATAAGCCACGTCAAAAGTCGCGCCGCCCCACATTTCAAAGGAGAACATATTTGGTAATAAATGAGCCATCGAATCTGCCACTTGGAAAATATCTTTCGAACGAACACGAGTCGCAAGTAGCGATTGATGTGCATCCCGAAGCGTTGTATCTGTCAAGAGCACTTCTTCTTGTTTTTTCACCCAGTCAACAACGCCTTCTGGACCTTTCGCATCCAAAATTTGTTTTGTTCCCGGAGCGATTTGCGAACCGTACGGAATTTTCGGCAAACGTGGTTCTGCATAAACAGGTTTATCACGGTGCTTAATTCCCGGGAAGCCATTGACTGTTACATTCCCAATATAACGTAGCGTTTTCGTACCACGGTCACGGATATGTGGGAATTTGAATAGTTCTGGCGTTGTATCGATAAAGCTTGTATTATAATTACCACTTGCGAAATCCGGGTGACGAACTACATTCAATAAGAAAGGAATATTCGTTTTAACGCCACGGATACGGAATTCAATTAGGTTTCGACGCATTTTGCGCGTTGCTTGCTCAAAGGTCATTCCCCAAGTACATAATTTTACAAGCAAAGAATCATAGAATGGTGTAACTACTGTTCCTTGGAAACCGTTACCAGCATCCAAACGAACACCAAATCCACCTGTGGAACGATACGTATCTACTCGACCAGTATCTGGCATAAAGTTATTAAGCGGATCTTCGGTTGTAATACGGCTTTGAATAGCAGAACCGTGAATATGGATATCTTCTTGCTTAGGAATAGCAACTAGTTGATCATGAAGCGCATAGCCATCTGCAATGAATAATTGTGATTGAACGATATCAATCCCTGTAATCATTTCAGTAATTGTATGCTCAACCTGAACGCGAGGATTTACTTCGATAAAGTAAAAGTCATCGCCTTCAACTAAAAATTCTACTGTTCCAGCATTAATGTAATCAACGTTTTTCATTAGTTTTACTGCAGCATCGCAAATACGGTTACGTAGTTCAGAAGTAATCGCATTACACGGAGCTACTTCTACTACTTTTTGATGACGACGTTGAATGGAACAATCACGTTCGAATAAATGAACGATGTTACCATGCGTGTCACCAAGAATTTGTACTTCGATATGTTTCGGGTTCATGACACATTTTTCTACGTATACTTCATCGTTTCCGAATGCAGCTTTTGCTTCTGAGGATGCACGTTCAAAGCTTTCTTTAACATGTTCTTTTGATTCGACGACACGCATACCACGACCGCCGCCTCCAAGGGAAGCTTTAATCATTAATGGGTAACCGTTTTTCTCGCCGAACTCTTCTACTTCTTTAATGCCAGCAACCGGTCCATTACTTCCCGGAATTACTGGAATATCAGCTAATAGAGCTTGTTCTTTTGCTTTGATTTTGTCACCAAACATATCTAGGTGTTTTGATTTAGGACCAACGAAAATAATGCCTTCTTGCTCACAACGACGAGCAAATTCAATGTTTTCGGACAAGAAACCATATCCCGGATGAATCGCGTCTGCACCAGATTCTTTAGCAATTTCAATTATGTTTTCGATATCTAGATACGCATCAATAGGCTTTTTCCCTGCTCCAACCAGATAAGCTTCATCTGATTTATACCGGTGAAAACTTCCAGTATCTTCTTGTGAATAAATAGCCACTGTTTTGATTTTGAGTTCAGTACACGCACGCATAACACGGATAGCAATCTCGCCGCGGTTTGCTACTAATACTTTTTTAATTCGATTCATTTTTTTCCTCCTAACCAACACTGATCTGTTCTATACTTGATACGTTGCCTAAACGGATGAAACGATTATGTAGACTTTAAAAGCAATCCCCTTTTTTTAGGCTGTAAAACGGTATATAAATTCAATTATAGTATTAAATACCATCAGATGTAAATTATTTTCTTTCTAAATATTTAAAACAATATCGAAAACACGAATAAACTGGCGGTAACACGCCAAAAACATGCGGTTAAGCAAAAAAAGAAAAAGCTACTTAAATAGCTTTTTCTTTCGTAATTTATCGTCTTCTTTGTCGTTTAGGTTGCTCTTGTTTGGAGCCATCTGATTTATAGACACGTTGATATTTAGTAAACATCGAAATATTTGCCACAATACCAAGCATCATCGATAGTACCATCAAGGACGAACCACCGTAACTAATAAACGGAAGCGTTACCCCAGTCAGCGGGATAAGTCCACTCGCACCACCTAAATTAATAAACGCTTGAATCGCAATTAAACTCGCAATACCGTAACACATTAAGGAGGCAAATGGATCCTTCGCCCTGAGCCCGGTCGTGATTGTTTTAAAGATAATGAAGAACAGCGCTAAAATAATAAACATCACACCGAACACGCCTAATTCTTCTGCCACTACAGCGATGATAAAATCGGTATGCGCTTCAGGTAAGTAACCTAGTTTTTGCACACTTTCCCCAAGGCCTTGTCCAGAAACGCCACCCGAACCAATCGCGTAAAACGAATTAATCAATTGATGTCCTTCTTTATCGGCGTATTCAAACGGATTCATAAATGTCGTAATCCGCGCTACTTTTGTTGGAGAAACAATTTCATTTCTGATGTTGTCAGGTAATGCAAACAAAATGAGGCTGAGACCGACAATAATGCCTAGCCCTATCCCAATCAATTTCATAATCGTTCGGAGTCGCATTCCAGAAGCAATAATAATACAACAACCAACTAAGAAAATAATAAACGCCGTCCCTGTATCCGGTTGAATCGCAATTAAGAAACATACAAAAGCTAAAAAGAATATCGGCGGCAAAACACCACGGTTAAAATCATCTATATAACTTTGTTTTTTCGCATAAATAGCCGACATATAAATAATGACTGCTAATTTGGCAAATTCCCCTGGTTGCAACGAACGAGGCCCTAAAACAAGCCAACTATTTGCATTATTTACGGTTTTACCTACTAAGAAAATAAGTAATAACACGCCAATCGAACCAAATACAATTAACATTAACACTTTATTATTTTGATAAACTTTAAAAGGTAAAAGGGCGAAAAGAATAAAGAAAATAAAACTAATTATAAAGTTCTTCACTTGACGTGCATAAAAATAATCTGCTGGTAAACCTTTACCAATTGCTAAAGACCAGCTGGCACTATAAATCATAATCAAGCCAAATAAACATAGCACGATAAATAACGCAATAAATGCATAATCATAAGATTTTAAAATTCGTTTAAACATCGGCATCTTCCAATCCCTGAGAAGTTATTATCCCATCTTGTTTTCTATTCTTTCTATTATAAAGGAAAAGACCTTCAAATGAAAAGAAGAATCGCCTCCTTCTTTTGACTCATTTTTAGCCTTTTTCCTACCAAACAAAAAAAGATGTCAGAAAAAATCAGACATCTTTTCAATTGATTCATTATTTTTTACTCATGGACAGTTCATGTAAAGCGGATAATTCTTTTTCCAGTGTAGACATTAATTTCTTGCCTTCTTCTGGTTCGATTAATCCTAGGCGGGTTGCAAAGTTGATTTCACGTGATAAACCATACATTTGTGTATCAAGAACTTCCTCATATGCTGGACATTGCGGTAATGTTAGATTATCCATTTGGACTTTAATCAACTGTAAGATGCGTTTTGCGTCTTGTTTTAAAAGCTCCACTGCCTCTTCTCTGTGATCTATCTTTTTGTTTGCCATCACAGAACCCCCTATCATACGCCAAGAATAGCGCTTTATTTTCATCTTGAGAAAAACCTCAAGTAAAAGTTAATACTAGATAATAATAGTATAGCATAATTTGTAAGCCACGCAAGCACGATTGGACTAAAATTTTTGAAAAATTCACTTTTACTCGCCTTTTTTGATAATCATGCTATAATACTTGTGTGAGGTGAAGATAAATTGAATGCAAAATGTATCTTATGCGAAAGTGTAGATGAACTAGACAATCGCGAATTTAAAACGAAGCAATTACGCAATAAACCTATTAGAATGTATTTATGTCCTGAATGTGAACATCGAGTAGCTATTAATACTATCAGTCGCGTTAATTCTGGCCATTTCAATTTTCATAAACCAGTAGTAATGTCGAATAGCGAGTTAAAGAATTTAATAGAAGGTAATGCAAAATAAAAAATCCGCCCGTTGAATGGGCGGATTTTTTCTATTTTACTGGGAAGCTAACAACAACGTCATCGCCTGCATTAGCTGCAGAAACGCTTGCATCAAATTTATCAGGGTTTGGAACGCCGATTTTTGAGTCAGCTGCTAAATCGTTGTATACATCTTCTGTCATCGTGAAAGTAAGTAATCCACGAGCTGTTTTTCCAGCGGTGAAAATGTTTGGATCAGCTTTACTTCCAATAAGATGGAAATTAGAAGGAACAAAATTATCTAGGCTTCCTCCAACGAATTCATTGGCGCCAACTAGTGTAATTTGGTCCGCTTTGTACATTTTATCTTTAGAAGACGTATTTTTAATGGAGAGGTCTAATGTGATAACATAGCCATTTTTGTTTGCTAAATAACTTTCTGGATTACTGGCACTAACTGATTTATTAGCTCCAACAACATGTTCTACTTTGTATTGATTGACTTCAATGGTTAAATACTCAAAGATTTTTTCAAATGAAGGAGAACTTGATAAATAAGTCGTTGTGACTGTACCACCTAGAACAGAAGATACATTGGATGTTTTGAATCCTGTGGCAGATAACGAAAAGGCTGGTGTCGATGTATCTGTCGAACTACCATTACTTTTTGCTGGTGCATTTTTTTCTACATCTGAGCTTCCTTTTGTGACTACGCCTTTATCATCTGTTACGGAATCTTTTGTTGGTTCGGTTTTCTTCGTGTCAGTTGTTTTCTTTGGTGTAGATGTGGTTTTTTTAGCTGTTGTTTTCGGTTCGTTGTCTTTTGCAGAGTTTCCATTTGCATAAACACCGACTACAACGCCTCCGATAAGAAGTACCACTAATACTGCGAGAATAATTATACGTTTTTTCATCATACTAACCACCTTTTCTACTTACTTCTAATATACCAAATAGCTGTTCATATTACAATAGTGTTACAAACACATTATTTTATTCCCTTTTCTAGCAAAACAAAGCATAAAAAGGCCAAATAGTTTTTAAAGGATACTTAAATCGCTTAAAAACTATTTGGCCTTATTTGTAAATTACTTATTCAGCAGTTTTTGAACGTTTTGCTGCTTTTTCACGTTCGTTTTTGTTTAGAATTTTTTTACGTAAACGGATGGATTCTGGAGTTACTTCACAGTACTCATCTTCGTTTAGGAATTCTAATGATTCTTCTAGTGATAAGTGACGAGGTTTTTTGATTACGTTTGTTTGGTCTTTGTTAGCAGAACGAATGTTAGTCATTTGTTTTGCTTTAACAATGTTTACAGCGATATCGCCTTCACGATTGTTTTCCCCAACGATCATACCTTCGTAAATATCAGTACCAGGTTCGATGAAAATAGTACCACGGTCTTCTACTTGCATTGTTCCGTAAGTAGTAGATTTACCAGTTTCCATGGATACAAGAACACCACGGCTACGTCCACCAACGCGTCCTTTTTGGATTGGTTGGTAGCTATCGAATGTATGGTTGATAATACCATAACCACGAGTCATTGAAAGGAAATCAGTTGTATAACCGATTAAGCCACGAGCTGGAACCATGAATTGTAAACGAACTTGGCCGTTGCCGTCGTTAATCATGTTTTTCATTTCGCCTTTACGTTGGCTGATAGATTCAATAACTGAACCCATGAATTCTTCTGGAGTATCAATTTGAACGTCTTCTACTGGTTCACATTTCACGCCATCAATTTCACGGATGATTACTTCTGGTTTAGAAACTTGTAATTCATAACCTTCGCGACGCATTGTTTCAATCAGGATAGATAAATGAAGCTCACCACGACCTGAAACTACCCATGCATCTGGGGAAGCTGTTGGTTCTACGCGTAAGGATACGTCTGTTTGAAGTTCTGCTAGTAAGCGTTCTTCAATTTTACGGCTTGTTACGTGTTTACCTTCACGACCAGCAAAAGGACTGTTATTTGTTACAAAAGTCATTTGTAGTGTTGGCTCATCGATACGTAAAAGTGGAAGCGCTTCTTGGTGGTCAAATGGTGTTACTGTTTCACCAACGAAGATGTCTTCCATACCTGCTAGTGCAACTAAATCACCAGCTTTTGCTTCTTTGATTTCTTCACGTTTTAGTCCGAAGAAACCGAACATTTTTGTTACACGGAATTGTTTTACTGTACCGTCTAGTTTAATTAAGGCAACTGTTTGTCCTACGTGCATTGTTCCGCGGAATACACGGCCAATACCGATACGACCTACATAGTCATTATAATCAAGTAATGAAACTTGGAATTGTAATGGTTCGTCGCTATTATCAACTGGAGCTGGAATATGTTCGATAATAGTATCTAAAAGTGGTTTCATTGTTTCTTTTTGTTCTGCTGGATCGGAATCATAGCTAGAAGTTCCGTTGATTGCAGAAGCATAAACAACGGGGAATTCTAATTGATCGTCATTCGCACCTAGTTCGATGAATAATTCTAATACTTCATCAACAACTTCTTCTGGGCGAGCAAAGTCACGGTCAATTTTGTTTACTACAACGATTGGTGTTAGGTTTTGTTCTAGTGCTTTTTTTAGTACAAAACGTGTTTGAGGCATAGTACCTTCATACGCGTCCACTACTAAAAGAACACCATCAACCATTTTCATGATACGTTCTACTTCTCCACCGAAATCGGCGTGTCCAGGTGTATCCATGATGTTTACACGTGTATCTTCATACTTAATCGCTGTATTTTTCGCTAAAATTGTAATACCGCGTTCTCTTTCTAAATCATTGTTGTCCATTGCGCGTTCTGCAACTGTTTCATTGTCGCGGAATGTGCCTGACTGGCGTAATAATTGGTCTACTAGTGTTGTTTTACCATGGTCAACGTGGGCAATAATTGCTACATTACGAATATCATTTCTTAAATTCAATCTTGTTTCCTCCTAAATTAAAAATCCAAACATTTATCGTGAAGATTAGCCAAAAGAAAGAGGAAAATAGATTTATTTTCCTCCGTCGCTATCGTCTCGTTTAAATCAACTTACCTATTATAGCATAGCTAGGCGGATTTGGCACGATTTTTATTTTCTGAAAATAACTTTTTTTATGTTGAGCGCTTTCTTTAAGGCAGGTAGTTATTTAATAAGGTTTGGTGAATTTTTGGTGCAGCTACAATCGAACTTCCTTTTTCTAACATATTGATTTTTTCGCCATTAAGTCTCGTCACTGTTCCGCCTAATTCTTCGACGATAATTTTTCCAGCCGCAATGTCCCACGGAGCTAAATTAGCCGAAAGATATGCGCCCGCTCGTCCTGTCGCAACATCCATATATTCTAGCGACGCCGCCCCGTGTAGACGCAAGCCCCGAGAAGCTTTTACCGCCTCCCACATCGTTGGAAATTTTCGGGTTACACTCATATTAGCGATTAAAAGTGCATCTTCGAGATCAACAGTTGGATCTAGTTTAGGAATTGTTCTGCCATTTACTGTGGCTCCCTTTCCTTTTTCCCCGAAGTATAGTTCGTCACGCGATACATCATAAATATAAGCAAGTCGTCCTACTCCGTCTTCATAAACGGCAAGAGAAATCGCAAAATCTCGCTGCTGTTCGACAAAATTAAGCGTTCCGTCAATCGGATCAAGAATCCAAACAACGCCATTTAAATCCGTTACATCTGCCGCCATACCTTCTTCACCAAATAAACGATGACTCGGAAAATGTTCTTTAATTTGTTTGACAAAAAAAGCTTCTGTTTCTTTGTCCATATTGGTTACTAAATCGTTTCGGCCGGATTTTACATCAATATCTAATGTTTCTTTAAAAGATTGTTTAATTTTTGCTGCGGCTTCCATAATCCATAACCTTGCTAAATAATCTATTTTTTCGCTGTCCATACACACACCTCTTCGCACTCTTTTTGTTTATTTTATCACAAAAATGAATTATCTGAATAGAACAAGATTCTTTCACTTAGAACTTAACTTCCGTATAATGAAACTATATGCAAAATTAGGAGGAAAACAGATGACTTTTACAGGGTTTAGTAAGAAAGATTTTAAAACAATGCAAATTCCTGGGCTTGATGCGCGTATGGCCGGAATTCAAAATGATATTCAACCAAAATTTAGAGCTGTTGGGGAAGAATTGACTACTTATTTAAGTGCCAAACTTGGTGATGAAATGTTTTTACATATTGCTCGTCACCAAAGACGTTCAGTGAATCCGCCAGAAAGTACGTGGCTAGTGATCTGCCATGATAAACGTGGTTATAAAAAACACCCTCATTTTCAAGTTGGACTATTTGATAATTATTTATTCATTTGGCTCGCTTTTATTTACGAAAATGAAGAAAGTGCCAAAATTGCCAATCGCTTTTTGAAAGAAAAGAAATTACTGGCTGATTTACCGGACAACTTTGCCATTTCACCAGACCATACGGAAGAAAAAACGTATCCTGTGCACGACGGACAACTAGAGGCAACACTCAATCGGTTCCGTGATGTGAAAAAAGGCGAATTTTTAGTTGGGAAAATTTATCTACCTGACGATAATCATTTGTCCCCTGGTAAAGACTTTATTAATGAGGCAGAAATGGTGCTAGATGAGCTCATTCCGCTCTATAAAGCTGCCCTTCAATAAAAGATGTACAAATGACTATAATCTAGGTATAATGGTAGAGTTGTGAATTACTATGGTTTGAAGGAGTTGAGGAACGTGAAAAAGGAGCAGCAAACAGCAAGTGACCCTGGTCCACATCGAAGTATTCATACAGGTGATTTTTCACGGGAACGAAACTCTAACCGCGTGAAATTTACCTGTTAAAAAAGGAGGTAAAAAGCATGCATCAAATTTTCAAATCAGATGAAAACGGCAAACTAATTGAATTAGAAGAAGTAACACGCAATTGCTGGATTAACATCGTTGCGCCAACTTCTGAAGAAATTAACAAAATTGCCGATAACTACGAAATCCCTTTGGAGTTCTTAGAAGATCCACTCGATAAAGATGAAAGCGCCCGGATTGAACGCGATGACGATTCTGATTCCGTTTTAATTGTCTGTGACTTTCCGGTAGTTGATGAAGACGACATTCATTACGCTTCATTTGAAACCATTCCGATGGGGATAATTATTACAAAAGACTATTTTATTACGATTTGTACGATTGATTCTTCTATTGTACAGTCATTTATTCGGAACCGAATTAAAGGTTTTTATACACATATGAAAACACGGTTCGCTTTACAAATTTTATACATGATTTCGACTACGTTCTTGCGTCACTTAAAACGCTTGAATCGCCAAACAGATGAAATCGAAAAAGAATTACATGAATCTATGAAAAATAAACAACTATACGATTTGATGGGGATTGAAAAAAGTTTGGTTTACTTTGTTACAGCCCTTAAATCAAACAAAGTCGTACTAGATAAAATGATGCGTCAAAATATCGTTAAAATGTACGAGGAAGATCAAGATTTATTAGAAGATGTTATTATTGAAAATCGCCAAGGTATAGAAATGGCGGAAGTTCACTCGAATATTTTGAGTGGGATGATGGATGCTTATGCTTCAATTATCTCGAACAATATGAATATCGTGATGAAATTCCTTACTTCTTTCACCATCATCTTAACCATCCCGACAATGGTGTTTAGTTTTTACGGCATGAACGTAAAATTACCATTCATGGATACACCGATGGCTTGGATGCTTACGCTCGGTTTTGCTTTCGGAATTGCCGGAGCACTTGCGATTGTCTTCTGGCGTCGGAAATTCTTTTAGATCTAATCAAAAAGCGAATGTATTGCCTAATATTTTAGGACAATACATTCGCTTTTTTTATTTCGCTAATTCGCCGTCAAGTAACGCACGTAATTCTTCTGAGCTGATATGCTCATCAAAAATATGTTCACCAACAATAACAGTTGGTACAAATACAACATTTGCCGCGTTTGCTTCAGCGACAATTTTTTCCGATGCTGCTTTGTTGTCTTGTTCTGTTAATCCTAATTTTGTTTCCATATAAGTAGCTACTTCTGAAAGTGACAGGCTACCCCATTCATCTTGCGTGCTATAGATTTTATTGATTGTTTCGCGCGTTTCTACAGGTCTTGAATAATCTAAGTAACGGTGCGTCACGTTGCCGCGTTGTAATGATTCTTTTTCTTTATCAAATGGTTTAATGATTAATTCGATTTTTCCAGCTTGAATATATTCTGTTAGCACGTCTTGGGATTTTTCGTTCCACTCTCTACAGAATGGGCAACGTAAGTTAACGAATGACATCACTTTCACTGGCGCGGACGCTTCCCCTACGTGTATTCCTACTTCTGGTGTTACTACTTCTGCTTTAATTTGACTAATATCCATGAAAAAAATTCCTCCTCTTAAATTATGGCTGCATTTTTATTTTGCTTGTTGTCGCGTTTTTTACGAGTTGCATGACTCTGTAAGCTGAATATCCGCTTGCTTTTTCAAAGTCCATTCCGAGACGTTTTTCTTCCCCTTTGGCAGGTACTACTTGTTTAAACGCGCGGTATTTTTCTTTGAGTTCTTGCGTATCAATGCCTTTTTCATATGCTCGTTCGATAGCTTCTAAAAATTGTACAACAATCGTCATTTCTTCGGTTGTCCAGTCTGGATTTAGTGGATAACTGTATTCCATTAACTAATCCCTCCTTTGTTAAGTTGCAATACGTCCAATTTCTCGGTGGTTTTTGTGGCGATTTGCTTTAATTCTTTTTGTTCATCATCAGATAAATTTAACTCAAGTAATTCCCTGACCCCTTCTGCCCCAATCACAGCCGGAACGCTAATAAAGACTGGTTGTTCCAGGCCGTATGCTTCTTTCACTTCAACGCCAACTGTTAGAACCCTCGCTTCATCTCGCAAAATGACTTCGGTTAATTCGGCAAGAACAGTTACGGTACTGAAACGGAAAGTACAGCCATCTTTATTTTCAAATGGGAAATCAGGAATTTTTGTCATCATTTTCGTTAAATTTTGTAAATCCTCGGATGTGATTCGTTTTTGTTCTTCGGCTAAATAGCTTAAAATCGGCTTGCCCCCAAGAAAGGCTCTGCTCCAAACAGGAATGACATCGTGCGCATTGTCGCCAATGATATACCCGTGAACATTTTTCGGGCTAATTTTAAATAATTTAGCAATTTCTACTTGAAAATAAGAAGTGGCAAGCATGGTGCCAAGTGTGATAATTTGATTTGCTGGCAAACCGGAAAAACGTTTAATTAATGAGGCCACTACATTACTTTCCGCCGTTGCGACTAAAACAATTCCTTGGAAACCTGTCGCCATCATTTTCTTCACTTTTTCTTTGATTAGCGCGACATTATCTTCACTTGAAAATGAAGTATTTGACATTTCTTCTTGGAAAAAGACAACAATATCAGCGTTGCGACAATCATTGAAAGTTCCTGTATGGATTGTGGCTGTTGCGTGATAATAGCTCGCATAGTCAAAATCTTGCACACTCGTTTTCGCTTGATCATCTATTAAGTATATCTCGGCTGGTAGCTTTTTTAAAAGGACTGTATGAATATAGAGATTTTGTAAATTGCTTCTGCCGATAACGACAACTTTTTTCTTCTTAGATGGCATTGTACATCTCCTCCTCATCAAGTCTTCTACTGTTATTTTAGCATGCTTCGGAGGCAAAAATAAAATAACTTGACCACATAAATAAAAAGCATCGCTCATTCGCTTTGCTTTTTACAAAATAATGTTATTTTAAGCCATTTCACGTCGTTTCACTTTTAAATAATGCGTTGCAAAACAGAAGAAGATCGGTAGTACATAACTGACGATAATAAGAATAATTACTTCTAAAATTCCTTTACCGATATAGCCACCAGTCATTTTTATAAAGCCTGTGATTGGAGTTTCGAGAATTTGAATAACCGAGCGCCATCCACCTGTATCATGCATATGATGAAAGAACCCTACTCCAAAGGCTATAATCGTCAATAAAAAACAAATTCCTGCTACTACATACGCAAACCAAAATAGAGCTTTCTTCCAAGTTGCTGTTTGTTTCTCCATTTTTTCACCTGATTCAATTAGATTTGACTTGTTACGTTCACTTGTTACATTATACTCCTTTTTTTCTAAAACGGGTACTTTAAATATTTCAAAAAATGAACTAAAAATTATTTTTGTGAAAATGTACACTTTTAACGAGAAATAAAAAGCGAAAATACCCGTAATGGATATTTTCGCTTATTGTTGATTACATGTGAATTGGGCGACCTAAAGCAAGTTCAGCTGCTTCCATTGTAAGCTCTCCAAGAGATGGATGAGCGTGGATAGTAAGCGCGATGTCTTCTGCTGTAATGCCTGATTCGATTGCTAAGCCGATTTCTGAAATAATATCAGAAGCGTTCATTCCGGCAACTTGTGCGCCGATAACTAGGCCATCTTCTTTACGAGTAACTAGACGAACAAATCCTTCAGGTGCATCTAAGGAAAGCGCACGACCGTTACCGCCGAATGGGAATTTAGCAGCTTTTACATCAAAGCCTTTTTCTTTTGCTTCTTTTTCTGTTAAACCAACTGTAGCAAGTTCTGGATCACTGAAAACGACAGCTGGAAGTGCTGTATAATCGTTTTCGGATTTTTCGCCAGCAATTGCTTCAGCAGCAATTTTTGCTTCATAGCTAGCTTTGTGAGCTAGAGGAACACCAGGAACGATGTCACCAATTGCGAAAATGTTAGAAACGTTTGAGCGACCTTGTTTGTCAACTTCTACTAAACCGCGTTCTGTTACTTTAACGCCAGCTTGTTCTAAACCGATTTCGTCTGTATTTGGACGACGACCTACTGTTACTAAAACATAATCAGCTTCGATAGTTTTTGTTTCACCGTTAGCTTCATACGTTACTTTAACGCCGTTTTCAGTTTCTTCAGCAGATTTTGCAAGTGCTTTAGTAACCATTTCAACGTTTTTGCTTTTCAGATTACGTTTAACAAGGGAAACCATATCTTTTTCGTAAGTTGGTAAGATTTCTGGACCACCTTCAAGGATAGTTAGTTCTGTACCAAGGTTAGCGAATGCTCCACCTAGTTCTGTTCCGATATATCCGCCGCCAATTACGACTAATTTTTTCGGAACTTCTGTTAGTGCAAGTGCACCAGTTGAGCTTAATACACGTTTACCATATTTGAAACCTGGGATTTCGATTGGACGAGATCCTGTTGCAATGATAACGTTGTTGAATGTATAAGTTTGAGCGGAATCAGGGTGAATCACACGCAAGGAATGATCATCCACGAAGAACGCTTCTCCTTCTAACATTTCTACTTTATTTTTCTTAAGAAGGCCTTTAACACCTGATGTAAGCTTGTTAACTACGCCGCCTTTCCATTCTTGTGCTTTTGTGAAATCTAGGTTCACGTTATCCGCTGTAATACCCATGTTATCAGAGTGTCCAGCTTCTTTAAAACGGTGACCAATTGTGATAAGTGCTTTAGAAGGAATACATCCAACGTTTAAGCACACGCCGCCGTAATATTCTTTTTCAATAATGGTAACTTTTTGTCCGAGTTGTGCAGCTCGGATTGCGGCTACATACCCACCTGGGCCTGCACCGATGACTATGGTGTCTCTTTCTTCTGGAAAATCGCCTACTACCATTTTGTTACACCTCCATTAGTAATAATTCTGGATCGTTTAATAAACGTTTAATATTGTTCATTGCTTTTTGAGCTGTTGCGCCGTCAATTACACGGTGGTCAAAGCTTAAGGAAAGAGCTAGTACTGGTGCTGCAACAATTTCGCCATCTTTTACGATAGGTTTTTGTGCAATACGACCAACACCTAGGATAGCAACTTCTGGGTAATTAATTACTGGAGTGAACCATTGTCCGCCGGCAGAACCGATATTAGAAATAGTTGCGGAACCGTGGCGCATTTCGTCAGCTGTTAATTTACCATCACGTGCTTTTCCAGCTAGTTCGTTGATTTCATCAGAAATTTGGAATACGGATTTTTTGTCAGCATTTTTAATTACTGGCACGTATAAACCGTGGTCTGTATCTGCTGCGATACCAACGTTGAAGTAATGTTTGTAAACAAGTTCTTCCGCTTTATCATCTAAAGTTGTGTTAAGCACTGGGAAGTCACGAAGCGTTGCAACAAGAGCTTTTACCATATAAGGTAAGAAAGTAAGTTTGATACCTTTTTCGGCAGCCACTTCTTTGAAACGTTTGCGGTGAGCCATAAGTGCAGTTACTTCGATTTCGTCCATTAAAGTAACGTGTGGAGCTGTATGTTTCGAGTTTACCATTGCTTTTGCAATCGCACGACGAGTTGGTGTTAATTTTTCGCGTGTTTCTGGGTAAGCATCGGAGCTTGCAACTGGTTGTTTTGCAGCAGCTTTTTCTGCTTTTGGTGCAGATGCTTTTTCTTCTGTTTGAGCAGAAGTTGTTGCTGCAGCTGGTTGTTCGCCGTTTAGGAAAGCATCAATGTCTGCTTTAATTACACGGTTGTTTTTACCAGAGCCTGCTACTTCAGCGATATTAACGCCTTTTTCACGAGCATATTTACGTACAGAAGGCATTGCAATTACAAGGCCATTTGGATCTTTTTTAGATGATGGAGTTCCGTTTCCACCTGTTGCTGGTGCGGAAGTTGCATCGTTGTTAGCAAGTGCAGCGTCTTCTGCTGGAGATTCTGGAGTAGATTCATGGCTTGCTTCTCCTTCAAAATCACCTTCGAATGTTACTAATACTTGACCAACAGTTGCTACTGTTCCTTCGCTAACTAAAATATCTTTAACAGTTCCATCTACTGGTGAAGTGATTTCTTCGACAGATTTGTCGTTTTGCACTTCAAAAATGGACTGATCTTCTTCTACTTTATCGCCCGGTTGAATAAACCATTTAACAATTTCACCTTCATGAATTCCTTCACCGATATCTGGTAATTTGAATTCAAAGATTCCTTTTCCGCTAGCTTGAGCCGGTGCCGGAGTTGATTCTGTGGATTCTGCTTTTGGTGCTGCGCTTTCTTCTTCAGCGTCGTCTTCGTGACCTTCTACGCCATCAAATGTTACTAGTACTTGCCCAACTGTAGCAACTGTACCTTCTGCAACTTTGATTTCTTTAATTGTTCCTGAAACTGGAGAAGTGATTTCTTCCACTGATTTGTCGTTTTGCACTTCAAATAGGGACTCATCTTCTTCAATCTTATCGCCTGGTTGTACAAACCATTTAACGATTTCACCTTCATGGATACCTTCACCGATATCCGGTAATTTAAATGAATATGCCATTTTATTAAGCCTCCTGTAATTTCTAAGGTCCAGATAAACTGAACCTTAGTATAAAAATATTTCGTTCACCTTCTAAAACTCCCCATAAGTTTTAAAACGGTTATTATAAATTAAAATGCAATAACTTCTTTTACACGTTCGATGATATCGTTGTGATTTGGTAACCAAACTGTTTCTGCTTGAGAGAACGGGAATACGCTATCTGGAGCAGCAACACGCATAACTGGAGCTTCTAGAGAAAGGATTGCATGATCGTTAATTTCTGCAACGATATTAGCTGCAATACCTGCTTGTTTTTGTGCTTCTTGAACAACTACAGCACGGTTTGTTTTCTTAACGGAAGCAATGATTGTATCTACATCAATTGGGCTAATTGTACGTAAATCGATAACTTCAACAGATATGCCTTCTTTTTCAAGAGCTTCTGCTGCTTTCATTGATTCTTGTACCATTGCACCGTAAGTGATGATAGAAACATCTGTACCTTCACGACGAACAGCTGCTTTACCAATTTCTACTGTGTATTCGCCTTCTGGAACTTCTTCACGGAAAGAACGGTATAATTTCATATGTTCTAGGAAGATAACTGGGTCGTTATCACGAATAGCTGAGATTAAAAGACCTTTTGCATCGTATGGAGTGGAAGGAATTACCACTTTTAAACCAGGAGATTGAGCCATTAAGCCTTCTAAGTTATCCGCGTGCATTTCTGGTGTATGAACGCCACCACCAAATGGTGCGCGAATTGTGATTGGAGCATTACGAGTTCCGCCTGTACGGTAACGCATACGAGCCATTTGACCAGCAACGGAATCCATTACTTCAAATACGAAACCGAAGAATTGAATTTCAGGAACTGGACGGAAACCTTCAAGTGCAAGACCGATAGCAAGACCGCCAATACCGGATTCTGCTAAAGGAGTATCGAATACACGATCTTCGCCAAATTTTTCTTGTAATCCTTCTGTTGCACGGAATACGCCGCCGTTTTTACCAACATCTTCCCCAAAAACTAATACGTTTTCGTCTTTTTCAAGTTCTACTGCAAGCGCATCTGTAATCGCTTGAATCATTGTTTTTTGCGCCATGATTATTTCGACTCCTTCGCTTCATAGATTGCCAGTTGCTCTTTGATAGGAGCAGTTGGTGTTTCGTACATATTTTTAAGAAGATCAGTCACTGTTTGTTTTGGTGTAGCGTCTGCTTCTTTAATTGCTACTTTGATTTCTTCTTTTGCTTGATCGATAACAGCATTTTCTTTTTCTTCGTTCCAAAGTCCTTTAGCTTCTAAGAAAGTACGGAAGCGAACGATTGGATCTTTAAGTTCCCATTCACCATCAAGTTCTTTTGTACGGTAACGAGTTGGATCATCACCAGAAAGTGTATGTGGACCATAACGGTAAGTCATTGTTTCGATTAAAGTTGGGCCTTCACCAGCAACTGCACGTTCACGAGCGAATTTAGTTACAGCATATACTGCAAGTGGATCCATTCCGTCTACTTGTACGCCTGGGATTCCGGCTGCAACTGCTTTTTGAGCTAATGTTTCAGCAGCTGATTGTTTTTCACGAGGTGTAGAAATCGCGAATTTGTTGTTTTGTACTACGAAAATCGCTGGAGCATGGTAAGCACCTGCAAAGTTCATTCCTTCATAGAAGTCACCTTGGGAAGAACCGCCATCACCTGTATAAGTGATTACAACAGCATCTTTTTTACGTTTTTTTAGACCAAGAGCAACACCGGCAGCTTGCACGATTTGTGCACCGATGATGATTTGTGGTGATAATACATTTAAATCCTCAGGGAATTGGTTACCTACAAAGTGTCCACGAGAGAACAAGAACGCTTTTGTAAGTGGAAGTCCGTGCCAGATAAGTTGAGGCACATCACGGTATCCTGGAAGAATATAGTCATGTTTTTCAAGTGCATAGTGACTTGCAAGTTGAGAAGCTTCTTGTCCAGCAGTTGGAGCGTAGAAACCTAGACGTCCTTGACGGTTAAGTGAGATAGAACGTTGGTCAAGTACGCGAGTCCAAACCATACGAGTCATTAATTCTACTAATTGATCATCTGTTAAATCCGGCATTAAATCTGGATTAACGATTTCTCCTTTTTCATTCAAAATTTGAACTAATTCAAATTGTTTATGAACAGCCTCAAATTGTTTCTTTACGTCGATAATAGCCTTCTTTGTTTTAGAAGCCATTTCGTATCCACCCTTTCGTCATTCACATTGTACAGTTTCAAATTCATCATTAGTTAGGTATGCGTTTCATGTAACGCTCGTCCGGTCATCTACCTGACTAAATGGTTTCTTTTAAAACTGCCATCCTGATTGTGTATTAATTGTAATAGCGTAGTAAAAAGAAAAGTTTATTCTATAGAAAGAAGCAGATTCCGGAAGCTTTTTTCTAAATTCCTATTAACTAATTACGCAGCCTCTCCAGTTATTACCACAAAATCCTCATTGAAAACATGTGATTTAGAAGGGCTTGTGAAAAAACATTCATTCTTTCACAATGTTTCATAAAAAAACAGGAACTTTCCTTTTTTTATAATGTGATTTCTGTTTTACTCGAAAACAAGAATTTTATTAATACACTAATCTTCTCTCTTAATTTACACTACCCAGATTATGAAGTCAATAAGTTAATCTCTATTTATTTTATCGCTTACAATGGCATTATTACTTAAATCATTCGCTTTCCACTTCTGTATTAAAAAAAGATGAAACAGATACAAACTGTTATATAATATTCCAACTCTCGCATTATCACACCTATTTCAAGTTTTTATCTAGCAATTCTATCTAGTTTGTGAATTCACAAACATATAAAATTTTTCATCATTTGTTTTAAACGAACATTATTAATGAAAACGGAATTATCGTTCGCTTTTAAAACTTTCTCTTTTTTAACAAATATGTCTTTAGGCCTACGAAACTACCATTTTTTCTTGAACAGTAATCTTTCATTCCATTTTTTTCGTTCTTTTGTTAAAATAAAGGTAAGTTATTAAAAGAACAGGAGAGAATCAAATCATGCTTACAATGGACGATATTGTACGAGAAGGTCATCCAGCGCTTCGAGAAGTTGCGACAGAAGTGACTTTCCCGCTTTCAGATGAAGAAAAAAAATTAGGTCGAGATATGCTTGAATTCCTAATTAACAGTCAAGATGAAGAGTTGGCGGAAAAATATGGTTTACGTGGTGGCGTTGGAATTGCAGCTCCACAACTCGCTGTAACTAAACGTTTCCTAGCTATTCATGTACATGATGAAAAAGATCGTCTTTATAGTTATGTGCTTTATAATCCAAAAATTCGTAGCCACTCTGTGCAACAAGCTTGTCTTTCTGGTGGTGAAGGTTGCCTTTCCGTTGACCGCGAAGTTCCGGGTTACGTCGTGCGTAGTGAACGTGTGACAATCGATGCTTTTGACGAAAATGGTACACCACTTAAATTACGTTTTAAAGATTATCCAGCGATTGTTATTCAACACGAAATCGATCATTTGAACGGAATTATGTTTTATGATCATATTAATAAAGAAAATCCATCTTACTTGCCACCAGATGTGGACGTATTTGGTTAAAATGAATAAATCCCCGCAGGAAGCAATATCCTGCGGGGATTTTTGTCTTTATGAGTGACCACCAACTGTTTCTATTTTTGTAGCCAACTGTCTAAATTTACGTTCATTTGCATCGCCTGAGAATAGCACTAAATCAAGTTCTTCGTGAATAAAATGACCATCTGAATCTAGCAAATTTTTTTCAAATAGTCGCGTATCGATTTTTGCAAAAATTGTATGGTAGTCCGCGTCTGAAACTGTTTGAGTTACGGTGCACTCAAGAACAATCGGACACGCATCAATGTAAGCTACTCCCCCATTATCACTTTTGGTTAATTCGATTTGATGAACTTTTATTTTATCGTTGCGTTTTCCTGACGAGAATCCGCCTTGTTCAATTAATCCTAACTGCTCTGTGTTTGGAAAATTCACTGCAAGTTTTTGACCAGCGTATATATGTTTGCTAGCATTACTTTCTGCAGATACCCCGATAACGATAGTATCTCCTAATGTGTACGATGATGACCCCGTTGACATTTGCGGTTCTCCAACCTCATTCAAATACGTCAATACAAAAACTGGATAAGCAGGATAAAATTTTTCTGTTTCTACGCGCTGTTTCATAGTTAGCACCTCTAGTTTTTTCTTTCATTATAAAGATGCTGTACCAAGATTTCAAGAATAAATTAAAACCCTACAAGTAAGCGCTTTATGTGTTTTTCTGGTAAAATAAACTGGAAAGAAGGTGAAAAACTTGGAACGTTATGATAGACAGATGCGCGTTAAAAATATCGGAAAAGCTGGTCAAGAAAAATTGCTCGCAAAAACGATTTTGATTGTTGGTGTTGGGGCGATTGGGTCATATGCCGCAGAAATTTGTGCGCGAATGGGTTTTGGAAAGTTAATTTTAATTGATCGTGACTATGTGGAACTAAGTAACTTGCAACGCCAATCACTTTTCACGGAACAAGATGCGTTAAACAAGCAAGCAAAAGCGTATGCGGCATCTAAAGCATTACGAATGATTAATAGCGATATTGAAATCGAATATATCGTTGATGATGCGAACGTGACAAGTTTAACTCCTTATGTCGGGAACATCGATTACATACTAGATTGTACCGATAATTTTATGACACGCGAATTTTTGAACCAGTTTTGTTTTATTCATCAAATTCCGTGGATTTTCACTTCTTGTGCCGGTAATTATGCTAATCTTATGCCGATTATTCCGCCGGATTCTGCTTGTTTGCACTGTTTACTTGGTGATATTCCCCAAACGAATGCAGCAAGTTGCGATGTTATTGGTGTCGATGGCGCACTGATTCCAATCGTTGCTGGCATGCAAGTTTCCTTACTTACGCAAATGATTATAAGTCCTGATTTCCACGCAAATACGTACTACCAACTAGATAATTGGCAATTTACTTTCCGGTCGCTTGAAATCAAAAAACACCCCGACTGTCCTAGTTGCACAACTGGAAAAGCAATTTCAGAAGTCCCTTTTTCCGAGCAAACGATTGCCCTTTGTGGACGAGATACGGTACAATTTCGATTGCCAAATAAAAGCAATTACCGCGAAATCAAACAACTGCTAACAGAACGGAAAATTATGTACAATGAAAATCCCGCTTTACTCAGTTTCCATTATGAAAAGTTTCAATTTGTTATTTTTAAAAATGGGCGTGTATTGCTTCATGGGACAGAAAATATAACAGAAGCAAAGAAAATATACCACTTATTTTTTAACTAAGGAGGCCGTTATGGAACAAAAAACGTTTATCAAGGTAACTTGTAGTATTTTAACGATTAGTGATACAAGAAATTTGGATACGGATACTAGTGGTCAACTGATTCAATCTGCTTTAGAAACTGCTGGGCATGAGGTGGTTTCGCGGGTCGTCGTTCCTGATGATGTTACACTCATTAAGCAAAAAATAAACGAGTTAGCAGCTAATGGGGCTTTTTGTCTTATCACAAATGGTGGTACCGGCATTGCTAAACGCGACGTTACTTATGAAGCATTATTCGCAACGATTCAGCAAGAAATTCCTGGGTTTGGTGAAATTTTCCGGATGCTCAGTTACGAAGAAGTTGGTAGCCGTGCCATGGTGTCTCGTGCATTCGCTGGCTTTTCAGAAAGCGGCTTACTGCTTTTTGCGTTGCCTGGATCAAGTAATGCCTGTCAACTCGCGGTTCAAAAATTGATTATCCCAGAATTACCTCATTTAATTGCTGAACGACAAAAATAAAAGATCCGGCCACAATTCGCGGCCGGATCTTTTATTTATCCCCCAATTTGGCTCATACGACGCCAAGTTGGTTTATTAGACTGTACTTCATCTTGTAATTTTAATGCCATTTCATGATTTTCAGGCTTATTATCAATCGCCTTTTGCACAAGTTGCATTAATTTCACGGGATTTTGGATAAATGGGCGGATATTCATTTCTTCATCCCAGTATAAACACGCTTTAATATAGCCGTCAGCGGTAAGTCTGAGTCGGTTGCAGCTATCGCAAAAATGAGCACTAACTGGGTGAATGACACCGAATGTCCCTTTCGCCCCTTTTATGCGGAAATTTTCGGAAGGACCATTGCCGCGGATAGAATCAACTGGTTCATATTCATAGCCAGCTTCATCACAGGCTTCAAAAATCGTATCAAGCGGCAAATACTTTTCTTTCCAACTCGTGCCAGCGTGACCAATTGGCATGTACTCAATAAAACGAATATTAATATCCTTATCTTTTGTAAATCGGAGAAAATCGGTTATTTCGTCATCATTTTGTCCTTTAATCAGGACAACATTTAATTTGATTGGAAATAGTCCCACTTCTTCCGCTTTTTGAATGCCATCGAGCACTTTTTGCAAACGGCCGCCTCGGGTAATCGCTTGAAAACGATCTGCATGTAAGGAATCCAAACTAATGTTAACCCGTGTCAGCCCAGCTTCTTTCAACGCTTCGGCTTTTTTCGCTAAATACATTGCATTCGTTGTAATCGAAATATCTTCTATTTCAGGAATCGCTCCAAGTCCGCGAACAATTTCCACGATATCGGTCCTAAGTAATGGCTCTCCGCCAGTAATACGCACTTTTTTGATGCCGAATTTCACCATTAATTCCATAAAGCTGACAATTTCATCTTTGGATAGTACTTTTTCATGGGGCAAAAATGTCAGGCCTTCTTCGGGCATACAATACACACACCTTAAATTGCACCGATCTGTTACTGAAATGCGAATATAATCGTGTACCCGCCCAAATTTATCCTTTAATAATTGCATAAAACAAAACTCCTATCCTACAAAATAGTTACGCTTCTGCTTTAAATGTCCCGCTTTTTCCGCCAGTTTTTTCGACTAAATAAGTCTTTTCTATTCGCATGCCTTTATCCATTGCTTTGCACATATCGTAAATCGTTAATGCCGCTATCGTGACTGCGGTAAGAGCTTCCATTTCTACACCCGTTTTTCCAACAGTTACGACTTCCGATGTGATAGTTAGCGCCGTTTCCCCGTCATCTTCAAAAGAAATATCTGCTTTGGTTGTCATAATCGGGTGACACATCGGGATGAGTTCACTTGTTTTTTTCGCTGCCATGATGCCAGCCACTTGTGCAACAGCCAGAACATCTCCTTTAGCCATTTTACCAGCATGGATGCGCGCTAAGGTTTCTTCGTTCATATGTATAGTAGCTCTAGCAATTGCGCGGCGTTTCGTTTCTGATTTACTTGTGACATCGACCATTTTCGCACGTTTTTCATCATTGAAATGGGTTAAATCGTCTTTTTCCATTTGTTCCCCTCCTCATCCACCGCTAACTGGCGGAATGACTGCGATTTCGGTTATTTCTTCTGGCAAAAGGTCCGTGTCATGCTGAAATTCCATATTGACTGCCAGCATGCATGTCGCCAAATCCACGGCTATTTCGGGAAATTCACTACTAATAACTTCGCGAACTTCACCAACTGTTTGGCATTGCTGTAAATTCAATTTTACTTCTGTTTGATGTGTTTTCTCGGCTAAAAAAGCGAAAAATTTAACCGTTGTCAACATTTACGCCACCCCATCTTGTTTTATCGACATCTTTCTCTTCTTTCCATATAGGTACCCGTTCTTTTAAGCGTTCAATAATATATCTCGAACCCTCGTAGCAAGCCGCCCGGTGTGGTGTGGAAACGCCGATGAACACCGCGATATCGGTGATTTGCAACAGCCCTAAACGATGGACGATAACGACATCTGCGTCCCATTTCGCTTCTACTTCTGTGGCTAACTTGTTTAATTCTTTGAGCGCCATTTTTTCGTAGGACGTATAGCGGATTTCTTCGGTTTGAATGTCGCCAGTCCATTCGCGAATCGTACCAACAAACAGGTTAATACCACCATGATTTTTATTGATTAACTTCTCAGAAAGTAGGCCGATTTCGATTTTTTCGTGTTGTAACGCTACATATTTCATTGTAAAAACTCCTTGATTAGCTTTTCTGCAAATGTGTTTAAAGCATTTTCCTCTCCAATAAAAATGGCATCCTCTTTTAACGCCGGGTTATGGGTGGCGATTTTATGGACGGCTTTGCTATTCTTCAAAAGCTCTATTTCTGCTTTTTCACGAATTAAAATAATTTTTGGAAACGGCCCTTCTTTGTAGCCTTCCACTAAAATAATATCTGAATTGGGTAGTTTTTGGATGGCCATTTTTAAATCGATGCCCGCTTGTTCCATGATGGCATATTGTCTGGAATTCGCAATTACAACCGCTTCCGCACCACTTTCTTGAAACGAGTAGGAATCCGTTCCTGCATGATCGATGGAAAAGTCATGCGCATCGTGTTTAATCGCTGAAACTGTGTAGTTTTCTTTGCGGCAGGCGCGAATTAATGCATTAAGCAAGGTTGTTTTTCCGCTATTTTTAAAACCGATTATTTGGAGGATAGTAGCCATGCTTCAACCTCTTCTCCTTTTAATTTTCCGACTTGCCCGCGTGGGATTTTAAATAAGCAGGTGGTTAAATGGAGATTTCCGAGTGCACTAGACATATCGCTTCCGACCAGTTCGACTAAATATTCTCCTTCATCAGATAAACGATAAGTTCCTCGTAAGAAACGATCATAGCCATTATTTTTAGTGTAGTGGCTCGCCATTTTTGCGCGTACTTGGGTCGTCGCGGTCGTATCTTTTCCCATTAACGTTGCTAAAACTGGCTCTACTAACAAATAGAAACCGGTAAAACATGCGCCGGGGTTGCCGGAAAGCGCGACGATAAGCGTCTTATTCAGCCACATTCCAGTTGTCGGACTACCTGGCCTCATTTGAATTTTATTAAAAAGTAACTCTGCTTCTTGTGTAGCGATATCCGCCATAAAGTCAAAATCGCCCACGGAAACGCCGCCAGTGGTAACGATTAAATCCGCTATTTCGGTCAGTTCAAGCAATCGTTTTTTTGTGTCTTCGTAATTGTCCGGCAGTTGCTCGGCGGCACAAATTTCCGCATGATGCACGGTTAGTAGATTTTCGAGTAACGGCTGATTGCTATTATAGATTTTACCATCTGGGAGTGGATTTCCAGCTGGAACAAGTTCACTACCTGTAGATAAAATCGCTACTTTTGGCTTTCGAATTACTTGTACTTCGTGAATGCCAAATGATGATAACAAACTGATGGAACCCGCATTTAAAGTGTGCCCCCGATCTAGCAACAAATCCCCTTCCGCAAATTCGGCGCCGATTTCTGTAATATTGCTCGATTTTTGCGTATTTATAAGTACGATTTCATGCTCGTTATCCGCTTCTCTTGATTGTTCCAACATAATAATTTTCGAAGCATTGTCCGGCACTTTGGCTCCAGTCATGATTCGGACCGTTTCGCCCGACTGCAGCGGTTTGTCATATGTTTCACCGCAAGGAACCTCAGCCACAACGCGTAAAGTAATTGGATAATTCCCGTCATCCGCCTCTGTAATTGCAAAGCCATCATAACCAGAACGGCGAAAATACGGAGCAGGAAATGGCGCAAAAATTGGTTCTTGTAAAACCTGATTCAGAGCCTTTGTCACGTTTTTTCGTTCAACTGGAAGATGCGTTATTTGGTTACATAATACTTCTCTCGCCTGCTCCATTCTAATGGTGTTTCGTTTTTCAATCATCTGGGCGCACTTCCCTTCTATAAATCATGTATGCGTTTTCTTTAGTACCAATATACAGGAGTTTTCTCGTTTTAAAAAGTAAAGCGACTTCCCCTTAATTAGCGGCTTTGAATCCGTATTTTTCAAGTGTTTTTTGCGCTTCTGCTTTATTCATAAATTCAAGGAAAGTTGCTGTAGCTTCTTTTTTCTCTGAATCGCTTACTTGCGCGCTGTAATAAGCAATTGGCTCATGAAGCTTCTCGTCAATTTTCGCTTTCACTTGGACTTTTTTACTTAATAAAGCGTCTGTTTGGTACACAAAACCAGCGTCTGCATTCCCCGCTTCCACATAGGATAAAACTTGGCGAACATCCGTTGCAAGAACGAGTTTGGCTTTTTCGGTATTATAAAGATTTAAGTTTTCGAGTGTTTGTTTGGCATAAGCGCCGGCTGGAACTGATTCTGGATCTCCGATAGCAATTTTGCTCGCGTCATTTAGTATTTGTTCTAAATTCGCATCTTTCGTCTGCTCAGCGTTTTTTGGTTCAATTAAAACCAGTTCATTCCCCGCAAATTCTTTCGTATCTTCTGCTAAATTTTGTTTACTTAATGTATCCGCATCTTTTTTACTGGCTAAAAGAACACCATCAATTGGTGCGCCACTTTCGACACGTTCGCGAATTTGCCCAGAGCCACCAAAATCAAAAGATAATTTAATGGTCGGGTTCGCTTTTTCAAAAAGTGGTTTTATGTCATCCATCGTATCTTTCAAACTTGCCGCTGCTGAAATATGTATTGTTGTGGTTTTTTCTTTCTCGGATGTATCCCCGCAGGCCGTTAAAAGTAGTAATAATCCACAAGTTATGACTAAAGCTATTTTTTTCATTGTTCATCCCCCTTTTTTATTTAGTTACATTGTACTTAAGTTTGACATTTTATACCAGAGAGAACGATAATAATAGAAGTACTAAAGGGTTGTTCAGGAGGAGATTTATGTTTACATCTGTTTGGCATACATTACTTGTTGCCACTATTTCTACGTTTCTCGCATTTATGACGATGTTGCCACTTAGTTATTATTTTACAGGCCGAAAATCACGTTTTCAGTTATTAGTGGAGATTTTAATTTTACTTCCGCTTGTTTTACCGCCAACTGTGGTTGGTTTGGTCTTACTGAACGTCCTCGGCCGCAATGACTTTATTGGTGGTGTACTTTGGGATACTTTTGATTTCAGTTTTATTTTTTCCCTTAGTGGCGCTATTGTTGCGACAACGATTATTATTTTACCGATTATGTATCAAGGACTAAAATCCGCATTTTTATCCATTGATCACGAACTTGTATGGGCAGCAGAGACTCTTTCAGCGAATAAAAAACAGATTTTTACTCAAATTATTTTACCGAATTGTTGGCAACCAATTTTAGCTGGCGTTTTGCTTAGTTTTTGCCGGGCGATGGGTGAATTTGGAGCTAGTTTGATGGTAGCGGGTTATATTGAAGGAAAAACCGATACGATTGCTTCCAGTATTTACTTTATGGTGCAACAAGGAGACATGCGCACAGCAATTTATCTCGGGCTAATTAACGTCATTATTGGCGTATTTGCCTTACTTGTGATTCATGTATTGACCGTACGCCAAAGCAATTTAACGAGGGGGATGTAACGATGCTTAAATTACAATTCCATAAAAAACTTCCTTTTCATGATTTAAATATCGATTATACTTTTGAAAAGCCCGTGACCGCGATGATGGGCGCGAGCGGTTCCGGAAAATCCACGTTATTCCAATGTGTCAGTGGTTTGAAGAGCATTGACGGCGGAATTATTGAATTTGACGGAACACCGTGGGATGATTCCAGTATCTCACTACATCTTCCAGTAACCGAGCGAAAAGTAGGCTATTTATTCCAAAACCTCGCTTTGTTTCCAAATATGAACGTTTATGAAAATATCGCTTTCGGCTTAAAAGTGAAGAAGCGGAAGAAAAAAGAACAAGCAGAAATCCAGCAACAAGTCCGGAAAATGAGTGACTATCTGCAAATTTCTCACCTACTCTATTCTTCTGTTCAAAAACTATCCGGTGGCGAAAAACAACGTGTTGCAATGGCGCGAGCAATGATTACTGAGCCAAAATTACTTCTACTAGATGAACCATTCAACGGTTTAGATGAAGAAACGCGTTTAATTTGTATGAAATTAGTTGGTCAAATGGCCAAAGATTTCCATATTCCAGTCATTTTTGTGACACATTATGCCTCGGAAGCAGAAATGATGACTGAAGAAATTTTAGTGATGCGAGATGGACGGCTTGAAAAACGAAAAAGTTAATGTTGGCATCGTCCTAGCTGGTGGTCGTTCTAGCCGATTTGGAGAGCCAAAAGCCTTTTTCCGGGATGAGGCAACTGGGAAAACGTGGGTAGAACTTACGGTGAACAAATTGGCGCCACTCTGTGATACGGTATTTGTATCAGCGAATCAAGCAAATTATCCAAAGCTGGTTGAAATTTTCACGAAACAATCGGCTATTCAAATCGTTCCCGACCTAGCAGCGTTCCGTGAGTTTGGGCCGCTTGGTGGTATTTATGCGGTGATGGATCGCGCACAGGTTTATCAGGAAGCTAATTTTTTGATACTTCCTGTTGATATGCCATTTTTGACTTCAAAAGAAATTGGACGGCTCGCAGTTCATCTCAACCACTTTGCCAAAACTCCGCAAGCAGATCACTATTTGGTTGCGAACATCCCTTTTTCACGCGAAATTTTACATGAATTACTACAAAACGAGCAACATCGGGTGCGGGCTTTACTTGAAAAGTTGCATGCCAAACCATTAGAATTTGAAAATGAAGCCGTATTTAAAAATATAAATCATCAAAATGAACTTTTTTAACCTTTTCTTACCCTTTTCTTTAGTATTATTTGGTAAACTAGAGAAAATCATGAGAAGAGGTTTTTTTATGCACTTTTTCCGCTTACTTTGGGTATTTACTTGGAAGCAGGCACTTTGTTGTATTTTCCCTGGTATTATTTTTATTTCACTTGCACTGACAAAACTGATTGATATTCCCTTTATTGCACGCTATGACTTGCTGTTAATCATTTGTCTTGTAGCACAGATTTTGCTGATAAAGTTTGGACTGGAAACGTGGGATGAGTTAAAAGTAATTATGGTGTTTCATGTTATTGGGCTGGGGCTTGAAATTTATAAAGTACATATGGGTTCGTGGAGTTATCCGGAGCCTGGTTTAATGAAAATTTTCGGCGTACCACTTTATAGTGGATTCATGTATTCAAGCGTGGCGAGTTATATTTGTCAGGCCTGGAAAAGGTTTGATCTTCGTATGACAAACTGGCCAAACATTTGGTTGGTAAGCAGCCTTTGTATCGCCATTTATGCTAATTTTTTCACGCATCATTTTATTCCCGATTTTCGCTGGATTTTAATTATTTTAGTTCTCATTTTGTTCCGAAAAACCTATGTTTATTTTAAAGTTAACGCGACTCAGCTCAAAATGCCATTATCGTTTTCCTTTTTATGTATCGCATTCTTTATTTATCTTGCTGAGAATATCGCTAGTTTTTACGGTGCTTGGGCTTATCCTGACCAGCTTGTTGCTTGGCGCCCAGTACATGTTTCGAAAATCACGAGTTGGTACTTGCTTGTAATTATTAGTATTATTATCGTCGCGCAACTCAAATTCATTAAGCAAAAATTGGAACAGACCGTTGTAACAGCAAAAAACGAGGCCCCTTTAAAATAAGTGGCCTCGTTTTTGTTTTAAATTAATTTTAGATGTTCTAACGCTTTATACACTCCATCTTCATCGACATGGTCCGTCACGTAATCAGCAACTGCTTTCACTTCATCACGACCATTTCCCATTGCAACACCTGTTCCAACAGCTTGAAGCATCGCGATATCGTTCAGCCCATCACCGAATGCATACGTATCTCCCATCGAAAAGCCAAGTTTTTTAATCATTTGTTTAATGCCCTCTGCTTTTGAACCATCTGCTGGACAAACGTCTACCGAAACATCATGCCAGCGCAGGAAACCATATTGTTTAAATTCTTCGCGGTAATAAGCATCATAGGACTCCTCGCAGAAAAGTAAACATTGGAAAATATCGCGACCTTTATAATAATTCGCATCGACTTTAGGATAGTCTCTTTTAATAGAGTTCATTCCTATTGTAACGCGGTCATGGTCAGGCAAGTTTGCACGCATCGAATCTTTTCCAGAAAAAACAATCGGATGTTCATGTTCTGAAGCAACCGTAATTAGTCGCTCTAAAGATTCAGTTGGTAATGGTTTGGCATAAATTTCTTTGCCTTCAAAAATAACATATTGGCCGTTATAGCAAATGTAAGAATTAATATCTAGCTCTTTTCTAATTTCATCAAGCATAAATGGGCCACGACCTGTTGCAATCGCTACATAAACGCCATTTTCTTTCAATTTAGCAATCGCTTGTTTTGCTGATGCGGGAATTTCTTTTGTTTCACCTACAAGCGTGCCATCTACATCAAAAAACACAATTTTACTCATCGATTAAACGCCTCAATCCTCTATCCATTTTTAAATCACTTACTTTAAATTATAGCAGAAAATCCAGATGATAAAAGGGTTGACAAAATTAATTATACTTTCTAGTAGCAATTATCTCGATTTATGGTATATTAGAATGAAGGATATAGATCGGATGAACATTTGTAGAACGACAATGGAACGTGAAAAAAAGTTTATAATTACATCTTTTACTCGGAAATTTGTTTCAAATTCCCAAAATAAAGGTATGCAATTATAACGGATAAGAAATTTAACATACGTGCACAGCTATTTTTATACATTAGTCTGTGGTAATTTTTCTTTGTCTTTTTTATGCCTAATTGTTAGTATCTCGTGCACCCATATCCGCTTGCTACTAAGTCCACAACTGAAAGCAGGCCAATGATTATTGAATAATTATAAGATTTTCGACCAGAAAATCTATTTTTAAAAACTAAACTTAAATTTTAAGGAGAGAAAAACATGATTTTTAAAGTATTTTATCAAGAAACACTGACAGAAACACCAGTACGCGAAAAAACACAATCTCTATACGTAGAAGCGGAAAGCCAAGTAAAAGTACGCCAACTTTTAAAAGATGAGCCTTTCCACATCGAATTTGTTGAAGAAATTAGTGACGCTCACTTAGCTTATGAAAAGGAAAACCCAGACTTCGCGCTCTGGGAAAAATAAGCCTATATGAAATTTGTTAAAAATAATGAGACAGCTGTTTTCGCCCTTGGTGGACTAGGCGAAATCGGTAAAAACACATATGGCGTACAATTTCAAGACGAAATTATTCTAATTGATGCAGGAATCAAGTTCCCAGAAGACGAACTTCTAGGAATTGATTATGTTATTCCTGACTACAGTTACCTAGTTAAAAACAAAGATAAGATTAAAGGACTTTTTATCACCCATGGTCATGAAGATCACATCGGTGGCGTTCCTTACCTACTTCGCGATCTTAATATCCCGATTTACGCTGGGAAACTTGCAAGTGCACTTATCCGCAACAAATTAGAAGAACATGGCTTGCTTCGTCAAACCAAAATTTATGAATATGAAGAAGATGACGTTTTTAAATTCAGAAAAACAAGTATCTCTTTCTTCCGTACAACACATAGTATTCCTGATACGTATGGTATTGTTGTCAAAACTCCATCTGGTAACATCGTTCATACAGGTGACTTCAAGTTTGATTTCACACCAGTTGGCGAACCAGCAAACCTTACAAAAATGGCTGAGATTGGTAAAGAAGGCGTTCTTTGTTTACTATCTGATAGTACAAACGCTGAAGTACCGAATTTCACTATGAGTGAGCGCGTTGTTGGCGAAAGTATTAAAAATATTTTCCGTGATGTAGAAGGCCGAATCATCTTCGCCACTTTTGCATCCAACATCTATCGTTTACAACAAGTAGTTGAATCCTCTATCGAAACTGGCCGTAAAATCGCTGTTTTCGGTCGTAGTATGGAATCTGCTATGGAAATTGGTAAACAATTAGGTTATATTCAAGCACCAAAAGATACCTTTATTGATGTGCATCAGCTTAACAAAACACCCGCTGGAAATGTGACTATCCTTTGTACAGGGAGTCAAGGTGAACCAATGGCGGCTCTTTCTAGAATTGCTAACGGTACTCACCGTCAAATCCAAATTCAACCAGGCGATACGGTAGTCTTCTCGTCTTCTCCAATTCCTGGTAATACAACGAGTGTTAACCGCACAATCAATTTACTTTATCAAGCTGGCGCAGAAGTTATTCACGGTAAAGTGAACAACATCCATACTTCTGGTCACGGTGGTCAACAAGAGCAAAAACTAATGCTACGTTTGATGAAACCTAAATTCTTTATGCCAATTCACGGTGAATTCAGAATGCAGAAAATCCATGCTGAATCTGCTGAAGAATGTGGTGTTCCAGAAGAAAATAGCTTCATTATGGCGAATGGTGATGTGCTTGCTTTAACGAGTGAAACAGCCCATGTTGCAGGTAAAATCCATGCGGCAAGCGTCTATATTGACGGTAGCGGCATTGGTGATATCGGTAATATTGTCCTTCGCGATCGTCGCATTCTTTCCGAAGAAGGCCTCGTAATCGTCGTTGTATCTATTGATATGAAAAACTCTCGTGTGATGGCGGGACCTGATATTATTTCACGTGGGTTCATCTATATGCGTGAATCCGGTAATCTAATCGGAGAAGCTCAAGGCCTCCTAACACGCCACCTAAACAAAGTAATGGAACAAAAAACAACGCAATGGTCTGAAATTAAGAACGAAATTACAGATACGTTGCAACCTTTCTTGTATGAAAAAACAAAACGACGCCCAATGATTTTACCAATAATCATGGAAGTATAGTTTCAAAAGCGGTAAATGGTTTCAACATCATTTATCGTTTTTTGTTGATTTCTTGCAAAGACGATGGTATGTTTAAACAAACAAAATAGAAAGACGAGGAAAATTTTATGACAGAAACTAGGACTGAAAAGAAGCAAAAAACAACGTCCACTTTTACTAAAGTTATGAAAATTGCTAGTGTAACCCTTTTAGGAATTATCTTTTTCTCAATAACAGGATTAGCAGCGAAGTACTACATCACCGTTCAAAATACCTTTTCAAAAATAAATGTACCATTAGAATCAAGTAATAAAACAGCAAGTGACTTAGAAAAGAAAAAACCATTTTCTGTATTGTTAATGGGCTCAGATGCTCGGCCTGGTGAAACAAATGGTCGTGCCGATACAATTATTCTTGCCACTGCAAATAAACAACAAAATTCCGTAGAGATGGTCAGTATCCCCCGTGATACAAAAGTAGACTATGGAAATGGCGATATTGGTAAAATTAATGCTTCCTATTCCAAAGGTGGCCCCTCAGGAACCGTCTCAGCCGTTGAAAAACTTATGCCAGGAGTTCCTGTAGATTATTTCATTTCAATCAATATGGAGGGCTTTAAGGACCTTGTAGACGCAGTTGGCGGTATTACTGTTACTAATGATATCGATTTAACGGTCGTAAACAGCAAATTTGTCAAAGGTGATATTACCTTAAATGGCACGGATGCTTTGCAATATGTTCGTATTCGTCATGAAGATCCGCGCGGTGATTTTGGTCGCCAAGATAGACAACGTGATGTTATTATCGGTATTGCGAATAAAGTCGTAAGCTCCTCTGGTGTTTCTAATTTTGAAAGCATTATGAAAGCTGTTGGTGATAATTTCCAAACGAATATGACACTAACCGACATTACAACAATGGCAACAAATTATTCTTCCGTACTAAAAAATGTAGATTCCCAAGAGCTTAAAGGTGAAGGGGAAATGATTTATAGCGAGTCTTACGGGTTTAACTTGTATTACTTTGCACCTGAACAAACTGATTTAGAACGCGTGATTTCCATGTTTAAAAAGAGCTTAGATATTACTGAATAAAAATAAAGATGACTGAAGCTAATGAAAGCCTCAGTCATCTTTTTATTTATGTTTGGTAATTAGTGCATCCATCTCGGTAATTACTTTTGCACAAGCCTGTTGATGGTAGGAAAACACTACTTCATAATCAGGTTCCGTCTCTTTTTCTAGCGTTACATGATATAAAATTTCAATATTATTAATCGCCTGCTCAACTAATCTTGTAAAATGGAGCATCGGCTCGTCGGTTGTTAAACTCGGGACAAAACTGCTATCTGTTACAATTTGTTCGCGTGTTTTTCTTAAATCTATCAATTGTTTCCATAGCGCTTTTATTTTCGGAGCTAGCTCTTTGGCATCTTCTGTATTGATATCGATTGCTTTTATTCGCTCAAGCACTTCTTTTTCTTGAGAAATAAATACTTGATTCAATTTTTTGTTTTTCTTGCGTGGATACAACGCGTAAACAAGGAACCCGATAGCTAAACCAATCATCGTATCAAAAAGTCTATCTCGTAAAAACACAATAGGTTCCCCGTCCCCTTTTCCGACAAGAACCATCACCGTAATAACGACAATAACCATCGTGAATTTCTTCGTAAATAGGTAACTTAACATGACCGCGAGTGCTGCGCCAATCGGAATCATAATATAGTGGTGATTCGGCACGAGTAAATAGACAAATGCCGCAAGTAATCCCCCTACAATAGTTCCGATAATCCGCTCGATACTTGATTTATACGTCTCGCCCTTACTCATTTGAGCCGTAATATAAATAGCATTAAATACGTATGTTGGGTAGACAATCCAATCACCCATAATCGGGAAAAGTATCACCGCAATCGTAATACTAATTAATACTTTAGCAACCCGAGGATCAAGAGCGAAACGTTCTCTCATAGAAATCTTCTTCATTTCTTCTCGCCCCCTTCAGCTAATTCTGCCATTCCAACTTTAACAGCTAAAAAGTTCTCGACAAATTTTTTCACATGAAATGAGGCTACTGGATCGACTTCTTTTGCACTTATTTCAGCAGAAACTTCTACATTAATCTTGGCAAGCGCCTGTTTTGCTTCTTCTGATAAACCTGCTCTGCCAATGTCTTCCATCGTTTGCATATGGAAGAAGAGTTGCAAATAATTTGGTAGTAACGATTGATACAGTTCCACATGACGCGGATTCGCTTTTTTACTGGCGCTATATTCTTTAATAAACATTTGCGATTGAACAAAAATGCTATACAACGGTTTTGTTATAAATTTACCATTGTTTTTAAATACACTTTCAATTTCCTTATCAAAAAGGCCTACCAATTGTTTCATGATGGTTTGAACGGTCTTTTCTAGTGGCAAATGGACATATTTGACGACAAGTTGAACGAGTAAAAAGAACACGAACACATCAATTAACGCCACAATTACCATTACATAAAGTGGCATTGGCAAATCGTCCGTTCCAAGGAAATAAAGCGCGGTCCCAATTGCAAGTGTCATCACCATGTATTTTTGCGGCATCATAAAATTCACTGCTAAAATAACAACGATCATCACAATATAATAAATATACACATTAATTGGGAAAAAATAAGTACTTATAATTACAAACAAACACGCTAATGTGAATGCTAGTGCAATTTGGGGAATGACTTTTCTTGTAATTCCGTATGTAGGTTGCATGGAAATAATCCCTATTAGTACGACTATAGGCAATACTCCGGCCAAATCGGGGAAAATAACTGTATGGACAACCACACAAATACTCGCATAAATAAATGCTTGTAACATTTGAATAAGTCCGCGAGCGCCGATTTTATCAAGCAAAAATTTCTTCATCTATTCTCTCCCCCTGTCCCTTTAAGTGAAGCTATGTAACTATCATAGAAAATAACTGGCTAGATAGCAAGCAGTAATGCGTAAACAAGTAAAAAACCTAAGCATATAATCGACATGGCTACATATCTTTTTATATTGCGTAGGCTTTATTTTTATTGAATTTTTTCTTGTAGTCGTTCAATATCATCATCTGAACCGATAACAATGAGGATATCTCCTTCGTGGAGAACATCATTTGCTTCAGGAGTAATAATCATTTGCTTATCTTTTTTAATGCCGACAATATTCACGCCGAAAGAATTACGGAAATCTAGATCAACCAAACTTTTTCCTAGGAAGCGCGGATCAGATACTGAAATCTCGACAAGACTATATTCATCAGAAAGTTCCAGATAATCAAGCATATTTTTCGATACGATATAATGGGCAATCCGACGTCCCATATCCCGCTCAGGATGGACAACGCGGTCAGCTCCAATTTTATCGAGTAATTTGGCATGCTTATCGTTCGTTGCTTTTGCCGTTACGTATTTTACGCCCATTTCTTTTAAAATTAGCGTTGTTAAAATACTCGACTGAATATCTTCACCAATGGCAACGATAACGTGTTCAAAGTTCCGAATACCTAATTGACGAAGCGCATTTTCATCTGTGGAATTGGCGATAACTGCATGGGTCGCAATCGACATATATTCATTTACTCGTTCTTCATCTGAATCAATCGCAAGTACTTCCATTCCTTGCTCGACTAATGAACGACAAATACTTCCACCAAATCGCCCAAGACCGATGACTGCAAATCCTTCTTTCATGTGTACGTTACCTCCTGGCTACTTTTTTTCTACTAAGTCGTGTTTAAATGCATAGATGGCTGCTTGCGTGCGATCTTGTACATCTAATTTTGATAAAATGTTACTTACATGTGTTTTAACCGTTTTTAATGTAATGAAAAGTTCATCGGCAATTTCTTGGTTAGATTTACCTTCCGCGATTAAAAGCAAGATTTCATTTTCACGATTCGTTAAATCATCGTGTAAGTTTTTTTCTGGTTTAGCAGTTAATCTTTGCATCATTTTACCAGTTACTTCTGGCTCAAGTACAGAGTCACCGCCGTATGTAGCACGAATCGCATCAGCAATTTCGCTTGCTGTGGATGTTTTTAGCATATAGCTGCTTGCCCCGGCTTCTAGCGCTGGATATACTTTTTCATCATCAATAAAGCTTGTGACGATAATGATTTTTGCTTCTTTCCAGTTTTGCATAATTTCTTTTGTGGCTTCGATGCCGTCCATTTCATCCATAACTAAATCCATTAAAATGATATCTGGGCGTAATTCTAAAGCCATATCAGCGCCTTCACGTCCGTTTTCTGCCTCGCCAACAACTTCCATGTCATCTTGCACAGAAAGATAAGCTGAAACACCTATACGTACCATTTCATGATCATCTACAAGTAATACTTTTATCATTCGCTTTCCACGTCCTTTTTCGCAACAAGTGGGATTTTTATTTCTACGCTAGTTCCTCTTCCTGGGAAACTAATTATTTTGATGGTGCCGCCAAATTCGGCAACTCTTTCACGCATATTTTGTAAGCCATATGAACCTTGACGAACATTATCCATATCAAAGCCAACGCCATCATCAACTACTTTCATGACAGCTAAATTGTCCATTGTTACTAAGCGTACTTCTAATAATTTTGCTTTGGAATGGCGCAAAGTATTGGATAGTAGCTCTTGAACGATACGGAATAAATGATCTTCAATGCCTTTTTGCAAATTAATATCTTCAATTTGCCATTCGACTTCGATAGGCAATTTGGTTGTTAATTCTTTTAATAATTGTTCAATACCAGTTTTAAGCGACTTACCTTCAAGTTGTGTTGGACGTAGATGTAGTAATAACGCGCGCATCTCAGATTGGGATTCATTGACGATTGATTCTACCATTTTCAATTGTTTTTGCATGGCTGGTGTGGCGCTTTTTTCACTTTGTTCATTCAAAGCTGATAAAAGCATCATCGCTGCAAAAAGTTGCTGGCTCACCGAATCATGTAATTCCCGAGCAATCCGGTGCCGCTCTTCTGACAAAATGGCTTCTTTTGTTTGGCCCGTTGATTCCGCGCGGTCGCTTGCAAGTTTTTGTGTCAAAATCGTTTGTGCTTTCATTTTATCACGTAAGCGGTCGATTTGCTTGTATACTTGCTGTACTTCTAAAAAGTTTTCATCTTCTTCACTCGTAATCTTTTTCTCCAAATCGCCTTGTCCGAGCAACCGAATCGAGAAGTCAATTGATTCAAACTTTTGCTTCACGAAATAGCCAAGTAAGCCACCGATGATTAAACCAACCGAAATGGCTGTCAGCGGAACAAAGACGACAAACGGAATGTAAAAGATTTTTTGTTCAATTAAAATTTTATACCAAGAGCCTTCACTAAAAAAATAGTAACCGACTGTGCCGATAGCTGTTGCAACAAGTAATAAACCGGAGCAAACAACCATCATTAGTTTCGAAAAGCTCATAGCCTAATCACCTCTAAATCTCCGAAGATTACAGAAGTCATGATTTTCACTTTTCGTGCCGAACTTTCGTAATTATCCGAGTAAACCTTGATGCTATTATTTTGAATAGAAGTGCTTTCTTTATCATATTGAATGTTTCCAAAAATTGCGGAATGTTCGATGCAAATGCCAATATCAAATGGAACGAGAATCCGAATTTTCCCTGACACACTACGAATCATAATGACACTTTCGCCGGTTGGAAGAACTGTATTTCCTAAATCGAGAATCGTGTCACCAATTCCTGTTTGGATATTGATATCATCCCATTCGTACACTACATCAAGTATACGCTGGTTACCGAACCATTGATTGCGAATAAATTTATCTGTGCGGTCAATCTTGCTGTCTGGTTCTCTAGTTTTAAGCATTAATAATTGAGGTGCCCGCTTTCGACTAATATAGTGAATGATCGCATAAATCCCCGCAACAACAAGTCCTACTTTAAAAGTGGTTGTAAGTAACACGGCGATAATGATAAATACGATACCAATAAACAATGAGTTTCTCGCACTTTTCTTCGTTGCGCTTGCCTTTCTTGATGTAAAGATGAAAAATATCCCGAGTGCAAACAAAATAAGTAGCTCCCACTGGAATAACATTTCTAGTCCTACACCAACAATAATCGCAATTAAAAATACAAAAACAACCGAGCTTTCCATTTTTTTCAAGCTGACACACCTCCTTGCGTTCATCTTTTGACAAAGTTATTTCTCGATTTTTGCTACTTTGTACATGCTGTGTTTATTATAGCGATGATTTGCTTATGGAAACAAACCGCGCTAGTTGGAACATGCCCTACTACTTTAGTCGGATGTTTCTTCGGTGATTTTCGTCGTCACGCCATCTTCTTGTGTGATGCGTCTTGCTTTTAAAAGTGTGCCAATTGCACGCTTGAATTGTGCTTTACTTATACCAAATTTTGCACGAATAGCATCTGGATCGGATTTATCACCAAATGGCATTTCTCCGCCAACGCTTCGTAAATACGTTAAAATCATTTCCGCGTCATCATTCAATACTTCATGCGATCTGCCACGAAGAGATAAGTTTAATGAGCCGTCTGGTTTTACAGCGATAACACGTGCCTTCACGCGCTCACCCATTCGCGGTTCAGAAGTTCGTTCGCTTTCATGAATAAAACCAATATGGAAATCATCTGTAAATACAAATGAACCTATTTTTAATAAACGATAGATGGTACCTTCGACATTTTGGTTAAATAAATCTTGTTCTGCTCGAACGGCAATTGCGCGGAATTGTTCTTCTTCTGCGAGAACTCCCCAAACGCGATTTTCTTCATCCACGCGCAGTGCAATCATCACACGGTCTTCTTTTTTAGGCCATAAATGCAGTAGTGCTGGTAGGTCGTCTAATGATACAACGACGTCTTTTTCAATGCCGATATCGACAAAAACGCCTAGATGTTTACGGACTTCTGTTACTGTTCCCCAGCCATAATGTCCTACTTGAATTTTTGGAATAATCGTTGTTGCTGCGATTTCGCGGTCATAGTCCACAAAAATAAATACGGTTACTTCCGCACCAACAGCAAGTTCCGTTTCATGTGTATTTGATTTAGATAAAAAAACAGTTACTTCGTCTTTTTCAAGAAGCCAACCTGTTTCTCGGATTTCTTTTACTGTCATTACTTGGCTTTTGCCAATATAGTTATTCACTTTTTTTCCACCTTTTCATTAAGAATAGTCTTGTTTCATTATAGCGTATCTAAGCTTGTAAGGCTACCTGCTACGTAGAATCATTGCTTGTTTATTTGTTGTTGTAATGTAGCGATTTTTTCTTTTAAAATCTCTTTCGAAAAATCACTGGCTTCTCTTGCAGCACTTCCAACGTGGTAGTCAGTATGGTTCAGTGTTGATTGGAAGGTCGCGATGTTTTCTGGTTTGACGCCACTTCCAACTAGAATTTGGAAGGAATCTGGTTTTTTTTGGCTATCCTCGATCCAGCGTTTTAGGCGCGGCAGCGAATCCAGTGCGCTAGCTGTGCCGCCAGAAGTGAGTAATTGGTTAATGTCTTTTCCATATGTACGCAAAACTTGGTAACTAGCTTCGATATCTTTGGTTGCTTCCAGTGCCCGGTGAAAAGTAAGGTCTAAATCGCCTTTCCATTCAATTACTTTTTCAAGAAGGGCTTGATCGATATCGCCGTCTGCTGTGATGCCGCCGTAAACAATTCCCTTTACGCCAACTTCTTTTGCAAGCTCAATATCGCGTTCCATTACTATTCTCGCTGGCTCATCATAGACAAAAGAAAAACTATGCGGGCGAATCATCATCATTGCTGGTAAATTGGAAGCTCCAACGATTTCCTTAATCGCTCCATAACTCGGAGTTAGGCCACCTTCACTTATTGCCGAAACTACTTCCATTCTATTTGCACCATATTTTTCAGCTAAGTAAGCATCTCTTGGATTTTGAACTATCACTTCTAACATATTATTCCGCTCCTTTTAATTACTAATTACCTTCATTCTACCCTTTTAACACGTAAATGAATACTAAAAAATCCATGAAAAGGAAATTACCCTTTCACGGATTTTTTCGTTCGATTATTTTAAATTAGTTGTCAATACTTCGGTTTTCCCGGCTTCTGCTTTTGTTACGTCATGGAAATCAAAATCGTATTTACCTTCTGAACTATTTGTTATAACCATTGGTACGACCGTACTTGCGGCATTTTTTTCGATGAAATCAAAGTCTGCTTCCACAATCGGGTCGCCTACTTTTACTTTATCACCGACACTTACTAAAACGTTGAAGCCTTCACCGTTTAGAGATACAGTTTCTAAGCCAATATGTACAAGAATTTCTTGCCCCATATCAGTACGAATTCCAAAAGCATGTTTTGTTTCTGCGAGTTGAATAATTTTTCCATCTACGGGAGCAACAATTGTGCCTGTTTCCGGCTTAATTGCAATGCCTTCCCCCATCATTTTTTGATTAAAAACTGGATCTGGAACATCCTCTAACGCAATAACTTGTCCAGTTACATGCGCGAATACTACTTCTTGTTTTGTCTTTTTTAGAAATTTTTTAAACATTCATCTTCCTCCTAGCAATTTCATAGATCAACTATTATTTTACCCTTATAGAGAAAAAAAGGCACGGAGAAAGTATCAAGTAAGACTTGAACTTCTTCGTGTCTTTTCAAAAGTTTATTTGCTTGTTTTCAAATCTTCAATGGAATTAATGTTTGTCATGTATTTTGGTACCGCGAGGCCAATTTTTGCACCTTTTAAGTTCGGTCCTAAATCTTCAAACTTCCCTTTGTAATCTTTGTAGTAAATTCCGGAAGTGTTTGGAAGCCATGCTGCGACCATTCCATCTGCTGCGTCCGTTGCTACAGAAGCCCACATTGGTTGAATTTCCATTGCTTGAATCGTTGGTTTGTAGCCAACTTGTTTTAATGCTTCTGCGACAACGTTTGTGGAGGCAATTTCAGAATCCCAAGCTACATAAGTTAACTTGATTTCATCGCCATCTACTTTTTCAACGCCATCTGTCCATTTGGCAACTTTTTCAGGATTGTTTTTAATCCATTTTTTGGCTGCTTCTTCTGGGTCAACGCCGTCATTAACTTCGAGCATTACTTCCGACATATCCTCAGCAGTCCAGAAGAAATTATCTAACACTTGGTACGCGGAAGGTTTATCTTCTTTTAAGCCTTTACGTACAATTGTGTGGATATTTTCTGCGTTACCAAAGACATTTTTCGGATCATCTAAAAATTTCAAATCAAATTTTGTAAACATCCAGTGCGGTGTCCAACCAGTAACAACAATCGGGCGCTTATCTTTCATCGCTTTTTGAAGTGTACTAGTCATTGCAGCAGTGGAACTTGTTTGTAACTGCCAATTATCGTCATCTAAATGGTAATCTTTAATCGCATTTTGTGTTGCAAGCATGATTCCTGCCCCTGCATCAATTCCAGTGATTGTATAATTGATTTGTTCGCCTAAATCTTTTTTCGCATCATAAGGAGCAAGTGTTGTCCCGCAGGCTGCTAAAGTGAAAATAAGCATAGCCAAAACTGCGGTGGTGATTAATTTTTTTAGCAATCTACTCTCCTCCTTATTCCGATTTCGCTTTTTTGTTGAATGCTTGTGTTAGACGGTCTAGGATGATTGCTACGATAACAATCGCAATCCCAGCCACAAATCCGCCACCAGCGTCATTACGTCCTACTGCAAAGTAAACGCGTGTTCCAAGTCCCATCGCACCGATCATCGAAGCAATTACGACCATGGAAAGTGCTAACATGATACTTTGGTTAATCCCAGCCATCATAGTCGATTTCGCCATCGGCAGCTGTACTTTCCAAAGTTTTTGCCAAGGTGTTGAACCAAACGAATCTGCTGCTTCAACTAGCTCTGTCGAAACTTGGCGAATACCTAGGTTAGTCATCCGAACAGTTGGAGGCATTGCGAAAATTACAGAAGCAACAACCCCCGGAACCATCCCAATCCCGAAAAATGCTACAGCTGGAATTAAGTAAACAAAAGCTGGCATAGTTTGCATAAAGTCGAGTACCGGTTTAAAGATACTTTCGACGATATTGCTTTTCGCCATCCAAATACCAAGGGGAACCCCAATAACAAGAGCGATTAAACTACTTGTCAGTACGAGCGTCAATGTTTGCGTCATATCGCGCCAGAAGTCTAAGTTCCAAATTAAAAGTAAACCGACAACTTCAAAAGTAATTAAACCCCATTTTTTGCCTTTACGGTTTACCCAGAATGTTCCAAGTACGAGTAAAATAATAAATAACCACGGTGGAACTAAGTCAAACACCCATTGGAATGCGTCAACAATCCCGCCAATGATATTGGTAATTACATTAAAAAATCCTTCAAATTGCGTTAAGCCATCCACTAATTTGTCAATCCAACTAGCTAATGGAATCGTTGGAATATTAGGCATTAACGTTCACCTCGTTTCCAGAAAGTGCGGCCAGAACGGATCCGCGAATGATAATTCCTTTTAATTTTCCATCTTCTGTTACAGCTATTGGAATCGTTGTTGTCGAGATAGTATCCATGATTTCTGCCAGTGGAGTATCTAGGCCAGTTGTTGGCACATCACGATGCAAAGCAGTTTCTAGTGAAGTAATATTTTCTTTTACAAGTTTAGATACTTCAGCTGCATGGACGATTCCGACTAACTCACGATTACGTTTTACGACAAATACACTGGAAGTTCCAGCTTCACGCATCCGTTTAAGCGCAACACGAGGACCATCTTTTTCAAAATTAACGATTTCTGGACGAATCATTACGTTGCTCGCTGTATAGACTTTGGAACGGTCTACATCTTCAATGAATTTTTCAACATATTCATTTGCCGGATGTGCCAGAATTTCTTCCGGAGAACCAGTTTGAACAACGGAACCATCACGCATAATCATAATGTGGTCGCCAATACGAAGCGCCTCATCCAAATCATGGGTAATAAAGATAATCGTTTTTTTCATTTTATCTTGTAAATCGAGCAATTGATCTTGCATATCTTTTCGGTTCAGCGGGTCAAGTGCGGAGAAAGCTTCATCCATCAGTAAAATGTCCGGATTGTTCGCAAGTGCTCTCGCAAGACCTACACGTTGCTGCATCCCACCAGAAAGTTGCGAAGGATATTGATCACCGTAACCAGCTAAACCAACTAATGCCAATGATTCTGCTGCATTTTTCTCGCGTTCTTCTTTGTCCATTCCTTGAATTTCAAGGCCGTATTCCACATTGCGGTTAATTGTTCTATTCGGAAATAAACCAAAGTTTTGGAAGACCATACTCATGCTTTTTCTTCTAACTTCCAAAAGTTCTTTTTTATTTAGACTAGATAGTTCTTTTCCGTCAAGCCAAATTTTTCCGCTCGTAGGCTCAATTAGACGGTTCAAAAGTCGTACCAAAGTCGACTTCCCACTACCAGAAAGCCCCATTATAACGAAAATTTCGCCTTCTTCTACGCTAAAAGATGCTTTATTAACACCAATTGTCGCGCCTGTTTCTTTCAAAATATCTGTTTTCGATTTTCCCTGAGAAAGTAAAGAAGATGCTTTGGAAGCCTTTTTTCCGAAAATCTTCGTTAGCTCTTCTACTTTAATCTTACTCAAAATAAAATCCCCTTTCTTTTTTTAGATTGAATTATTTACTAGGCAAAAATTCGGCCCATATCACTTTTAAAAAAAGCAATAACATTTATCATTGTACACAAGTTTCGGCTTAGTTTCACATCATACAGTTTGGTTTGCGCCATTTTGCACATTTTAGAAAGCGCCTCCATCTTACTACAAGAGTGGCTAACAGTTTTTTAATTTTTTTTGAAAAAAAGTGCGATTTTTCCAGAAAAATGAGCGTTTTCTAGTGAAAATTTATTTTTTATAACAGCATTTTTGTAAAATATTTGTTAGAATAGAAAAGGACATTTCATTAGAAAGGGGGAGATGAAATGGATGGAGATCTTTCAAAGGATGTGGACCAAAAGATGAATTTACTCAAAAAGTGGTTCAATTCAATTGATTGGGAACAATTTTGGAATCATATTATTTCTGTCGGGATAAAAATTGCTATATTAATTGTTCTTTATTTTATTTTTCGCGTGGTTGGTAATAAGATTATTCGTAGTTTCTTCCGCAAGTATCGGCAACAACAAGCCGTTTCTGTTGGTCGGGCGGATACATTAGAGAGTTTAATTTCTAATTTTTACGGTTATGTTTTATTCTTCACTTTTGCGATTTTATTATTACAGAACTTTATGGATGTTACGGCGATTATTGCGAGCGCTGGGGTTGCGAGTTTGGCAATCGCGTTTGGTGCGCAAGGGCTTGTCAGTGACGTGGTAACTGGATTTTTTATTCTGCTTGAACGACAACTTGATGTTGGTGATACGATTACAATTGGGCTCGTCAATGGAACTGTTGAGGCACTGGGACTTAGAACAACGCAGGTACGTGATTTTGATGGCACGCTTCATTTCATTCCTAACCGACAAATTATGGTCGTTAGTAATCATTCGCGCGGCAATATGCGTGTGATGGTGGACATTCAAATTAGTCCGCATGAAGATCCGGAAAAAGCAATTAAAATTATTAGTGAAGTTTGTGAAGTTGCTGCAAAAGAAAACAAAAATATCGTAGAGCCCCCTGTTGTATTAGGTGTGCAAAACATCGATGCGACTAATATGATGATTCGAGTGGTAGGTAAAGCCGTGAATGGTGAACAATACTCTGTTCAACGTGATTTACTCAAAGATATCCGCGAAGCACTCGCAGAAAATGAAATCGAATTACCACTGAATTTTGTTAGCACTTTCGGACCAAATAATAATTAAAAAGACGTAAATTCGCTCATTTTGAGAACGAATTTACGTCTTTTTTATTTACTTTCCAAAAATTGAACTAATACATCAATCGCAAATGGAATCGCTTCTTCTTTTGGATTAAGTTTCGCGTGATGCAAACTGTACTCCGAATCTACACCTAGCCAAAACATAAATCCTTTAATTTCGGATAAAAAGTAACCAAAGTCTTCGCCGGTCATTGCCGAACGAGCTGGCACATAACTTTCAGGGTAACGTTCTTCTAAAAACTGGATAAATTCTTCGGTTTCAGCTGGATCATTGTCTACTTGATAATAATCCGAACCCGGATGGAATTCTACTTCACATTGGTAAGCCTCTTCCCAACCTTTTGCCAGTTGTTTCAAACGAGTCCAAACAATTTCCATGGTTTCTGGTGAAAGCGTCCGAATTGTCCCATCTAAATAGGCCGTTTCCGCAATGACATTTTGAATTTCGCCGCCGTGAATCCGACCAATCGTAATAACTGCGCTATCCATTGGATCAATATTCCGGCTTATAATCGTCTGCATTTGCCCAACAAACGCACTTGCAGCAACAACCATATCATTCGCCAAATGTGGATACGCTGCGTGGCCACCCTTACCTTTAAATGAAATAAAGAGTTCTGATGTGTTGGCGAACAGTAAGCCTGGCTTAATCGCAATTTCGCCGACTTTGTATTCTGGTGCGATATGAAGTCCGTAAATACTATCTGGACGCCACTCGGCAAATTCCGCGCTTTCCATAATTGGTTTGGCGCCGCCCGGTCCTTCTTCTGCTGGTTGGAACACGAATAGTAGATTATCTTTGGCAGGTTTACTTGCAAAATGAGTCAACACACCAAGCGCGATACTCATATGTAAATCATGTCCACAAGCGTGCATATTACCGGGATGTTTTGATGCGAATGCTAGACCAGTCTCTTCTGTAATTGGCAATGCATCAATATCGGTACGGTAACCAATAGTTTTCTCGGGATTAGTCCCTTTTACTAACACTAAAATCCCGGTACGCCATTTTTTTACTTCTAAATGTTCGTTCGGTAATTTGCTAATATAATCTAATAAATAAGCTTGTGTTTTTAGCTCTTTGTAACCTGTTTCAGGAATTTGGTGTAAATCACGTCGAATGGCAATAAATTCATTTAACATGGCGACTCTCTCCTTCTAAAAAAGGACTGCTCCGCCAACAGACGAAACAGTTCCCTTTGATTTTTTAAAGTTGGCGAAGTTCTTGCATGATTTCTGTTTTAGAAGCTGTTTTTGCATCTAATTTTTTAAGTTCACGTGCAGGAATTCCAGCCACTACTGTTCCAGGAGCTACATCTTTTGTAACGATTGCGCCCGCTGCTACAACTGCGCCTTCTCCAATACGTACGCCTTCTAAAACAACAACGTTCGCGCCAACAACTACATTATCTTCGACGATAACTGGTTGTGCGGACGGTGGTTCCACTACGCCGGCTAGGACAGAACCCGCACCGATATGGCAATTTTTACCAACAGTTGCGCGGCCGCCAAGAACAACATTCATATCAATCATTGTACCGTCACCGATAACAGAACCGATATTGATGCTTGCTCCCATCATAATTACCGCATTGTCGCCGATTGTTACTTGGTCGCGAATGACTGCGCCAGGCTCAATACGTGCGTTAATATTTTTCATATCTAACAAAGGAATAGCGGAGTTACGACGATCATTTTCAATCACATAATCTTCAATATTCGCTTTATTTGCTTCTAATAATGGCTCAACAACTGCCCATTCTCCAAAAATTGTTCCCGCATTTCCAGTAATGAAAGTTTTTACATCACTTGGGAAATCGATTTTTTCTAAGTTCCCTTTAAGGTAAACTTTGACTGGTGTTGCTTTCTTGCTATTTTGAATAAAAGAAATAATTTGGTGTGCATCCATTTGTTCCATGAATTTTTGTCCCCTTCCGATACGTTCTGCTTTCTATTTTGCCATAGCTATTTAACTTGTTCAAGGAATTTATCTGTTATTTCTAAAAACGCCTTCACTTGTGGTAAACTGAGTGACTGTTCATAAGTGAGTAAATTCGTTTCTCGGCTTAGAATCGAGCCGTCTTTTTCTGTTAGTGGGATTTTGTTGATTTTGTCCGTATAGCCTAACATCGTTACTTCCGGTAAAATCGCAAAACCAATACCATTTAAGGCCATTTGTCTTGAAGTTTCCATTTGATCCATAAGCATTGCTTGACGTGGCATTTTTCCGAAATTTCGTTGCCAGTAGTCTTGAATAACTTGGTAATAATTAGAATCGCTACGAAACTGAATAAATGGTCGATTCGTTTGGAAAACTTCTTCTATTTTTGTAATTTCTGTATCGACTAAAATTAATTTGTCATTAAATAATGGTTTTTGAACGCTTTTCCAAGTGGAATTTCCACGAACAATCCCGATATGAACATTGCCGGCAGCTAATTGTTGCGTCACTTCGCTGCTCCAACCCGTTACAAGCGAAATTTGCACGTTTGGATAGGCTCTTGAGAAAGCTTTTAGGACGCGCGGTAGCCACATTTGTGCAACTACACTCGCACAGGCAATTCGCAGTGTTCCCCGCACGACACCTTCCATCGCTTCGAGTTTCTCTTGGATAGTATGCTCACGCTCAATCACGCTAGATGCATGGCGAACAATCGCTTCTCCTTCCGGGGTTAGCAATAGTCCTTTTTGTGTACGAATAAAGATTTTGGTGTTCCATCTGCTTTCAATTGTTTGTAAGCGTTGTGACAAAGCTGGCTGACTTAAAAAGAGCTTTTCCGCACTTTTCCGCATATTGAGTTCTTCCGCTAAACAAACAAGTAATTCATATTCTGTGACAATCATCTATTTTCCTCCACCTGCAAATGAATATAACGATTGACTTGTTTTAACACAACGCGTCTAGTTACGATTCCTTCAAAATGGTGGTCAGCATCTACAACACAAACAAAAGGATGATCCACGAGTAAGTGAACAATTCGTTCGTTATTACTAAAATCTTTAATTACCGGGAAATCCGTTTGCATGACATCTTCTACTTTTAAATCTTCCAATCGTTCAAACTCGATACGTTCGAGTCCAAGAATTGCATCTGTAATCATTGCTGCACTTATTAATCCATGGAGTTTAAATTCAAAGTCTAGTACAGGAATAACTGAATAACCGCATTTAGTTAAAACAAGTAGTGCATGTTCTAAGTTATTACCAAGCTGCACGTGGGCAACCTTTTCAGCGGAAATCATAGAATCAGCTAGTTCATTATCGATAAATTGTCCAAATCTATTTGAGATCATTTAGAATCTTCCTCTTCCTTGTATTTTCAAGCTCTACGAAGTTTCTTTCAACTTTTAAAATAAAGCGAAACTTTTCCATCTCCTATTCTACCATACTATTTAGTCTGATTTCTTTCATTTAGTGCTTGAAAATAAAAAAAGCTGTGAATAAATATTCACAGCCTCTAAGTAAATAACCGGGTTATCCGATTTTTACCTTCTTATTCGTTTTCTTGTAATGTTTCAAAAATTTCGATAGCCGTCATGTCAATATCATCAAACTGATATTTACTATTGTCGCCATAGATTTCTACTTCAAATGAGTTAGAAGCTTGGAAAAACTTCACTTCGCACACAGGCGTACCATTTTTTTCAAAACGTCTTGCTTGTGTTTCAGCAGACTCATCTTCTTGCATTGCATGTAAACGTTGAATAATTCCCAATAACTGAGACATCTTACCTCTCCTCTCAAATCCACCATCTGACGTGCAAATATTGGCATACCTTGCTGTGGTACACGCGTGGCAATGCTTTTTTACATATTTCCTCATAGTTGGTTTCTTCGCCATATCTTATTTCTTTCACTATACTACCAAATTTTATCGCAAACCGCACGTATAACGCAAGGGTTCTGGAAATATTCAGAAAAAGAAATTATTTTAAATTAACCAGAAAGACACGATTTAGCGGATTTTACGTGTGTTTTATCCAAAAAAAGACTGTAAAAAGGAAATAATCTTTTTTACAGTCTTTTGATAATTAAAATTCATTTTTTCGATTAGCAGTAGAGCTTATAATCATTTTCGTAGCTCGCACAATGGTTTTATGGCGGTTGAATCCTTTGACACAAATCGTTTGATCACCAATTGTTGCAAACACTTCTCCCCATGAACCACAAGGATTAAAGCCATAAGCATGTATTTTTAGCAAGCCATCTTTTGTTGGAAAAAAGAGAGCTTCATATTTACCTGGTTTAGTCATATCCGGCGGCCCCTTCCACATTTACAAATCATTTCTAAATGAAAATGATTATCATTATTAAAACTATCTTATAGCATTCCAAATAAAAGTGCAAGGGTTTTTAGTAATATTTTCAGACATTTTGCTTTTCTTCCTTTTTGAGCTATAATGGAATGAAATTACGAAGCTTACTCCCACCTGATTTTCACGGGATTTTCTTATAAAGAAAGGTGACGAAAATGACAAAATCAATTCGACCGGAATTACGCGACATTCAAGTAAGTGGTATCAGAACTTTTAATACACGGGTAACGGGCATTCCCGATATGATTCGCTTAACACTTGGCGAACCTGACTTTCCAACACCTGAACATGTCAAACAAGCAGCCATTAAAGCGATTGAAGAAAATTTTACCAACTACACACCAAACGCAGGTATGCCAGAATTGCTAGAAGCCGCCTCTACCTACTTTCATGAAAAATATGACCTAAGTTACACAAATAAAGAAATAATCGTCACAGTAGGCGCTACGGAAGCTATTTCAGTTGCCCTACAAACAATTTTAGAACCAGGCGACGAAGTTATTTTACCTGACCCAATCTATCCTGGCTATGAACCACTTATCACTTTGAATAAAGCACAGCCAATCAAAGTCGATACGACCGAAACAAATTTCAAATTAACGCCGGAACAATTACGTGCGCATATTACGCCTAAAACGAAAGCTTTGATTATACCGTATCCTTCCAATCCAACAGGTGTAACTTTAACTAAAGACGAACTCGCAGCCTTGGCAGAAGTTTTAAAAGATACGGGAATTTTCGTGATTGCTGATGAAATTTATAGTGAACTAACCTATCACGAAGAGCACGTGAGCATCGCGCCAATGTTGAAAGAACAAACAATTGTTATCAATGGCTTATCTAAGTCTCATGCGATGATCGGCTGGCGGATAGGCTTCTTGCTTGCTCCAGAAAGTCTCACAACTGAAATGTTAAAAATCCATCAATATTCCGTTACCTGCGCTAGCTCGATTTCCCAAAAAGCTGCATTAGAAGCACTTACAAATGGAAAAGATGATGCGTTCCAAATGCGTACTGAATATAAAACAAGAGCCAATTTCACACAAGACCGTTTAGAAAAAATGGGATTTACTGTTATTCCGCCGGACGGTGCGTTTTACTTCTTTGTTAAGTTGCCAGATACAATCCAAGAAAATTCCTTTGACTGGGCCATTAAACTAGCAGAAGAAGCCAAAGTAGCTGTCGTTCCCGGCAATGCTTTTTCAGAAAAAGGCGACCGTTATTTCCGCCTCTCTTATGCTACTTCTTTTAATAATTTAGCAGAGGCATTAGACCGAATGGCTGCTTTTCTAGAAAAATAAAAATAGCCCAACCACTTGGTTGGGCTATTTTTTTAACGGTAATATTTAATTAAAGCTTGGGTTCCTTCTCCGCTTAAACCTCGTTCTGCTAAAGTTTGGTACATTTTTTCTGCTAAAAGAAGTCCTGGCAAATCAAGTCCCATTTGTTTCGCTTCGGTAATCGCGATGCCCATATCTTTAATAAAGTGTTTAATAAAAAATCCTGGTGAAAAATCATCTTTTAAAACACGTGGAATCAAATTAGAAAGCGACCAACTTCCCGCTGCTCCTCCAGAAATTGACTCAAGGACGCGCGACGGATTAAGTCCTGCCGTTTCCGCATAAATGATGGCTTCAGTTACGCCAATCATATTGGAGGCAATAGCAATTTGGTTGACCATTTTAGTGTGCTGCCCTGCTCCAGCTGCTCCTTGTAATACTACACTGCTTCCAAGGATTTCAAAGATTGGTTTCACTTTAAGAAATGTCTCTTCTGCTCCACCAACCATAATAGCTAATGTGCCATTTTTCGCGCCAATATCTCCTCCAGAAACCGGAGCATCAAGCATACCGATTTCTTTTTCGAGAGCAACTTCTGCCATTTTTTTCGCTAGTGCTGGGGAAGAAGTCGTCATATCCACCGCGACAGATCCAGCAGCTAGATTGTCTAAAAAGCCATTTTCGCCTAAATATAAAGCTTCTACATCTTGTGGATAACCGACCATCGAAATTAACACGTCCACTTTACTTGCAAGCGCACCCGGCGTTTCTTCCCAATGTGCTCCTTTACTTAATAAGCCTTCCGCTTTCGCTTTCGTGCGCGTATAAACAAATACGTCATAACCAGCATCTAACAAATGCCCCGCCATGCTTGCACCCATCACACCTGTACCAACAAATCCAATTTTCTCCATCATTTCAGCCTCCTAACTAAAAGTAACACCAATAATCGCTAACAATGCAAAAAACAATAGTAATAAACCAAGTAAAATCAAATGCACTTTCTTATACATCACAGTAATCGCAATAAATTCTCGAATTAACGCATTAGGCATATAGTATAAAGCCGTTTTTGCACCAATACCCTGGCTCTTCAAACCGGCTTTTCTTGCATAAATACCCGCCCGAAACAAATGAAAATTATTCGTTGAAAATAAGCTATTATAACTGGGCATAATCGCATCCATTTTCGCTTTTGAAAATTTCATATTTTGCAGCGTATTCACCGATTTATCTTCCATAATAATAAAATTTTCATCGATACCTTGTTCAATCAAATACCCTCGCATCGCTTCAGCTTCAGAAATAGTCTCATTAGCACCTTGGCCACCAGAAACGATAAAAGTCGCCCGTTTGCCTTTTTTAGCATATTGCTTGTTGTAGAATTTGATTGCGCGATTCAGTCGACTAGCAAGCAGCGGTGGTACTCTGTCGCCTCCTATCAAGCCACTTCCAAGCACAATTAAGAAATCTTGATTATACCTCGGAAAGTTAAATTGGTAGAGAAACGTAGACAAAAGAAATGATAAAAATAAGAACGAAAAGTAACCAACTAATGCCACGATAAAGACAACCGCAATCCCAAGAATCGGACTACCTGTTTTTAAAATACTAACAAACCACGTAATAATAAACGCTAAAATTCCTAAACCAATAATTAAAGGCAGCATATTTGCTAACTTGCGCCCTTCTCGTTTTAACATTAATCGCCCATTGACAATGAGCATCGTTGCTATCCCAATAACAAAAAACGGAATAAGCAATACTAATAAAAGTAATACCGTCCCCATAATCGAAACAAGTAGTTCATTCCCTTTTGAAAAAGTAGCGTAAACGACCGAAAGCACTGAAAAAAATAGCGCCATTGTCAAAACAATCCCATTGCTAATTCGCCGTCTATCTATAATCGACAAAACAATGAAAAGTAGCAGAAAAAAGCCTGCTAATATGTAGATAACCAACCTTGTTGCCCCCTTTAAAACTAACTGTCCTCCCAATTATACTTGGGCTCTTACTATTTCACAACATAAAAAGACCTAGACACGAAAAATGTCTAGGTCTTCAATCAGAGATTACTCTGCAGTATATTTTTCAACTAATTCTACAACTTCTTCTGCTGTAGATTTGTTTAAAGCTTCTTCCGCTAATTTCACCATTTCAGATTTATCTAAACGTTTGATTAGCGAACGAGATTTAAGAATGCTTGAAGCACTCATTGAAAATTCATCTAAGCCTAAGCCTAAAAGAAGTGGTACAGCCGTTTGATCTCCAGCCATTTCCCCGCACATACCAGTCCATTTGCCCTCTTTATGAGAAGCGTCAATTACCATTTTAACTAAACGTAAAATGGATGGATTGTATGGTTGGTAAAGGTAAGAAACGCGTTCGTTCATACGGTCAGCAGCCATTGTATACTGAATTAAGTCATTTGTTCCGATAGAGAAGAAATCAACTTCTTTTGCAAATTGATCAGCTAAAACTGCAGCAGCAGGAATTTCGATCATAATTCCAAGTTCGATGGAATCAGATACTTCTGTTCCAGCAGCTTTTAGTTTCGCTTTTTCGTCTAGTAAAATATCACGTGCTTGACGGAATTCATTTACTGTTGCAATCATCGGGAACATAATTTTTAAGTTACCATATACACTTGCACGAAGTAACGCGCGAAGTTGTGTACGGAATAATTCTTCATTCGCAAAGCAAAGACGAATTGCACGGAATCCTAAGAATGGGTTCATTTCTTCAGGAAGTTCTAGGTATGGTAACGTTTTATCGCCACCGATATCTAATGTACGAACAACCACAGATTTTCCGTCCATTCCGGATACTACTGCTTTATACGCTTCAAATTGCTCTTCTTCTGTTGGGAAATTGTCGCGACCCATGTACAAGAATTCTGTACGATAAAGTCCAACTGCTTCCCCGCCGTTAGAAATAACACCTTCTAAATCATTCGGAGTTCCGATGTTTGCTGCAAGCTCCACGTGAACGCCGTCTTTAGAAACGGTTTTTTCGTTTTTAAGTTTATCCCATTCTGCTTGTTGTAAAGCAAAATCAGATTTAATTTTTTCATAGTGAGCGATTTGTTCTTCTGTTGGGTGGATGATAACATTACCTTCCAAACCATCAATAATAACAATATCATTTTTCGCTACGCTAGCAGTAACTTCTTTTGTTCCAACTACTGCTGGAATTTCAAGAGAGCGCGCCATAATAGCGGAGTGAGAAGTACGTCCACCAATATCCGTTACGAAACCTTTAACAAAGTTACGGTTAAGTTGTGCGGTATCAGAAGGCGTTAAATCAGCTGCAACAACAACTACTTCCTCATCAATTAAAGCTGGATTAGGAATAGTCACACCTAGTAAGTGAGAAAGAACACGTTTACGTACATCTTTAATATCCGCTGCACGTTCACGCATGTATTCGTTGTCCATAGATTCAAACATACCAATAAACATGTCTGTCGTTTCTTGTAAAGCTGTTTCTGCATTCGTTTTAGCGTTTTTAATGCTTTCTTCGATTGGTCCTGTTAATTCAGGATCATTTAAAACTAGAAGATGCGCATCAAAAATTTGAGCCTTATCTTCGCCTAAGTCTTTAGCAGCTTTCTCACGGATCATTGAAAGTTCTTTTCTAGAAACTTCTAACGCGCTTTCAAAACGTTTTACTTCACTTTCAACATCCGTAACTTCTGTTTTTTCATAGGAAAGATCAGGTTCAACGAGCAGATAAGCTTTCGCAATGGCAATCCCATCAGATGCTGCGATACCTTTCAACTCTTTAGCCATTATTCAGCCAATCCTTCTTTCTTAAGAACTTCAGTAAGTCCTTCGATTGCTTCTTTTTCATCGCTACCTTCAGTGTAGATAGTGATGTCAGCGCCTTTACCAATACCTAAAGACATAACGCCCATGATTGATTTAAGGTTTACTTTTTTACCAGTGTATTCAATTTGAACGTCAGAGCTGTATTTACTTGCAGCCTGCACCAATAGAGTTGCTGGGCGTGCGTGAATTCCTGTTTCATCGATTACTACAAAACTTGCTTGTTCCATAATTTACATTCTCCTTTGTAAAGAAATTTGTTGTAACCTTTTAAGCCGAAAAAATTTCGACAAAAAAGACTATCCCTCAATTAAAAAGAGTACCATGTTTTACCTATTGTTACAACTATTTGATTAAAAATTTTTTAGAATATTTTTTTGCAGTCTGCCCTGTTTCCTACTTTGTAAGCTAGAGAAAAGGGAGCGTTTTCTATAAATTTATTACTAAAATGATTCCTTTTTTATTTAAAATACACTTTTTAATGGCTTATAGTTGATTTTAATGGGTTTTTAGTGCAAAATTTAAGGAAGGTTCAAAAATGCATACATTCTTTTTCAGCAAGATAGTGGCAACACCGAAAATTGAAGGAGTGATAACAATGGCAAAAGCACATGTTGGAGACATTATTGAATTTAAGGATGGCTTAACAGGAATCGTTGAGAAGCTCAATGAAAATTCCGTTATCGTCGACTTAACTTATATGGAAAATTTTAAAGATTTAGGTATTGAAGAAAAAACCGTTGTAAACCACAAAAATTACCAAATTATTCATTCTGTGGAAGAAGACGAAGAAGAAACCGAAGAATAACAAACAAAATAGTTTTTTAAGTGCGCAAAAATAAAGCATTTCCGAGTGATAATGCTTTATGTTTTTGCGTTTTTTATATGTAGAAAAACGGGAAAAGGAGCGTTTTAATTTGGAGAGTAAAAAGAAAATCGCCATTATTGGAGCTGGGCCAGGTGGCTTGGCTGCTGGGATGCTACTAAGTCAGCTCGGGTATCAAGTAAACATCTATGAAAAAAATGATCGCATTGGTGGCAGAACTGCGCTACACAAAATGGGCAAATACTCATTTGATGTCGGTCCTTCCGCGCTCACGATGACGCATATTCTGACTTCTCTATTTATGGACTGTAATCGAAATATTTTGGACTATGTTTCCCTTTTACCAATTAATCCAATACATACGCTTTATTTTAAAGATATTACTTTTCCGCTTTATAGTGATCATGCTGAAACAAAAGCCGTGATTAAAACCTATTTCCCTGGAGAAGAAGATGGTTTTGAACGTTTTATGAAAGAAAATACGAAAAAAATGCTCTATGTTTCCCCGCTTAACCAATTTAATTATAGTTCGTTGTTTGATTTTTTCCGCCCAACGACTTTGCGTGCTATTCCTAGTTTGACGCTTGGCAGGTCTTTAATGGATGATTTAGCGCGATATTTTAATAGTAGAAACCTTCGTCTCGCTTTTTCATTACAAATGCGCTACTTAGGCATGTCACCGTGGGATATCCCAGCTGCTTATAGCATTATCCCTTTTTCAGAATACTACTACGGCACCTTCCATCCAATCGGCGGGCAAAATAAAATTGTCGAAGCGATGCAGCAAGTAGTGACGGAAAACAAAGGAAAGTTCTTCTTTAATTCCGAAGTAACTGAGTTCGAATCAAACGGCAAAGATATTACCAGTGCAGCGCTTGCCAATGGTAAAACAATTGAAGCAGACTATTATTTCACCAATTTAGATTTTATATATTCCTTAACAAATGAACAGCCAAGCAAATTGGAAACGAAAGAATATTCCTCTTCGGCTTTTATTATTTATCTTGGTTTAAAGACAATCTTGCCTTTTTCACATCAATCGATTATTTTCCCAACCAATTATCGTGAATTTGCGAATAATACGATGCATAAGAAAATTTTGTCGCAAGATTTATCGATTCATTTGACAAATCCCTCTGCGACGGACAATACGATGGCACCAATCAACCATTCTAGCATTCGACTTATGGTACCTGTACCGAATAATACGAGTAATATCGATTGGCAAAAAGAAACACCTGCTTTTCGAAAATTAATTTTAGATACTGTAAAAGAGCGTTTAGATGTGCCAGATTTAGAAGACTATATTGAAGAAGAATATATTATTACACCTACAGACTGGGAAAAGAAATACCATGTTAAATACGGTGCTATCTTTGGTTTGCAACATCTATGGCGCCAACATGGCTTCTTGCATCCTTCCAAAAAATCGCCTAATTTCAAAAACTTATTTGTGATTGGTGCTGGCGCAATGTCGGGTAGCTCCCTTCCTTTTATTATCGAGAATGCCCAAATCGCTACACAGAAATTTTTACAAAAAGAAAAGAAATCCGAGTAATCATTCGGATTTCTTTTCTTTTTCCAGGCTGAAAAAATAACAAGCCGTGAAAATAATATTGGAAACAATGATAATCGCAATCGATGTCCATAAATCAAGATAAAACGACAAAAATACGAAAAAGGCGATGATAATCCAATAAACAATAACAATTTCTGATTTTAAATCTGGATATTTGAGGCGTCCCCAACTGTCCGTCAAACTCAAAATAAAGTAAATCATTAAATGTAAAATAAGACCTAATAACCACCAATTAACAAAATCAGATAGCTGTAATATCGTGAATCCATTTTGGGTAATGTAAAGTTGTTTGGATTGCATCGTGATTGGCTCGATTAACACTTCAAATATCATCACCATCGTTGCAGCGATAAAGGAATAAATCCCACCACGAATCCAGTCAATATTTATTTTCAGCGTAATTTCACGAGCGATAATATGCGTACCAGCAACCATTCCGACCCAGATAAAGCCCATTGTTACCGGAATCCCGTAGACGCTTCCGCCCAGCGCAGATCCAATATATTCATCCGTATAACTTAATTGCATCCATTCGATACAAGTACTCACAACAAAAATGAGCAAAGTAATTGCCGATCCAAGCCATTTACCATATTGCATAATAAAGAAAACAGCCGCAAAAACACCAGTAAATACTAAAAATAACGATTGAACTGCCGTCAGCTCTGGTGGAATAACATGCAAGGAAACAAGCAATACACTGCCTAAAAACCAGAATATATAAATCCAAAGTAAAAATTTGTAGTTTTTTTCTAACATCTATGAACCACTCCTATTTTTTAATTATATAGGATTTATTAAATTGCACAACTTTTATCTTATCTTTTGTTTAATTGTTGCCAAACGATTTCATTTGTTTTAAAGTAGTATGAGAAGTAATTGTTAAGAAGAGGTGTAAAGTATTTTGAAGAGCATCAAGATCGATTATAAACTTGTACTGGGACTCATTTTATGCGCCCTACTTGTTATATTAACCTATCAGTTCCCTCGTGTTTTTTGGTATCTATATGGGGCTGGAATGTTATTTTTACTTAGTTTTGTGATTTTTAATGATGATTTAAAAAAGGAATTTTCGTTCGTTAAAGGCATTTTACCAGGGATATTTTCCGGAATTGTCCTTTATATTATTTTTTACATAGGCGCCTTTATTCTTAAAGTAATGCCGGGCGGTCTAGATAATTCTGTAGAAGCTGCTTTTAATAAGTATTCGACGCATTCTTGGGTAATTTGGTTGCTGCTAGTTGTCGCTATTATCCCTGGTGAAGAAATTTTCTGGCGTGGCTTTGTATTAAAACGATTAAACCATTATTTTAATCCGTGGTTTTCGAACATATTTGGTGCGTTACTTTGTATGGTGATGATGCTTCCAAGTGGTAATTTCGCGGCTATTATAGGTATTTTTGTCGCTTCGCTCGCGTGGAACATTATGTATTCGTATCGTCCAAGCCTCCTTATGTTGTATATGTCGCATTTAACCTTTGCCTTTTTACTACTCGCGGCACTACCAATTTACTAAAAACAACACAGAAACACTCCTTTTATAGGGGTGTTTTTTTCGCAAAAAATTTAAAGCAAAATACTTGAAAGTCAAAATAGGTCAGTATATAATATATTCATAAGGTCAAATATAGTCAAAGTCAAGACCTTTCATTTCTCATTTTTAAAAGGAGGAAATTAATGATGAACTGTGAAAAATGTAATCAAAATCAAGCAACAATCCAACTATATATGAATATTAATGGCAAGCGTGTAGAAATGCCGCTTTGTGCCTCTTGTTATGCAGAAGTTAGAAACCAAGCAAATTTTGGAGCAAATGAGTTTCCAGGTGCTGGCGGTTCCCCGTTCGACGATATTTTCCGTCAACTAAGTGGCGCTGCTGCAAACCAATCAAACCGTGAACAAAGAAGCCAAGCAAACCCACAAGTACAAACACAAACGAATGGTGGCGGAAATGGTTTACTCGACGAATTTGGGACAAACTTAACCGATATGGCGAAAAATGATCAATTAGATCCTGTCATTGGTCGGGACAAAGAAATTAAACGCGTAATTGAAATTTTGAATCGCCGGAGCAAAAATAACCCTGTTCTTATCGGTGAGCCAGGTGTTGGTAAAACAGCCGTTGTCGAAGGACTCGCAAATGCAATTGTCGCAGGAAATGTTCCAAGCAAACTTATGAACAAAGAAGTTATTTTACTTGATGTCGCTTCCCTCGTTTCTGGCACAGGTATCCGTGGTCAATTTGAAGAACGCATGAAACAACTAATTAAAGAGCTTCAAGAACGTAAAAATACCATTCTCTTTATTGATGAAGTGCATACTATCGTTGGTGCTGGTTCCGCAGAAGGTTCAATGGATGCCGGCAACATTTTAAAACCAGCGCTAGCTCGTGGCGACTTACAAATGATTGGTGCAACAACGCTAAAAGAATACCGCACGATCGAAAAAGATGCTGCACTTGAGCGTCGTTTCCAACCAGTAACAGTGAATGAACCATCTACGAAAGAAACGCTAACTATTTTAAATGGCTTAAAACCAAAATATGAGGATTTCCATGAAGTTGTTTACTCACCTGAAGCTTTGACAGCAGCAGTTGAATTAAGCTCCCGCTATATCCAAGACCGTCATTTGCCAGATAAAGCAATTGATTTAATGGATGAAGTTGGTTCCAAATACAATCTAGCTATTGAAAAATTGGATGAAAATACTGTAAGTGAACGTGTTGCTCGTTTAGAAGACGAAAAAAATCAAGCTCTTCAAATGGAAGACTACGAAAAAGCAGCGAAAGTTCGTGACGAAATTACACGCCTAGAAGAAAATAAAACAAGCAATTCCTTCTCAGAACGCCCTGTCATTCAAGCATCAGACATCCAAGCGATTATTGAAGAAAAAACAGGTATTCCAGTAGGACGTTTACAAGAAGACGAACAATCCAAAATGAAAAACCTAGAAAGCAATTTAACAGGTAAAGTTATTGGTCAAGAAGACGCCGTGAAAAAAGTAGCGAAAGCGATTCGTCGTAGCCGTGTCGGCCTCAAATCCAAAAATCGGCCAATTGGTTCCTTCCTATTTGTTGGACCAACTGGTGTCGGTAAAACAGAACTTGGGCGCACACTTGCACGTGAATTGTTCGGTACTAGTGATGCGATGATTCGTTTAGATATGAGTGAATTCATGGAAAAACACAGCGTCTCTAAATTAATCGGTTCTCCTCCAGGCTATGTTGGTCACGAGGAAGCAGGGCAATTAACAGAAAAAGTACGTCGCAACCCGTATAGCATCATCCTTTTAGACGAAATCGAAAAAGCACACCCAGATGTTCAGCATATGTTCCTACAAATTTTAGAAGATGGTCGTTTAACGGACTCACAAGGACGCACAGTAAGCTTTAAAGACACAGTTATTATTATGACAAGTAATGCTGGCGCAACAGAAACAGAAGCTTCCGTTGGCTTTAACACAGCTACTGACACAAAACTGGAAAAAGGTTCAGATATCCTTGCCAAATTAGGGGCATACTTCAAACCTGAATTCTTGAACCGTCTTGATAGCGTGATTGAATTTAAATCACTTGAAAAAGACGACTTAGTACAAATTATCGATTTAATGCTCGTTGACTTAAATGCTATGCTTGCCCAAGAAGGCGTAACAATCGATGTTTCCAAAGAAGTAAAAGAACAGTTGATTGAACTTGGTTATGATCCTAAATTCGGAGCAAGACCACTGCGCCGGACTATCCAAGAGCATTTAGAAGATGCTATTGCCGACAGTTTAATTGATCAACCAGAAGCGAAAAACCTAACAGCAACACTAAATGATGACAAAGAAATCATCATCACAGAACAAGTAACAGCGTAAATAAAAAAGGCTTGAGTTAATTTAAACTCAAGCCTTTTTCTAATGCAAGTAAATATTGCTTTTTATCTACATCTGCTCCGTTATATCCGCCCAGTTCCCCGTTACTTTTCACGCACCTGTGACAAGGAATAAGTAGTGGAATTGGATTAGCGCGATTGGCTTGCCCCACTGCTTGAACTGCTTTAGGGCTTCCCGCCGCAATCGCAATATCCTTGTAACTGACGACCACGCCATACGGAATCTCACTCAAAGCTTGCCAGACTCGTTTTTGAAAATCGGTCCCTTTTAGTAACACCGGTAATTCAAAAACTTCTCTTGTTCCCTCAAAATAAGTGGCCAGTTGCATGATTAATTGCTGAAAAAGTTCTTGTTCAGTCGCCGTTCCAATCAGCTCTTCCCAATTATCCGGCTTATCATACGAAATACTCGTAATCCATTTATCTTCAATCGTTATAAATAGTTCCCCAACTGGTGATGCATTTATTTGTTTTAGCATACCTTCGTTGCCCCCCGTTTATTTATTGTTCTAAAGATAGCACGTCCCCTGAAAATTCGCAAACCTGTGTCATCGCCTATTAATATTTGATACTTTTTGTTACGCAACTGTTGGGTAACCGTTACAGAATCTAGGGTAAACTATATAGAAGCTATTTCAACATAGAATAGAAAGGACTGTTTTTTTATGGAACAAACCGCCGTAAAGCGGGAAAGCTATTTCGATAACGCCAAATTCATTTTGATTTTCTTAGTCGTATTTGGCCATTTTCTCCAAACATTTATCGCGGATTATGCCGGTATCCGTGTTCTTTATATCTATATTTACACATTTCATATGCCCGCTTTCGTACTCATATCTGGCTTTTTCGCCAAAAGTTTTGGTAAACGTGATTATTTAAAAAAGATGATGAAAAAACTCATTTTACCTTATGTATTTTTCCAACTAATTTATAGTGTTTTTTATTATTTTCTTTTAAGTAAGGATAATCTTTCCATCAAACTTTTAGATCCAGAATGGTCGCTTTGGTTTTTACTGAGCTTATTTTTCTGGAATGTGATGTTATTTGTGTTTTCAAAAATCAAGCCGTGGAAATCTGTGAGTCTTGCGCTTTTTATTGGATTAGTCGCTGGGTATTTTGATATTATTGGTGGTTATTTGAGTTTATCGCGGACGCTCGTCTTTTTCCCATTTTTCTTAGTGGGCTATTTTTTAAAGAAAGAACATTTTTATTTCCTAAAAACACATTTCGCCTCTATTCTTGGAGGGATTTTCATTGTTTTACTTCTGACATTCATCACATTACACCCTAATTTAAATGATAAATGGTTTTTAGGGTCCAAACCTTATGCAAACTTTGTTGAAGTGAAGTCGCTCGGTCTATTTATTCGCGCACTTGTATATTTGATCAGTTTTGGTTCGATTGCTGCTTTTTTCAGTTTTATTCCTAGAAAGAGGTTATTTTTCACTAAATGGGGTAAAAATACGTTATATGTTTATTTGTTACATGGCTTCTTTATTAAATTCTTTCGTGAAGGTGGCCAGACTGACTTTCAATATAATCCGTCTACATTTTTACTACTATTTCTCATTACCTTTGCTTTAACGGCGTTGTTATCCAGTCGACTGGTGAAAACGGTCGTGCAGCCGGTCATTGAACTTAGGGTATCGATGCTGCGGGATGTGTTTAGCCGCTTAGTAAAACGGGAAAGTTATTAAACGTATAGCTAGAAAAAGGAGGTTTTACTATGGGTTCAAGAAAACCAGAAATTATCATCGGATTAATTGGCTCTATCATTGGGATTTTAGTTGGCTTTTGGATTATTAACTATGGAGATTCCGTCACAGATTATATACAGACGTTTACTTATTTACCAGGTGAACTGGGAAATGAATTAGAAAACCTTGGATGGATTACATTAATAGCATCCGTTGTTGCTTTAATTGCTTCCCTTTTAATCAAATCAGCGCCACGTGGTTGGGGTGTTATCTTAGTTATTATCGGTATCGTACTTTTCTTCGTTATCGGAACTGCTTGGATTGTATCAGGTATCTTAATCACTTTAACTGGTTTAATGGGGATTTTCAGAAGACCAGTTCCAAAATCAAATTATTAATTAGTAACCTCTTGGTCGCTTTGATCAAGGGGTTTTTAATGCACTAAAAAAGCCATTCCGCCGTTAGCAGAATGACTTTTTGTATTTAACCGGTAATAATTTTCTCTTTTGGTAAACGAATCGCGTTTTTAGGTTGGTTTTTATTTCGCAGGCTAAGCATGGAATACATAATTCCTACCCGACCGATAAACATTAATATAATAATAATTAATTTACCTGGTGTGGATAAGTCTGGTGTCAAACCTACCGAAAGCCCCGTCGTACCAAATGCCGAGAACACTTCAAAAATAACAGCAATGAGCGAGGCGGTCTCCGTTTGCATTAAAATAACAATGGAAGAAATACTTACGAATCCTGCTACTAATGTGACAGCAAGCGATTTCCGCACATCTTCCTGATGCAGTTCCCGCCCAAAAATATAGACATGTTTTCGACCACGAACAACCGAATAGATAAACAAAATCGTAATCGCAAATGTCGTCGTTCGTATCCCGCCCCCAACAGAACTTGGTGAAGCCCCGATAAACATGAGGAAAGAAACAAGTAACAACGTCGATACCGATAATGCGCCACTATCAATCGTTTGCAGTCCCGCGCTTCGTGATGTTGCCGATAAGAACATCGAATTAAAGAAACCGAAGTCCCAACTTTGTCCACTAAAGAAATGCTGATATTCAAACAACCAAATCAGCAGCCCACCGCCAATTAAAAGAACAAAGTAGGTCAGCGTCGTCACTTTGACAAACAAAGAAAAACGAAACGGAATCAATGTATTTTTCTCAAATAAAAATCGACGTGTCTCAAGCAGTACCGGGAAGCCAATCGCCCCAGCAATGATTAACAAAATTGAAATAAATTGAACGAAATAATCATTCGCAAATGGCATTAATGACTTGCCGGTAATATCAACACCCGCATTCGTAACCAGCGACACTGAGTTATATAGCCCTTGGAACATCGCGTCCCAAAAATTTGGATATAGCGGAATAAAGTAAATCCCTAAAATCAACGCCCCAATTAACTCAATACCGAAAATTAAAACGAGAATCTCACGGAGCATCCGCACCATACCACTCATAGTAAACTGATTCGTATCCGTCATAATTAATTGGCGCTGCTTTAAGCCAATCCGTCTTTTCAAAATTAAGTAGAAAAAGGTACTAATCATCATGACACCAAGTCCGCCAATTTGGAAAATCGCCATTAATACCCAAATTCCGGCCGTACTATAGGTCTGACTAACATCAACTGTGGTTAATCCTGTCACACTCACCGAACTCGCTGCCGTAAAAAGTGTATCAATAAACGATACCTTTACCCCTTTTTGTAAAGTAAACGGCAAACTTAGAACGATGGTCGAAATCGTAACCGCCAGAAAATAATACGCAATAATGACTTGAACTGGCGTCATACGTGCCAAAACAAGCTTTAATCTTCTGCGTAATTTTACTTCCTGATCATATTCAAACTCTTTTGGTTTTCTTCTCTTTTTTTCTCGCAATGATATAACCACCCAAACCTATTATTATCATAACTGACCAGAAAGTCAGCTTCCAAACGGCTGAATCCGGAAAATCTTCTGGAATAATTGCTACAGATGGATGTGCTAGCGTTAGAACCGCCATTTTCACACCTACCCAACCAACAATTAAAAACGCTGCTGTTTCAAGTGTAGGGTAACGCTCTAATAATTTAACTACTTGTGTGGCCGCAAAACGAATAACGACAAGTCCTGCGATTCCACCAAGGAACATAACGATAAATTGCCCACCGTTCATTCCCCCAATATCAAAATTCCCTAAATCTGGCAAAGTAACCACAAGTGCTGCTGCTGCTAACATCGAATCCAGCGCAAAAGCGATATCCGTCAATTCAACACGCGCAACTACACCCCAAAAGGACGTAGCTTTCGTTTCGGATGTTTCTTTGACTTCTTCTTGCTTACCTTTTTTAAGGCGCCACATGTGCTTGATGGCTAAATACAATAAGTAAACCGCGCCAATGGCTTGTATTTCCCATATTTTTACTAAAAATGAAATTAAAAATAGTGCAACAAAACGGAAAACAAACGCGCCAACTAAGCCATAAAATAAGGCTTTTCGTTGTTTATCGTGCGGTAAACCTTTAACAATTACTGCCATAACTACGGCGTTGTCTGCGGAAAGAATTCCTTCTAATACTACTAAAACAAGAAAAACTAACGCATATTCGCCCCAAATAGAAACATCCATTCCTCATTCACCATCCTTCTACTCTATCATAAAATTGTGATTTCAGCATCTGGTTGTATGTAAAACCAGAAGTACAATAATGCACTTCTGGCTAGTTAAAACTTATTTAGTTATTTCAGCTTTTTTCTTACTACGATAGGAAACGAACCATCCCCATAGAATAATAAGAATCATCACACCCCAGAAAATTAATTTCCAAAGCGTTGACTCAGGGAAGCTATGTGGAATTACCCCAAGACTTGGATGTGCTAATGTATAAATTACGAGCTTCACGCCTACCCAACCAACAATTAAAAATGCGGCTGTTTCGAGACTTGGATAGCTTTTTAGTAATTTAACAAATTGAGTTGCTGCAAAACGGATAATAATTAGGCCAACAAGTCCACCTAAGAACATAATCGTGAATTGCCCTGTATCAATACCGCCAATGTGACCCCAACCAGTTTCTGGAAGTGTGATCGCAAGTGCAACGGCCGCAAGCATGGAATCAATCGCAAATGCTATATCTGCAATCTCTACTTTTAGAACGGTCATCCAAAAACCAGAGCCAGCTTTTTCCTTTTTCTCTTTTTCTCCGTCTTTTCCTTTTGCATGTTTCCAAATATGACTAATAGCAATATAAAGTAAATATGCGGCACCAAGCGCTTGAACTTGCCAAACGTTTGCCAAAAAGGAAATTAAGAATAATGCGCCAAAACGGAAAACAAAGGCACCCATTAATCCGTAAAATAACGCTTTTTTCTGTTGTTTATCAGGGAGATGCTTGACCATAACGGCCATAACGACTGCATTATCTGCTGCCAAAATCCCTTCAAGACCGATTAGGACAAGTAACACCCAACCGTACTCTAAAATCATTGCTGTATCCACTAATTCTTTTCCTCCTTTGTTCTATTAAAATGTCAAAGATCTCCTATTTTGAAGAAACAAAAAAGCGAGACCTGCCCGTAAAGGCAAAGGTCTCGCTAACATTTAAAGTTAAATGTGATAAAACCGATGATATCTCTATCATGTAATGACGACTTTATCCTGATTAAAAAACTAACCAGCGCTACTCCCCTCTGACATTTGTCAAAGAACGATATATGATTACCTAGAGAATAATACCATAATATAGAACTTCTCGTCAACTAATTTTTCTCACAAACTTTTTAAACGGCTAAGTCTTTCGTTTTTGCGCTACTAGCTATTTTAATATTGTGGATTGTGAATAGTGTCACACCGATTATACATGTAAGCACTTCCGTTGTTGTTAACGACCAAATCACGCCCATCAAGCCGAAATAATGTTGTCCTAAAATAATCACCGGGATAAAAATAATCCCTTGTGAAACAGACATAATCGTCGCTGGAATAGCTTTCCCAATCGCTTGAAACGTACTCGTAAACAGCCCAGTAAATCCGCTGAAAAGGGAAGATATCAGCATAGCGACCATAATATGCACACCAAGCGTTATCACACTTTGATTGTCACTAAATAAATGCATCACTTGGAAACGGAAGATGAATACCAGACTCGAAAGTAAGAGCACAATAAGCCCGATACTAATGGCAGTAGCCCGTATTGCTTTTTCAAACCGCGCAATATTACCCGAACCGTAATTATAAGCTAACAGCGGAATAATCCCCATGTAAAGTCCCATACAAATAAATTCAGGGAGCTGCACCACCCGAAGCGCCACGCCAAAACCCGCAACTACTCCTTCCCCGTAAATCATTGAATAATGATTTAAAACGAGTGTTGTCACAATGAGGAATAACGATAAGAGCAACTCTGAAACACCAATTTTAAACACATTTTGAACGATTTCTTTTGTCGCTTTAAACCATTTAAAACGAATCGATAAATAATCACTTTTCTTCTCTAAATACCAAGCGTAGTAAATCAGCGAAAACAAACTTGCCAAACCGACCGAAACTGCTGCCCCTACTACATTAAAATCAAAATACAAAATAAGCAATGGATCAAATACTAAATTGACAAGCGTACCAATCAGCATCCCATTCATAGAAACCCGCGAAGCTCCCTCAGCCCGAACCACTTGCTCTAAAGCAAAATTCGCAATAATAAACGGACTACAAATCAAAAGCGCCAGCGTATAATTTTTCGTGTGTAAAAAGCTCGTTGCATCGGCCCCTAGAAAATGAGTAACTGGATTGATCAAAAAGCCAAGCAAAATCGCGCAGATAATTCCTAACACTAAACTTCCGTATAACACAAAGGCCGATACTTGCTTTGCCTTTGTTCCCTCCTCTTTCCCAAGCAAGCGAGAAATATACGTCCCACCGCCAACACCAAACATATTCCCAATCGCCATTAAAATCGTAAACATTGGTAAACCGAGTGTTACAGCAGTCAACATCGACGTATCATGCAGTAAACCAATAAAGAACGCATTGACGATATTATAAATCACCCCAACCGACATTCCGAGCATCATTGGAATCGATAAGTGCGCTATCGCCTTAGGAATGCTCGCTTTAGTTAAATAATAATTATCTGAGTGTTTCATTTTATTTCCCCCTCGAAATTAGTTAGAATTCTAACTATATAGTTAAATTTTTTTATTCGGTATTATCATCAATCTTGCTAAGTAAATCAATAAAGGTTTTATACTCATCAGCGGAAAGAATTTTCTTCGCTTTATCGTCTTCACGCGGAAAAGAAGCATTAAATTCGTCCACAATCTGCTTGCCTTCCTCAGTTAAAGTAACCACTTTTTCTCTGCCGTCTCGAAGGCTTGGCTTGCGCGAAATTAAGTTCTTTTTCTCGAGTCCTTGAATCAAGCTAGTAATACTGGCACCGCGTGTTTGGAAAATTCGCTGAAGATCTTTCTGGATAATTTCATTTGCCGCATTATCATTTAAAAACCCAAGAACTCTAGCTTGTTGTGTTGTCAACCCAAATTGAGCTACTTTGGCGTCCATTTTCCGTTTGGATTTAATCATAATCGAACGAATTAGCGTATCCATCGTCTTCTCTCTTCTCACGAGTATTCCTCCTTATTAATTAGAATTCTAACTAATTATAGCGCGTTTCGAAAAATTGTCAAGAAAAAAACAACCTATTTGCGAAAATACAAATAGGTTGCGTCTTTTATAATAATGAAGTTAATTCGATATCCGGGTTTTTATCGTTAAACCAATTAATCGCGAATTCATTTTCGAATAAGAATAACGGTTGATCGAAACGGTCTTTCACTAGCATGCTTCTCGCTGTAGAAAGTTTTTCGTCCGCGTCTTCTTCTTTGACCCAACGAGCGATTTTTTTACCGATTGGTTCCATACGGATTTCGGAATTGTATTCGCCGCGCATTCTGTGTTCGAATACTTCAAATTGCAACTGACCAACAGCTCCAATGATGTATTCTTCCGTGCGCCACGTTTTAAATAATTGAATTGCACCTTCTTGCACGAGTTGCTCTACACCTTTATGGAAATGCTTTTGTTTCATAACATTTTTCGCATAAACACGCATAAACAATTCTGGCGTAAACTGCGGAAGTTTTTCAAATTCGAGTTTTTTGCTTCCATTAGTAATCGTATCGCCAATTTGGTAATTACCTGTGTCATACAAACCGATAATATCACCAGCTACCGCACGATTAACAGTTTCCCGGTCATCCGCCATAAACTGCGTCGAGTTCGCAAGCTTCATACTTTTTCCTGTTCGCGTTAACGTAACGTTCATGCCACGTTCGAATTCACCTGAACAAATTCGAATAAAGGCGATCCGATCACGGTGGGCAGGGTTCATATTTGCTTGAATTTTGAAGATAAAGCCAGAAAACTTCGGATTATCCGCTTCAATAACGCCTTCATTTGATTCATGGCTTGAAGGAGCAGGCGCAAAATCAACAAATGTGCGTAAGAAAGTTTCTACGCCGAAGTTCGTTAAAGCACTCCCGAAAAATACCGGTGTTTGCTCACCCGCAATAATACGTTCACGGCTAAAGTCATTACCAGCCTCATCAAGTAGCATAATTTCTTCCAAAGCTTGATCGTAATAAAGTGATTTTTGAATAGCATGTGCTTCCTTCAAATCACCATCTTCACCAAGTGGTAAGAAACGCTCATCTTCTTCTGAACGATATTGCTCAATTACACGATGATAACGGTCATAAAGCCCGGCAAGCTCTTTCCCCATTCCAATCGGCCAGTTCATTGGATACGATTCAATACCAAGCACTTCTTCTAATTCAGCAAGTAGCTCAAGTGGCATTTTCCCTTGACGGTCCATTTTATTAATAAAAGTAAAAATAGGAATTCCGCGCATTCGACAAACTTTGAATAGTTTTAACGTTTGGGCTTCAATCCCTTTCGCAGCATCGATAACCATGACTGCACTATCGACCGCCATTAGCGTCCGGTACGTATCTTCACTGAAATCCGAGTGACCCGGTGTATCCAAAATATTAATTCTTGAACCATTATAATCAAACTGCATCACAGAACTCGTTACCGAGATACCACGTTGTTTTTCAATTTCCATCCAGTCACTTGTCGCAAACTTGCCAGATTTCTTTCCCTTTACAGTCCCAGCTGAACGGATAACGCCACCGAATAATAATAATTGCTCAGTAATCGTCGTTTTCCCAGCATCGGGGTGAGAAATAATCGCAAACGTTTTGCGTGAAGCAACTTCTTTTTGCAAATTTTGACTCATTGTTATTTTCCTCCTAGATTCATTCACATTCCATTAGTATAGCATAACTAGGAGAATTTCGGCTGTTTTTTTATTCAAAAATTATTTTGTTTGCCGTTTCATTAGGACGACAGATAACGCACCAAATACGACTGCAAAGGCGATTAAAATAAGTAAACTTAGTCCTGTTGTCACAGTTTTATCGCCCCAATAAATCGTAATTCCAATCATTTCTTTCGTCGCATCCATTGCTTGCGTATTCCCAGCAAAAACTTGTTGCAACGGTTCTTTTGTCATAATTTCTCGAATAACCGATGCGCCGTAAGTAAAAGGAAAACATTTCATCACTGTTTGCACTGCCGTTGGAAGAGAACCCATTGGCAAATAAATTCCAGCAATAAAGCCAATCACTGTCCCAACAATCGTCGAAACCGAACTAAAGGCACTAGCTTTTTTCACCAAACTTGCGATAAAAAACATAATACTACTACAACATAGAACATTAATTAAAATGATTCCGATTAAACGAGCCCAACTTTCTAGCGGTAAAAATTCTCCACCAGTCAACCAAATATACATTTCACCAACAAAAAGAGTTATCACAGAAAGCAGAAATGAAGCTACCAGCCCACTAACGATATAACTGGTAACAATCCGCCATCTGGAAGCCGGTGTTATCGCAAAACTTCTGGCAATGCTCTCCTCTTCATCATGCACTTTTAAAGAAAAAACCGCTAATGAAACAGTGACCGGCGTTATCGCCAAAATCCCGGCAATCACCCAAGTATTCACTAATTCTTGTATCCCCGTCACTTTCCCAGAAGCCTGTTTGAACATCTCTTCCATATTGCTTCCTAGAAAAATCGCATACAAGCCAATAATAATTAAAACTGTTAGCAACGACATAAATACAGCGGTTCTATCGCGAAAATAGATTTTTAAATTACGACTAATCATTAGCGTCCTCCTTAATCAACGAGATAAATGCATCATCAAGATTTCCTTTAATTACTTCGAACGAACGATAAAGTCCCGCTGCCTGGTTTAAAATAGCCAAAATTCCGACATCTTCTTTTATTACATCCACACGCATCGTTCCCTTGGTCACTTTATATGGTAAATTCAGTTCCTCGATAATCACCTGAAGTTCCGCTAGCTTCGGTTCATAAAAGAAAATTTTATCCACAGAAAAGCGACTTCTAATGCTAGCTGGTGTGCCTTCTGCAATGATTTTCCCTTTATGAATAACCGCTAATTGGTCCGCATCTTTCGCTTCTTCCAAATAATGCGTTGTCAAAAACACCGTCATGCCCAATTCTTCTCGCAAATAATCAATAATTTTCCAGACACTTACCCTTGTTTTCGGATCCAGCCCCGTTGTCGGCTCATCTAGTAGTAAAATTTCCGGATCATGCATAATCGCTCTAGCAATTTCCGCCCGGCGCTTTTGCCCGCCAGATAATTTTTCAAAACGCCGATTTAAAATGTCCTCAATCCCCATAATCGAAGAAACAAGCTCCAGCCGTTCCGCAATCTCTGCTTTTGTTTTCCCATATAAACTCGCGCGGTTATATAAATTCTCACGCACCGTCAGCAAATCATCCAACACATTATCCTGAAAAACAACCCCTAATTTCTGCCTAAAAGCTTTACGATTTTTAAAGGTCAACTTTTCATCATCAATAAAAATTTCTCCCGAAGTTGGTTCGCTTTCTGTGCAAATCATACTCAGCGTGGTCGATTTTCCCGCGCCATTTTCACCGAGAAAAGCAAACAATGATCCTTTCTCCACTTCTAAATTAATGCCCTTGACTGCTTCGACTTTACCAAATGTTTTAACTACATTCGTCAGTTTTATCATTTTGTCTCCCTTTCTCGCATTTCTGCTAGTTTTTGATTAATTTCATTACTAAATTTCGCATCGCGGTAACTGAAAAAAGCATGCATCACAAGAAAAGTCACACAAATTAACCCAAAGATAATCATAAATCCAGCAATTGTATCATACCAATCAAACAACCACCCTAGCCCTAAAATCGTCGCGCCTATAAAAAGGAAAAACACAATCAATCGGATGTAAAAAGTTCGTTTCGTCTTTATCGAATGATTAAAAAGTAATTGCTGAATAAAAGTCGTTACAATACTAAATCCTAACATGATAAAAACGTCTCGAATGGCCATTGATTCCGTTTGCCCTGTCGCGACATAAGAACAAATCATCGTTATCATCGAGGCCGTGAAAATAATACACATAGATTGAATAAATTGAATTAGTTTTTTAGTCATTTGCGCTTCCCTCCCATGTTTAACTTCTGCTTTAAGACTTTAGCGTATTGTCTGGAAATAATCACTTTTTCATTATTAAAAAGGTTCGCTTCAAATTTCCCATTAAAACTAGGGGCAATTTTTTCAATCGCTTCGATATTTAATATCATCGATTTCGAGCATCTGAAAAATGAACTATCTTTGAATTTTTCTTCTAACTCATATAGTTTCCAATGAATTTCATAGACGTCTTCTTCCGTATAGACAAAGATTTTACTCTCCACTGCTTCAAAATATAAAATCGTATTTGGCTCTAGCAAATAGGTGGCGCCATCTTTTTTAACGGAGATTTTTTCAGTTGGCTCTTCTAGTCCCGCGACCATGCTGGATACTTCTGCTAGATTATCGGGGTGACAATATATATCCACTTCACCAACCACTAAATTTTCATCTTGCTTTACATGGAATTTCATCTAGTTGCCTCCCTTTTTCTTTTTATTATAAACACTCCATTAAAAACTACAAGCCGATTTTAGTAACCTGCTTTTTAAGCTAACTAAGATGCAAAAAAACTCGGTAGCGCGATTCATGCACTACCGAGTCTGTCTTACTTAGTTTACTTTTGCAACAAGAGCTTCTACTTTATCCTCAAAATCTTCTGGTTTCATTTTTGATGGGAAACGTTCGACAACTTCTCCATTTTCATCAATTAGGAATTTCGCAAAGTTCCACTCTACTTTTTTGCCGCCAGTTTGTTCGGTCAGGTATTTGTATAGCGGGCTTGCGTCTTTGCCTTTTACTTTGATTTTAGAAAACATTTGGAACGTCACGCCGTAATTCATTTGGCAAAATTCTAGGATTTCTTCATCACTACCGGGATCTTGGCGTAAAAACTGGTTGCACGGGAACCCGAGAATTTCGAAGTTATCGCCACCCAATTTTTTATACATCGCTTCAAGACCTTCTAATTGAGGTGTTAAGCCACATTTGCTCGCAGTATTCACGATGAGTAAAACTTTACCTTTATAATCACTTAGCGCTATTTCTTTGCCATTCATTGCTTTTTCAGAAAAATCATGGACATTCATACGGAATTCCTCCTATTTCAATATATTCGAAAATAAATATGCATAAACTAATTTTTCTGTATGGTAAAGTGAGTCGCGATGTGTGCGCTCGTATGCATGGCTCGCATCAATCCCTGGGCCAATTAAGCCATGGATAATGTCGTTACCAGCATTAATCGCAGCACTCGCATCGGAAGCATAAAACGGATAAATATCCACTTTATAATCGATATTATTCTTCTTAGCAAGCTCCACTAAATGTTTACGTAAACCAAGATGATAAGGGCCACTACCGTCTTTCGCGCAAATAGAAACAGTATATTCATCCGATGTTTGACCATCACCAAGTGCACCCATGTCTACGGCTAAATACTCGACTGTTTCAGCTGGAATATTCGAATTCCCACCATAGCCAATTTCTTCATTATTAGAAATTAAGAAATGAGTAGTATGCGGTAACTCGAGTTTATTTTCATGAATATAATTGATTAATTCTAATAAAATCGCGACACTTGCTTTATCATCCAAATGGCGTGATTTGATATATTCATCATTAATAATTTGCACGCGCGGATCAAATGAAACGAAATCGCCTACTTCAATTCCAAGTGCGCGAACTTTGTCTGCATCTAAAGCTTTTACATCTAAACGAACTTCCATATTTTTATCATTACGTTCAGCAGTTCCAGCATCTTTATACACATGGACGGAAGTTTGGTGCATCAAAATAGTTCCGCTATATAAATCTCCATCACTTGTTTCGATCGTGCAATATTCGCCTTCAATTGCGTTAAAACGATATCCACCAATTAATGTTAAAAGTAAGCGGCCATCTGCTTTAATTTCTTTGACCATTGCACCAAGCGTATCCACGTGAGCAGTCAACATGCGGTGTTTTGAGTCATCTTTCCCAGGAAGCGTTACAATCAATCCGCCTTTATTATTTAAAGTATAAGGGATTTTTGAAGCATCCAAATCTTTTGCCAGTTTTTCAATAATTTTCCCTGTATTGCCTGTTGGGCTTGGGATAGATGTTAATTCTTTAATTTTTTGCATCGTTTGCTTTGTATTTGGTTCGTATGACAAAAAAATTCCTCCTTTAGTTCGCTTTCTTCTATTATATTATAGCGCTTATCTTGAAGGAGCGCATTTCTTAGGATTAATTTTTTCCCAAATTAGTCATTTTATATGCTATAATTCGGTAGACGAAAAGGGAGGGAATTTTTTGGAACAAACAAAAGTAAAGGCCGTTACCATCGCCGTATTTGTCGCAACATTTATGGCAGCTATTGAGGGTACCATCGTGAGTACTGCGATGCCAACGATTGTAAGTCAGTTGGACGGTATAGAGTTAATGAACTGGATTTTTTCTGTTTATTTACTAACATCAGCAGTAACAGTTCCGATTTACGGGAAACTGTCTGATTTGTATGGACGAAAAAATATCTTTGTAATTGCGACAATTATTTTTATCATTGGTTCATCGCTTTGTGGATTCGCACAAAATATGGAACAATTAATTATTTTTCGCGCGATTCAAGGTATTGGAGCAGGTGGGATTTTACCATCTACTATGACAATTATCGCAGACGTGTACCCATTTGAAAAACGTGCTAAAGTACTTGGCTTTATGGGTTCTGCATGGGGTATCGCCGGTGTATTTGGACCACTTGTTGGTGGATTCCTAGTAGACCAACTTTCATGGCATTGGATTTTCTTTATCAATGTACCGATTGGCATTTTGACAATCTTACTTATTTTGCTTTATTTACGCGAAAAAGTGGAACATGTGAAATTACCGATTGACTATTTAGGTGCCTCACTCTTCACGGTGGCACTGCTTGGTTTATTATTCGCATTACAGCGAGCTGGTGAATCGCTCAATTGGACAGAACCGCTCGTCGTTATTCTTTTTGCCGTTTCGATTGTATTATTTGTTGCTTTTTATTTTGTCGAAAAACGTGCAAAAGATCCGATTATGCCATTTGTATTATTTAAAAATCCCGTTGTTTTAATTGGGAACTTAATTGGCTTCTTGATTAGTGCCTTTTTAATTGGCATCAACGTTTATATTCCAATGTGGGCGCAAGGTATGCTTGGCCACGGGGCTACAATTGCTGGCTTTATGCTTGCACCGCTTTCCGTTACGTGGATTGTTGGTTCATTTATCGGCGGAAAATTATTAATGACACTTGGAAATCGCCATACAGTTGGTATCGGTGTGTTGATTACAGCCGCAAGTGGACTAATTTTAGCTTTATTCCCCGCTTCCACAAATGACATCTTCTTCTATTTAAATAGTGCATTTATGGGATTTGGCTTCGGAATTATTTTTACTACTACTACTGTAACCGTTCAAGATGCTGTGCCGCGATTCCAAACTGGTATTGCTACTGCATCTAACACGCTTTTCAGAACAGTTGGTCAAACAATTGGTGTCGCTGTATTTGGAACTATTTTCAACTCAATTCTTACTAGTGAGTTCCGTGCAGCTGCTGGCAGCGAAGTAAATCGTAGTAACTTAAACCAGCTAATTAGCCCGCAAACTTCTGGCAATGTGAGCGCAGACCTTGTTGAACCGCTTCGAGATATTTTATATAGCGGACTTCATATGGTTTTCTGGGTAATGTTCGCTTGCTGTATCGTTAGTTATTTAATCCATTTTATCTTACCGAAAAAACATATTTCCGGTGAAAATTAAAAAAGTTGGCTCCTTAGAGCCAACTTTTTTTGTTTATACCATTTTTTTATAAATTGTTACCGCAAAAACATACGCAACAACCGTAATTCCCACACACCAAGCAAGAGCAATCCAAATCTCATTTCCAATCGGTTCAGAGTAAAGTAATGCGCGAATCGTATTAACAATTGACGTCACCGGCTGATTTTCGGCAAAAACGCGCACTGCAGTTGGCATTGTATCCGTTGGGACAAAAGCCGAACTAATAAAAGGTAAAAATATTAGCGGGTAAGAAAAGGCACTCGCTCCGTCAACCGATTTGGCAGTTAGACCAGGAATAACAGCGATCCATGTTAGCGCTAAAGTAAATAGCAACAATATTCCCGCTACAGCAAGCCATTCCAATATCCCTGCTGATGAACGAAAACCAATAAGAAGCGCAACAAGAATAATGAGTACAATCGAAATCGCATTAGAAACGAGCGATGTCAACACATGTCCCCATAAAACGGAAGAGCGGCTAATCGGCATCGAATGAAACCGTTGGAATAACCCTTTTTGCACATCCGTAAATAATCGTACTGCCGTATAAGCTATCCCACTTGCTATCGCCATTAAAATAATACCCGGTAACAAATAATCCACATAATTATCCGTCCCCGTTTGGATTGCACCACCTAGCACATACACAAACATTAACATAATCATAATTGGAATAATTGCCACGGTAATAATTGTATCAGGACTCCGCAAAATATGACGCATGGACCGGCCAAATAATATACTTGTATCACGAATTGCCTTCATTTTACTTCCTCCTTCCCATTAATAATTGCTAGGAAAATTTCTTCCAAAGATGGTTGTTTTTCGACATATTCAACTTCAGCAGGCGGGAACAATTTTTTAAGCTCATCCAAAGTCCCGTTGGCAATAATCGTTCCGCCGTGAAGAATAGCAATTCGATCAGCCAACTGTTCTGCTTCATCTAAATATTGAGTGGTTAGTAAGATTGTTGTACCTCCATCCGAAAGTGCCTTAATCGTTTTCCAAACTTCAATTCGCCCCTCAGGATCAAGTCCAGTTGTCGGTTCATCAAGGAAAATCACATCCGGTGCACCAACTAAACTCATAGCGATATCCAGTCGCCTCGTCATCCCTCCAGAATAAGTGTCCGCACGACGATCCGCCGCTTTTTCGAGTCCAAAACGTGCCAATAAATCATTCGCAGTCTGCGTTGGATTTTTTTCACCTCGCAGTTTAGCAATTAATAAAATATTTTCTCGCCCTGTCAAAAGACCATCCACAGCCGCAAATTGCCCTGTCAGACTAATATGCTCGCGAACTTTCTCAGCCTCTTTTCCCACATCAAAACTAGAGACACTTGCATTTCCATTATCTGCTTTTAAAAGAGTCGCTAAAATTTGGATGGTTGTCGTCTTGCCTGCACCATTCGAACCAAGCAATGCAAAAATTTCACCGCGTTTCACTTCAAAGTCTACACCTTTTAAGACATCTGTTTTTTTAAATGATTTTTCCAAACCCGTGGCTTTAATCATCACTTCACTCATTTGAATACAACCTTCTTTCCATTTTTTATTAAACCCCACTACTCAGTAACACGGGTATTCTGTATCACTTATTACTACTACATAGTAACACCGAGTTGCAATGTTGTCAATAAAAAAGCCACTTCCAATTAAATATCGGAAATGACTTCTACAAAAAAACCGCCCGCTTAAACGGACGGCTTGTCATTATTTTACTTTATAAATCCAGCCTTCTGGAGCTTCTATATCTCCAAATTGAATGCCACAAAGTTCATCGAATAAACGTTTTGTTACTGGTCCTACTTCTGTTTCGCTATGGAATACATGGAAATCATCTTTCGTTTGAATACCACCAATCGGAGTAATAACGGCCGCTGTTCCACATGCTCCAGCTTCTTTAAACTCATCGAGCTTATCAATATACACATCGCCTTCCACTGCTTCTAAGCCTAAACGATGCTCCGCCAAATAAAGTAGCGAATACTTCGTGATACTTGGCAAAATAGAAGGAGAATACGGTGTCACAAATTTATCATCTTTTGTAATACCAAAGAAATTAGCAGAACCAACCTCTTCAATTTTTGTATGTGTTGCAGGATCTAAATAAATACAATCGCCAAAATTACGTGCTTTGGCAGCTTGACCCGGTAGCAAACTTGCGGCATAGTTTCCGCCTACTTTTGCTGCACCTGTACCATTTGGAGCGGCACGGTCAAAATCAGACACGACAAAATTGGTCGGCGCCATTCCACCTTTAAAATATGGTCCAACTGGTGAACAGAAAATAGAGAAAATATACTCTGGCGCTGCATGAACACCAATATTATCACCAACGCCAATAACAAATGGACGTAGATAAAGCGTTGCGCCTGTACCATATGGCGGCACAAATTCTTCATTCGCACGAACAACTTGCATCACTGCATCAATAAATTTTTCTGTAGGGATGTGTGGCATTAATAAACGCTCACAACTTTTTTGAATGCGCGCAGCATTACGATCTGGGCGGAAAAGATTAATCGAACCGTCCTTACAACGATATGCTTTTAAACCTTCAAAACATTGTTGTCCGTAGTGAAGTGCTGTCGAACCTTCGCTAATGTGTAGCGTATTGTCCTCTGTTAGCGCACCTTCGTCCCATTCCCCGTCTTTCCAATAAGAAATGTAACGTTTGTCCGTTTTAATATAACTAAATCCTAAATTACTCCAGTCAATATCTTTACTCATTCAAAATCCCCACTTTCTATCTTTAAACAGAATTATTGTATGTTTCAGTATAGCACAATAAACAGCATTATTGCAGTGATGTCACGTGAAAAAGAAAAATTTTCTAATAAATAGGCAAAATGTTCTTTCTTTTAACGTAATCCATGCTAAAATAGAGTAACTTTTCAAAAAACAATCAACTTAGAAGGAATGATTTCAAGAAAGGAGAGAATGAAAATGACAGCTCACAAAATGTTGGATGAGAAATTTTATAGTAAATCGCTAGGAGAGGAACTTGATTTAATTATTTGCTTGCCACCTGATTTTTCGCCACTTTACAAATATCCACTTTTTATTGTACAAGATGGAAAAGATTATTTTCAATTTGGTAAACTTGCGCGCCACTCCGAAGAATTAGCGGTAACCGAGCAGATTCAAAAAGCCATTTTCATTGGTATCCCTTACAAAACTGTCATGGATCGGCGCGAAAAATATCATCCCGATGGTAAACAAAATGACGCATATATCCGGTTCTTAGCATTTGAACTTGTTCCTTATCTTGAAGAACGCTTCCCTTCTTTCCAAATGCCAACGAGTAGATTCCTGATGGGTGACTCACTCGGAGCATCCGTTTCCTTAAAAGCAGCGCTACTATTTCCATTTACATTCGGCAACGTGATTTTACATTCACCATATGTGGATGACACAATCCTTACACTTGCCGAAAAAGTCGACCCTGCAAAAGTGAAAATCTTCCATATAATTGGCGACCAAGAAACCGCTGTCGAAACTACTGGAAATGAAGTGCTCGATTTCCTATCACCAAATAAATCATTAGAACAAATTTTAAGCGCTCGCGGATTTGATTATTATTTCCATGTATTTAACGGCGATCACCGCTGGAAGTACTGGCAGCCATTTATCAAAGATTCTTTGCAATTTATGCTTCCAGTCAATACATTTGATTTAGAAAGTATGCGCGCATAAGAAAGGACGAAAATATCTTGACCGTAAAGAAAGTAACAGATGAGCTCGGCAAACAAGCCGCATTAAAAATTAGAAACGACGTATTTGTCGTTGAACAACATGTTGATCCCGCATTAGAATGGGACGAATTCGATAAAATGGACTCCGTTGTCATGTTTGTTGATTACGCAGAGGACGGCACACCGCTTGCAACAGGTAGATTTCGCGTGACAGATGGTTACGGCAAGGTCGAACGCATTTGCACTCAGAAAATAGCTCGTGGCACTGGTAGCGGCCGCAGAATCATGGAAGCCATTGAATCAGAAGCTAAAACGCGCGGCTTAACTAAGTTAAAATTAGGCGCACAGGTAACTGCTATCCCCTTCTATGAAAAACTCGGCTACGAAACTTGCTCGGATATATTCCTTGATGCAGGCATTGAACACAAAGAAATGAAAAAAACAATATGATACGAAGATAGTTATTTCTTTTATATAGAAGAAATAGCTATTTTTTTATGAGCTCAATTTCTCCGTTCGCTTTGCCGCAAATAATCATATCCACATAATCAAGAAATAAACCATGTTCCACGACCCCTGGAATTTGCGCTAACTTTTCTTGCCACATTGCCGTATCCGTAAATGTTTGATTAACAATATCCAAAATATAGTTCCCATTGTTTGTCACATACACTTCACCAGAAGATTGTTTCCGCAAGTTCGTTTCAATATCGTCTTTTTCAAGTTCACGCTGAATTTGCTTCCAACCAAATGGAATTACTTCCAAAGGTAACGGAAATTCACCCAAGTCCCTTACAAGCTTCTCCTCGCTAACAACCCAAATATTTTTCAAACTAGCATTCGCAACCATCTTTTCACGCAAAAGTGCACCTCCTCCACCTTTGATTCCCTGAAAGTCGGCATCAATTTCATCTGCACCATCAATTGTGACATCAATTTCTGTCACATCATTTAGCGATTTTAAAGGAATTCCTAGCTTTTCTGCTTGTTTCGCAGTTTCTTCCGAAGTGGCAACCCCAGTAACCTGTAAGCCTTTCGCGACCATGTCACCTAGTTTTTCAATCGTGTAATATACCGTACTTCCCGTCCCAAGCCCCACAATCATGCCTTCTTTAATCCATTCGCATGCTTTTTCTCCAGCTATTTTCTTTTGATTCATCATTTCTCCTCCTCCACTCTTAGCATTAAAACCTTGCTATATCTATAGTTTCATTATACTCGCCGACACTTTTAAGTTCAAAATATGTTTATTTTTCTAACCTTACAAAAATGTAATTAGACATTTAAAGACAGATGTATTACAGTAAGTAAGTATTAAACGTTTATTTTTAATATTTGTAACACAACTGAAATAATAAAGAGGTGGATTTATGAACAGAGTAAAACTATTTTTGCATCATCCAGCGACTATCTTTACTATGAAAACTGTTTTCTACTTAGCTATTCTGCTTGGATTGCTTTGGTTTTATGGTTTCAAAAACCCTGAAGGTGCGAAATTCATTTACAACGAATTCTAAAAAAAGAAAGGACTGTTAAAAAATGGGAATATCAATTATGACAACGAGTATCATCGAAAGAATTGATGCATGGGCAGAAAAGACACCGGATTTCCCTTGCTACGAATATGCCGGCACACGTCTTTCTTACAAAGAACTAAAACGGCAGTCGGATGCATTTGGCTCTTTTCTACTAAAAAATCTAAATACTGACAAAGAAAAACCTATTATCGTCTACGGACACATGTCTCCATTAATGCTAGTTGCATTTTTAGGCGCTATCAAATCAGGTCGAGCTTATGTTCCAGTAGATGTTTCTATGCCAGTTGAACGTATAGAACAAATTAAAAAAGCAGCTGATCCTTCTATGTTTATTTGCACAGAAGAATTACCAAGCAACCTTACAATTACTGGTTGCCCTGTGCTATCACAAGAACAACTAATGGACGCTTTAGAAAAACATTTTGAAGAAGTGCCAGATAAAGCTGAATGTGTAAAAAATGATGATAACTACTATATTATTTACACATCCGGAAGTACTGGAAATCCTAAAGGCGTTCAAATCAGCCAAAACAACCTAGTAAGCTTTAGCAACTGGATTTTACAAGACTTTTCGTTAAGACAAGGATTACGCTTCTTAAACCAAGCGCCATTCTCGTTTGACTTATCTGTGATGGATTTATATCCAAGCTTACTATCCGGTGGAACACTCGTACCGCTTGATAAAACAATTACTGCTAATATGAAAGATTTATACCGTGAAATTCCTGCGCAAAGCTTTGACGTATGGGTTTCCACTCCTTCTTTCGCAGACTTGTGTTTACTAGATGAGAACTTTAACCAAGAAAATAACCCTAGTTTGACTCGCTTCTTATTCTGCGGTGAAGTACTTGCTAAGAAAACAGCAACTGAACTACTTGATCGTTTCCCAGATGCAGTCATTTACAACACTTACGGCCCTACTGAAGCAACCGTTGCTGTAACGCAAGTAAAAGTAACTCGTGAGCTTATCGATGCTTATCCAAGCTTACCACTTGGCGTAATTAAACCAGATATGCGTTTACACATCGTAGACCAAGAAACTGGCGAAATTCTTCCAGATGGTGAAAAAGGAGAAATCATCCTAATCGGTGCTAGTGTTTCCAAAGGTTATTTAAATGAACCTGAAAAAACAGAGCAAGTATTCTTTGACTATAAAGGCTACCAAGCTTATCATACTGGAGATTCCGGTATTATCAAGGATGGTTACCTATTCTTCCAAGGACGCCTAGATTTCCAAATTAAACTTCACGGTTATCGAATCGAACTAGAAGATATTGAAAACAATCTTAAAAAAGTAAGTTACATTCAAAACTGCGCTATTATTCCTAAAATGAAAGACGAAAAGGTAGATATGTTGGTCGCTCAGGTCATCCCAACTGCCAATGATTTCGAAAAAGAATACCAGCTAAGTGCAGCTATCAAAAATGAACTCAAAGAATTTATGCCAGCATACATGATTCCAAGAAAATGGATTTATAAGACAGAGTTCCCGTTAACGATGAATGGCAAAATTGACCGCAAAGCGCTTAACAGCGAGGTTAACAAGTGAGTTTACCATACGGTACAATCCTTTATTTTGGTGTACTTGTACTATTTTTAATTCCTATCATAGTAGCTGGTTTGTTAGGAAAAAGACTACCAATTTATAATGCTTTTGTAACACTTGTATTTTTATACTTTATGTTCTCTGCAAGCCCAGTCCAAGGAGCTACTTTTATCTTCTTCGTCTTCTGGCAACTTGCACTTGTACGACTTTACTTCCATTACAGGCAGGAGAAAAAGCTGAATCACGGTGGCGTATTCGTCATTGCAGTAGTTCTCTCCATCCTTCCACTTGTCATTTCTAAAGTTGTTCCAATTTTAGGTGACAATGTAACAATGGTTGGTTTCCTAGGAATTTCGTACCTAACATTTAAAGCGGCGCAAATGATTATTGAAATACGCGATAACTTAATTAAACAGTATAACGCGTGGGATTTTGTTAACTTCTTACTATTCTTCCCAACTATTTCATCCGGACCGATTGACCGGTTCCGTCGCTTTAAAAAAGACATTGATAATCCGCCTAGCAAAGAAGCTTATGTGGCGTTATTAAATCGAGGAATATTCCTTATCTTCCTCGGATTTCTCTACAAATTCATTATCGCTTACTTAGTAAACAAACATTTTGTTGTTCCACTAGACATCGCGATTACACACAATGTAGATACAACAAAGAGTTTAATCGGTTATATGTATGCTTATAGTATGTACTTATTCTTTGACTTCGCAGGTTATAGTGCCTTCGCAGTTGGTGTTAGTTACCTGCTCGGCGTTCAAACACCGATGAACTTTAACAAACCATTTGCAGCGCGAAATATTAAAGAGTTCTGGAATCGTTGGCACATGACGCTTTCATTCTGGTTCCGTGATTATGTATTTATGCGTTTCGTATTATGGGTAACAAAAAAGAAATGGTTTAAAAGCAAGTTCACTGTTGCCTACCTAGCTTACTTCGTTAACTTTTTCATCATGGGTGTATGGCACGGACTTCACTGGTATTACATCGTTTATGGTCTATATCAAGCAACACTAATTGTCGGATTTGACCTAATCGAACGCTTCAACAAGAAACACAAATTCTATCCAAAAAACAAAATAACTTATGTAATCGGCGTTATCATTACATTCCAATTTGTTTGTTTCGGATTCCTGATTTTCTCAGGTATTTTAGATAAAATTAATTTTTAAAACTAACTAAAGGTGGTAATTTAAAATGGCTTTTCGCGAAAACGTATTAGAAATCTTAGAAGAAATTACAGAAACTGATGAAGTAGTACAAAATACAAACATCAAATTATTTGATGAAGGTTTGCTTGATTCTATGGCTACTGTTCAACTATTAATCGAAATTGAAGAAAAACTAGATATTACTGTTCCCGTTTCCGAATTTGACCGCGACGAATGGGCTACTCCTGAAATGATCATTACTCAACTTGAGGCGCTAAAATAATGAAAAAAAAGCTGTGGATGACATTTGGGCCTTTAATGGTCGCATTCGCGGTTTTCCTTTTCGTTCTATTCGGACCTAGCAGCTTATTCTCTCACGTTTCTTCTAAAACGGTAGAGGAAAGCGCTACGTCTATGAACGAATACGTCATCCAAGGCTTAGACATCCAGAAAGAAGCTTTAAAAGAAGGAAACTATTTACCAATTTATGGTTCATCAGAGCTTTCTCGTGTCGATTCATTTCATCCTAGCGTAGTATCAAAAAAATATGATCAGGGCTATACACCATTCTTACTTGGTCGTCCTGGTACACAATCATTAAGTCATTTCTTAGATGTAAATGCACTTGGTGATGATTTAAAAGGCAAAAAAGTAGCGGTAATCTTATCTCCGCAGTGGTTCCAACCTAAAGGCGTTTCTGATCCATCGTTTGGCGCTAACTTCTCCCCTCTTCATGCATACAAATTTGCACTTGAAGATACGAAAAACACGCCTGAACGTCGGTACGCTGCAAAACGTTTACTTACTTTCCAAGTGGTTCAAAGCGACTCTACATTAAAGAAATTACTTGAAAATATTGTTGCAAAAGGACCTAAAAAACCGCATGATCCAAAACTTCTAAAAGTTGCTGGAAATATCGAACTGAAAATCTTAGAACGTAAAGACGATTTAGAATCAAAATCTGTCTCTGGTTCTAAACAAGATCGCGTAGATAAGGGCCTAAAAGCTCTTCCAGATAATTTAGATTACAAACAACTTGACGATCTAGCGAAAGAAACTGGTGAGAAAAGTATTGGTGATAACCCATTCCAAGTGAAAGAACATTATTACCAGAAAAAAATCAAACCTATTGAAGGTGAACTAAAAGATAGTCGTAAAGATTTACGTTATGACCAATCTCCAGAGTTTGCTGATTTGCAACTACTTATGGATGCATTCAAAAAAGCTGGCGCAGATGTCATCTTCATTAATCCTCCTATCAACGGAAAATGGATTGATTACATTGGTATGAACAAACAAGGATTAGACGGTTATTACGCTAAAACAAAACAACAAATCGAGAGCCAAGGCTTCCGCTATTACTCTCTAGAAGAATATCAAAATGAAGCGTTCTTCTTAGAAGATCCGATTCATTTAAGCTGGCGCGGTTGGGTTAAAATCGACCAAGCACTGGCTGATTTCGTTAAAGAACCGGTCCAAACAAATTATAAACCAACACCAAAAGATTATTACTTTAAAGAACATCCAGAAGACGGACCAAAAAAAGACCAGAAGTAGTTTTAAACTACTTCTGGTTTTTTCTTTAGAATCCAATAATATGATAACCGCTATCGACGTGAATAACTTCGCCTGTAACGCCTCGAGATAAGTTACTGAATAAGTAGTAAGCTGTATCGCCAACTTCTTCCGCTTGTGTCGCACGTTTTAGTGGAGCTTTTTCTTCTATTAGTGAAATAGAGTCAGAGAAGCCGCTAACGCCACGAGCAGATACTGTTCTGATTGGTCCAGCTGAAATCGCATTTACACGCACACCGATCGCTCCAAGGTCCATAGCAAGGTATTTAACACTTGCATCAAGGGAAGCTTTCGCAACACCCATAATGTTATAGTTTTCTACTACACGTTCCCCACCAAGATAAGTTAGTGTTAATAGACTTGCATCTTCTGTTAACATTTCCAAGTGTTTTAACGCACGAGCAACCGCTGTAAACGAATAAGCACTAATTTCATGCGCTTGTAAGAAGCTTTTACGATCTACTTCTAAATAATCCCCAGTTAAAAAGTCTTTGTTAGCAAAAGCAATACAGTGTGCTAAGCCGCTAAGTTTACCAACTTTATTTTTAATTGTTTCAAATGTTTCTGTAATCGCTTCTTCACTTGATACATCACAAGCTAGAATAAGCGGGTTTTGATTTTCTTCGTTTAGTGAAGGTACTAGTTCTGTAATGCTTTTTTTCGCACGCTCATCGGCATATGTAAATACAAGTTTTGCCCCAGCTTCATTTAGTGAACGAGCGATTGCCCAAGCGATACTACGCTTATTAGCTACTCCCATTACAACATATGTTTTTCCCTCTAATGATAAATTCATGTTCTTTCCTCCTAAAATTGATGCGATTTGTTCGCTTCTTCCATTTTACATGACCAAATAACTTTTTAAAACACTTATTACTTCGATTTTTGAATTATCTCTTCCATATCTGCTGGTAAAGGCAGATCAAATGCCATATATTCTTCTGTCAAAGGATGGACTAAATGCAGATGACACGAGTGTAGTGCTTGTCTTTGCAGTAAAGTAGTATCCCCACCATACATATCATCGCCAATAAGCGGATGACCGATGTACGAGAAATGCACGCGAATTTGATGCGTCCGTCCAGTTTCCAGTTGAATGGCTACGTGATCAAACGCTCTGTAACGCTCGAGAACCGTGTAATTTGTTTTGGCATATTTTCCCTCAGGAGTAACAAAACGTTCCATTATGCTCACTTCTTTACGCCCTATTGGCGCTTCAATCGATCCCTCTTGTTCTGCTAAAACGCCACCTGTAAAAGCTTGATAGCGTCGTTTTAACAATCCTTGCTGTAAAAAGGTGCTGAGTCTAGCGTGGGCAAACCTATTTTTAGCAATTAGCATTAGTCCTGAAGTCTCACGATCAAGCCTCGTTACAATATGAATGGCACTCGTAAGGCCTTGCGCCTCATAATGCCCTTTGACAAAATTTGCGACTGATCCGTGTGGATGATACTGCGATGGAATCGAAGCCATTCCGGCCGGTTTGTTAATAATTAATAGAAAATCATCTTCAAAAACTATCTCCAACTCGGTATGCTCAGCAAGCAAACGTTCATTTTGTTGCTCTGTTGGAAACGTTAGTCTAACCTGATCGCCACTTTTGACGTGATAAAGTACATTTTGTTCGACATTATTTACTTCAATTTTTCCGTCTGCACTAAATTTCACAGCGGTTAATAATTGTTTAGAAATGTGCTTGCTCTTCAAAAAAGTCCGAAGTAAAAGCCCATTTTCTTCTGTTTCTACTTCCCATTCTAAAAACACATGCTTCCTCCTGCTAGCTTAATCTTCAATAAACGAATCGTGTACGCGACGCCAAAACGGAAATGATCTAAATCTGGCAAAATGAACTTTTTTGGCAGATACTTCATAACGGATTTCTTGTACTTCACGATGCAAAATGCTTAAATGATCCACCGAAATCTGGAAGTCTTTATCATTGACCGGCTGCAAACTAACGACATGATGCTTAGGAAAAACAAGCGGGCTACCAATTGTCCGGTAAACACGATTATTAATCGACGCCATCTCCGTTAACTGCATTGCTTCAATCGATGGATGCATCAACGCCCCACCAAGTGATTTATTGTATGCCGTTGTGCCACTAGGCGTTGACATACAAAGTCCATCACCGCGAAATCGTTCAAAATGAATATCATTAATGACTACATCAACAACAAACGGCCCGCCTGAACTTTTGACCGTAGATTCATTTAACGCTAAATACGTTGCTTCTTTTTTACCAATGCCATACTTCACGGTTGTTTTAAGAAGAGGATAGGAAACTTTCTGATATTCCCCTTTTGCCAAAAGTTGCACTAATTTCTCTGCCTCTGCTGGTCTCCAATCTGCATAAAAACCAAGATGCCCAGTATGAATCCCAATAAAGGCAATCTCATCCAAGCGCTCCTCATATTGATGAAACGCAGACAGGAAAGTTCCGTCTCCGCCAATAGAAATAACAATTTCAGGTTCTACCTCATCATATTCCATGTCATGTTCCCCAAAACCCGCGATCATATTTAGTCGCAGCAAATCAGACTTTTCGTCTCCTTTTGAAGTAATCATATATTTCATTATTTCTATTCGCCCCTATTCCTACAACTAGTTACTTATTTTTCTTTGGCATCACTTGATGTACCGCTTTTTTGTCCTTTGATGCATCTTTGTTTTGTGAAAAATAGACTTGCGCTTCTTGGATTTCTTCACGAATTTGCGACATTTCTTCATCTAATTGGAAAGCCGCCTCCGCAGCGCGTTTTAGTCGTTTATTGATTGCTTCTGGAAATTCACCTTGATACTTATAGTTTACCGAATGTTCAATCGTTGCCCAAAAATTCATCGCTAGCGTCCTAATTTGGATTTCAGCTAAAATTTTCTTTTCCCCTTGGATAGTTTCCACTGGGTATTCGATAACGACGTGATACGACCGATATCCACTGGGTTTCTTGTTGGTAATATAATCGCGTTCTTCTACAATTCGAAAATCATTCCGCTGCCTTAAAAGACGAACTACCACTTCAATATCATCTACAAATTGACACATCATTCTGAGTCCCGCAATATCCTGCATTTCTTCTACTAAATGATCTAGCGCAATATGTTTTTGATTAGCCTTGTCTAATATGCTCGCAACCGGCTTCACTCGACCTGTAACAAATTCAATTGGCGAATGATTATTTTCAAGCTCAAATTGTGAACGCATTCCTTTAAGTTTAATTTTAAGTTCTTCCACTGCCTGTTTGTAAGGCGCTAAAAAGTCTTCCCAATGATTCAAATCGCTCACCTCAAGTATATTCATGATTAAATTTATGCAACATCAGTTATATTTTAACACAAAAGCCGTTAATCCACCTTGCTTAAAGTAACCTTTTTTTCAATCCCATGTTAAAATAAAACCGAAGCCCTCAAACGATAATAAAAAGGATGATAAAAATGATTCTTACTTTACTTCAAAATGGCGATTACGAAACTGCGCGTACTCAGGCACTCAACGAACTAAAAAACAATCCAAAAAGCGCTGAACTTCATTATTTTGCCGCATGGGCACACGACGCGCTTGGCAAAGAAGATGCGGCAATCCCTTTTTACGAGAAAGCACTTGAACTTGGTCTTCCCGCCGCTGATCGTAAAGAAGCCTATATTGGCCTCGGCAGCACTTACCGCATTACAGGTCAAGCCGAGAAATCAAGCACCCTTTTCCAAAAAGCGCTGCAAGAATTCCCAGAGAACAATGCCTTACGCACTTTTTCGATTATGGCTAAGTATAATCAAGGGTTAGAAAAAGAAGCACTCCAAGAAACCTTGCTGTTACTAACAAATACTACAAACGACAAAGATATTTTAAGCTACAAAAAAGCGATTCAATTTTACGCACAAGATTTAGATGCAACATTTCATTAAAAGGAGCTGATTTTCCATGGTAAAAGAACTAGAAATCGAATTCCGTAATTTATTAACAAAAGAAGAATACGATACTCTAACAGAAAATTTCCGCGTGAAAGAAGAAGATTTTTTCGAGCAAACGAATTATTATTTAGATACAGCTGATTTCGGCTTAAAAGAACGTCATTCCGCGCTTCGTATTCGTCAGTTAGAATCGCAATATCAATTAACACTTAAAACCCCAGAATCGCGCGGCTTAATGGAAACAACACAAATCCTTGGTGCCGACCAAGCAACCGCGATTATTGCCGGAGCTAACATTCCAGTTGGCCCTGTTCGCGATACATTAAAAGAAATCGGCATCAACCATGAAGATTTACAAGTTTTCGGTTCGCTCAAAACAATCCGCGCTGAAAAAGACTATAAAAAAGGCTTGCTCGTTTTTGACAAGAACTTTTATGGTACGATATCTGATTTTGATTTAGAATATGAAGTGGCAGATTATGATAAAGGAAAAGAAATTTTTGATAAGTTACTGAAAGAATATCAAATAACTAATCAACCAGCCGAAAACAAAGTGGCAAGATTTTATCATCACGTATATGGAGATAATGAGTAAATTTGTACAAATTTGCAGTAAAATGACACAAAATCTTAAAAAACAGCGAATAAATATGTTAAGCCAATGACAATTATTTGTTAAATTTACATTACGCTGATAAAATAGATATGTAAGTTGCAAAACCCAATTTTGTATCAGCTTTTACTGAGCAGTGAATTATTTCTTTTCACACTGGTACATTGAAATGAGTATCTGTTTAAAGATATTTAGAATTTGAAAATCAGGTGATAGCAAATGATTAACCAAAATTTATATTATCAGTCAGTAGCAAATGCCAAGCCAATCGAAATTTATCTATTTTTCGATCCAGCTTGTGATGACTGTTGGAATATTGAAGCGAACATGCTCCGGTTACAAATGGAGTACGGGAACTATTTCAAATTGCGTTATGTTCTGCATAATAATTTGCAGACATTTGTTTGTAAACAAAAGCGCGCCGGAAATAGTAACCTAAGCTTAAAAGAACAACAAATAGGGGCGCACCTTTCCTATATTTCTTGTCTTGCAGTCAAAGCCGCTGAACTCCAAGGAAAAAAACAAGGCATTACATTTTTACGTAAGATTCAAGCAGCCTATTTCCTTGAAAATAAAGATATCGCTAGTGAAGAAGTACTTCATGATATTGCCATTTCCACCGGCCTAGATCTTCCAGAATTCAAAAAAGATTTAGCTTCTACTGTTGCGAAACGCGCTTATATCGGCGACCAAAAAGTAGCACAAGAAATGGAAATTCACGAAAATCCTACCGTAGTATTTTTCAATAAAAATATAGAAGATGCCGGATTAAAACTAAGTGGACTTCATCGTTATGAAGTTTATGTGCACGTTTTATCTGAGCTTTTAAATGATTCCCCAGAACCAGAAGCACGCCCTCAAATGGAAGAATATTTAGCCAAAGTAAAAGTAACTTCTTCCGCTTCGATGGCAGAATTTTATGGTGTTTCTGAACAACAAATCGAGCGCCAAATGAAAAAATGGCGTCTCCAACAAAAAGTAGAATTAATTGATGCTCCAGCTGGCCAGTCGCACTGGAAGTATATCGGTAACTTATAATAAAAAAAGTAGCAACCTATTTCCTAGGCTGCTACTTTTTTTATTACATATTTTCTAAGCGTTCGATCCGCGAACTAATTGGCGGATGTGAGTCGAAAAGACCCGGCTTATTTTTTTTAGACTTGAGTGGTGATGAAAAGTAAATTGATTCACTAGAAGCGCTAACTTCTTCCATTTTTTTCGAATCACCGCTAATTTTTTTCAATGCTTGGATAAGTCCATCTGGATTTCGTGTTAGTTCTACCGCGCTTGCATCAGCTAAATATTCCCGGTTACGGGATAGCGCAAATTGAATAGCTGTTGCAATAATTGGTGCCAAAATAACAAATATTAGCGCGACAATGTAGATAATCGCTTGCGCCCCGCCACTGTTATTGTTGTCACTTTTACGGTTATTTCTGCCGCCAGTTAGGCTTCCCCAGAAAATCATTCGCATTGCTATATCACTAAGAATCGCAATTACCGCCACAAGCGCAATAGCGATTGTTGATAACCGAATATCATAATTACGAATATGAGAAATTTCGTGCGCGATAACGCCTTCTAATTCATATCGTTCTAATTTATTTAGTAATCCTCTAGTGACAGCCACTGCTCCTTTTTCCGGAGAAATTCCTGTCGCAAAAGCGTTTGGACTTGCATCCTCAACAATATATACTTTGGGCATCGGAATACCAGCAACCATTGCCATGCTTTCAACGGTATCCCACAAAACTGGTGCTTGCTCTTTTGAGGTGACTTCCTTCGCATGGTTCATCGCCATAACAACTGACGAACTGCTCATCACCATAATCAAAATATAAAATACACCAATAACTGCTGCTAGTATAAGCCCATTCAGATAATTATTCCAAACAATAATACCTATAGCAGCACCAACCATAAGAACGAAAATGAAAAAGCCAAGAATGATAAAAACAGTTTTTCGCTTATTTGCTGCAATTTGTTCGAATAGCATAATTTTCGCTCTCCTTCATGGCTTAAAACTCTACTTTTGGTGCAACGCGCTCTACTTCTGGAATAGAAAGCATGTCACGTTCTGTAAAGTTATGCAGTTTTGCAACGATGTTAGTTGGTACTGATTGTACTTTTGTGTTATAAGTCATTACGGTTGTGTTATAAAGCTGGCGAGAATAAGCCACTTTGTTTTCCGTAGTAGTTAATTCATGTTGTAATTCAATGAAAGAAGTATTTGCTTTTAAGTCTGGATAAGCTTCCCCTAATGCAAAAATAGATTTAAGTGCTCCACTTAGCATATTGTCTGCTTCGATTTGTCCTTGAAGGTTGTCAGCAGGAACTTCCATCATTTTGTTACGAGCTTCAATTACTTGTGTCAATGTTTCTTTTTCATGTTTTGCATACCCTTTAACTGTTTCAACTAAATTTGGAATTAAGTCAAATCTACGTTTTAATTGTACGTCAATTTGTGCCCAAGTTTCATCCACACGGTTACGGTATTTTACAAGGCTGTTGTATAGTCCGAAATAAATCAATACTAAAATAACAACAACAGCGATAGCAATAATCCATCCTATCATAATTAATCTCCTCCTTCATATGTACTAACCCCATTATACCTTACTTAGGGAGTACACGACAATCCTACTGCAGCATGAGATTTTATTTTTTCTTTCGCATAAAATAAAACGGCTTCACAGGTTTGTCTACTGGCATTTTAATTGTCATCATTGCATTGGGCGCACGGTCAATTTCCTCACCATGTTCATTCCAAAGTACTTCTACGACTTGCTTAAATCCAGTATCTCCTGGGCCATAAAATTCAATTTCTTCCCCTACACCAAAATTATTTCGTTGTTGTAAAGTAGCGATTTTTGTTTCCTCATCATATTCCAGCACTTGCGCCGCAAAAGCATATTGAGGAATTTTCCGCGTTTTCCCGAATAATTGCTCGTCTTCGGTTGGTTCTTTATAGAAAAAGCCTGTAGACAATTCGCGTTGTGCAACTTTCCATAATTCTTCTTCCCAAGCCGGGTCAAACACATAGTTCTCAGGGTCCGCGCAATAAGCATCGACTGCGCGACGATAGACACTTGCAACCGTTGAAACATAATGAATCGACTTCATTCGTCCTTCGATTTTCAAGCTATCTACGCCAGCATCGACCATATCTGGAATATATTTAATCATCGATAAATCGACCGCACTCATCGAAAATGGTTCTTCATCGGTATCAACTAAATTTTTCGAAACACCATTATCAATTTCAAATAAATCATATTTCCAACGACAACTTTGCGCACATCCTCCGCGGTTCGCATCACGGTTCGCCATATGATTCGATAACGTACAACGGCCGGAATAAGAAATACACATTGCACCGTGAATGAAAGCTTCCATTTCAACATCGGTTTTTTCGCCAATTTCTTGAATTTCTTGCATGCTAACTTCACGTGCAAGCACAACTCGTTCAAGACCTTGCTTCTTCCAAAATTCTAAAGTTTTATAGTTAGTTGCCGAAGCTTGTGTGGATAAGTGGACTGGTAAACCTGGTGCATCTTGGAAACAAATGCTAATTAAGGCTGGATCAGAAACGATTACTGCGTCAATGCCAATATCGCGAAGTGTCCGGAAAAATTCACCAGCACCTTCTGTATCACCAGCATGCGCAACCATATTCGCTGCCACATATACTTTCGCATTTCGTTCGTGCGCAAAAGCAATACCTTGTTCCATTTCTTCATAACTAAAATTTCCTGCACGTGACCGAAGCCCGAAAGCTTGTCCACCAATATATACAGCGTCCGCACCATAGCGAATCGCAATTTTTAATTTTTCTAAGTTACCAGCTGGAGCTAGCACTTCTGGTTTTTTTAATACTTTACTCATTATGCTATTCCCCCTACTTCACATCATCCGGATTTTTCAAGTAAAATCCAGCGTCTAAATTTCTAGTTTTAGGTTGTAATTCCGTTAATTTATTCACAAAATACTCCGCAACAAATTGGCCTTCTATAACGGCTTCTTTCGCCTCAACGAGCAAAGCTGCAATTTGGACGAAATTATCCGATTCTGCAAGAACGCCATCGAGTTTCCACGTTTTTAAACCAGCTTCATATAAATCAGCCAAATACGGCACAAGCGAAACATCCTCAGAAGCAAAAATATGCGTTCCAGACTCGTCTTCATAGATTGGCAATTGGCTTGTTTCATCATTAGGTTCACGTAAATAAAGCCCGCGTTCCTTCGATGTATCATCTTCCATTTCAACAATACGTTGATAGTTTGTTACTAGTCTACGTTTGGATTGATGGATGCAAGTAGGCCCGTAAACAAGTACTTCTACAGGAATAGTGAGGCTTTTCGCAATAGCTTTAATTTCGCCTTCTGTTAATTCTCTTGCAAGTACTGCTCCGACCGCTCCTTGTTGTTCCCAAAACGAAATTTGTTCTGCGCTAGTTACAAATGTTTGGGCATCGTAAATAAATGGGATTGGTTGAGCCATTTCACTTAAAAGCATAATTGCACCTGGATCGCCGCATGCTACCGCGTCCACTTTCATATCTGCAAGTTGCTCTAAAAAGCCCGGCAACCCTTCCATATGTTCGTTGTGCATTAACGAATTTACTGCTACAGTTACTTTTTTCCCTTCTTGGTGCGCTAAATGAACTATTTCACGTAATTCTTCGACAGAAAACGAATACGGCAATCTTAAACCAAATTGGCTATTACCTACGTATAATCTGTCTACCCCCGCGCGAAGCAATTGTTCAGCTTGTTTCATTGAATCTGCTGTCGCAATGATTTCCATGTTTTTCTCCTCATTTCTACAAAAACGTTACTTGATAAATGTATCACAAGAAGACTTGTTACTCAATAAGAATTTTGGCACAAAAAAGAGACTAGCCTAAGTAACTAATCTCTAATCTATTTTATCTTCTTTTGTTAGTTTAAATAAATTCAGTAATGGTCGATACGAGCTTCCTACCAGCCCAAGTGTCTCAATCATAACTTCAATTAAAACAAGCAGTACGGCGATTAAAATCATCGAGCCCCAAAGTGTCGACATCGTGAAAATAAATGCGAATAAAGAAAACAATGCCGCAATCGCATAAATCAAAATAACGGTTTGACGATGCGTAAAGCCAAGTCGTAATAAACAATGATGTAAATGCGATTTATCAGCCATCGCGATTGGTTGTTTCGTTACCATACGGCGGATAATTGCAAAAAGTGTATCAGAAATCGGTACTCCTAAGATTAAAATCGGTACAATTAAAGAAATAAACGTGACATTTTTGAATCCCATCACAGATAAAACGGAAATAATAAAACCTAAGAAAAGTGCTCCCGTGTCCCCCATGAAAATTTTGGCAGGATTAAAGTTATACGGTAGAAATCCAAGTGTCCCAGCGATTAGTACGCTTGCTATCATAATAACAAGTGCATCGCCCATGATAAATGCCATTCCTAAAATTGTCAGTAAAGCAATTGTCGAAACACCAGCAGCAAGACCGTCCAGTCCATCGATTAAATTAATAGCATTCGTAATCGCTACAATCCAAATGATCGTTAGTGGAATGCTTAATATTCCAAAATGAATTTCTCCACCGAATGGTAAGTTGATAAAGTCGATGCTAAGATTGCCCCAAAATACAATAATAAAGGCAGCGGCGATTTGGCCAATTAATTTATATCTTGCTTTAAATTCCATAATATCATCTAATAATCCAGTCAAAACCATGACAAATGCCGCAATCAACAGCGGCCATAAGAATTCGTTTTCAATTGGAAGTAAAAACATTCCGATAGCGAAACTAATGAAGATTGCTAGTCCACCCAAGCTCGGAATTGGCTTAACATTAATGCGACGTTGATCTGGTTTATCTGTAATATCAAAGTAAAGTGCTATTTTTCGAATTAGCGGTGTAAGTAGTACGGACGCGCCAAAACATATAAAAATAATCATCCAGCTCATGGCTAGTCCTCCCCGCAAATTTTTTACTCATCTCATTATACTTTTTTATTTGCAAAAAGACAACGAAAATCATTAAGCAAAAAAAGCTTGAAGCGCACGCATGCTACCTCAAGCTTTTAATTTATTGTTTAATCCTAGCTACAAATTGAAATCTACTACCTACATACTGGGAACGAGTAAATTCAAATGGTCGACCGTCTTCTAATGTTGTAATTTGTCTGAGTTTCATAACCGGTGATCCGAGTTTTACATCAAGATATGGCGCAATTTTTTCTGATACTAAAGAAGCCTCCATAATTTGTTCTGCTTCTCCAATTGTTTGACCAAGTTTTAATTCAATCGCTTTATAAAGGGAATCCATTATGTCTTCCTTTGTTAGCAGTGAAGCAATTTTTTCTGGAATGGCAGCAACTTCATAAAGAATTGGCACGCGATCGCCGTAACGAATCCGCTCAATTTTCATTACATTACTGTTTTCTGGTAGTTGTAAAGCCTCTTGTTCTTGCGTACTTGCCGGACGAATACCGTACGCTACGATTCGCGTCGAAGGAACTTTGCCCTCTTGTAACATCAAATTCGTAAAACTCGTAACCGCTTCTAGTCGTTCCGTTAATTTCTTTTCCGCAATAAAAGTACCAGCACCAACACGTCTTTGCAAAATGTTATCATCAACAAGGCCTTGAATAGCTTGTCTTACAGTCATTCGGCTGACATGAAACATTTCCGCAAGTTGACGTTCAGCTGGAATCGATGTGCCAACTTTCCAGACGCCATCTTCCATTTTCTTTTTAATTTCACTTTGAATCTGAATGTAAATCGGTATTCCTGATTGTTTATCGATCATTTTCCCGCCCTCTTCTTATAGAAGTGACGCCGCCTCGTTGTCAAGAATCACGGTAACATCTGGATGATTTTGAAGAACAGAAGCAGGACAATTCACATCTACAGGTCCTTTAATAGTTTCTTTGATTGCTTGTGCTTTGTTTTCACCAAAAGCAAGTAGGATAATTTTCTTCGCATTCATGATTGATTTAATTCCCATAGAATAAGCATGTGTTGGAACATCTTCTTCTCTTTCGAAAAAGCGTTTGTTTGCTTCACGAGTAGAATCTGTTAAAACGACTTTATGTGTTAACGAATCAAAAGAAGTTCCTGGTTCGTTAAAACCGATGTGGCCATTTGTTCCAATTCCAAGCACTTGAATATCAATTGGGTGCTCAGATAAAATTTCTTCATAACGTGCGCATTCTGCTTCTGCATCTGTCGCTTCTCCGTTTGGTAAGAAACTTTCTTTAAATGCTTTTTTAGAGAATAACAAGTCGTTCATATAGTAATGATAACTGTTTGGGTCGTTTGCTGCAAGACCTACATATTCATCTAGGTTCGTTGTTGTTACATTTTTAGTGTCAACATCACTTTTTACAAGCTCAGCATAAAGTGTTTCTGGTGTGCTTCCTGTTGCTAGGCCAAGTGTGTTTACTTCGCCTGATGTAATGCCTTTTTCGATAATTTCTAACGCTTTTTTGGAACCTGCTAATTTATTTTCTGTTGTGATAAGTTGCATATTAATATCTTCCTCTCAAGAATGTTTTTTTCCGAATGAATATGTTGCTGTAATGTGTAAATCTTCGTCTAGTAAGTTGAAATCTGCATCCTTACCAGCCTCAATTGTGCCTTTTTGTGTTAAATTAAATTCGCGTGCTTGGTTTCCAGAAGACATAAGAACTGCTTCTTCAACTGAGCATCCTGTGAATTTAATCATGTTGCGGAAACCGTCGTCGTAAGTAAGTACACTTCCGGCTAAAGTTCCATCTTCTAAACGAGCTTGTTTATCTTTTACGATAACTGTTTGGCCGCCAAGTTCGGATTTTCCTTCTGGCATACCTTTTGCTCGCATGGAGTCAGTGATAATGCATAAATGTTCTGGCCCTTTCATTTGATAGGCTAATTTCACCATATCAGGATGAACGTGAATACCATCAACAATTAGTTCTGCATTAATGCCTCGTTCTAGTAAAACGTGACCTGGAACGCCTGGCTCGCGGTGTGTCATACGATGACATGCATTATATAAATGTGTCGCATGTGTCGCTTTACTTGTTTTCAAGTGTTCGCGCACATCGTTGGAGTGACCAATACTTGGAACAACTCCTAGTTCGAAACACAAATTTTCAAAATCAGCAGAAGTATCATGTTCTGGCGCGTATGTTACTAATTTAATTAAGCCACCAGAAATATCAAACCATTTTTTGAAAAGTTCCAAGTCAGGTGCTTGGATGTATTCTTCTGGTTGCGCTCCTTTAAAGACTTTGGAAACAAATGGGCCTTCCAAATGAATTCCGCCAATAACAGGTTCTGTTTGCGCGACTTCGTTAATCACTTTTAGCGCTTTTTCGATATTTTCGTGTGATTGCGTCATCGTTGTTGGGAAGTAAGTAGTAATCCCTTCATTTAACATACCATTTACTTGTTTTCTAAGTGCGTCTGGATCCGCATCCATTGCGTCAAAACTATAACCACCATGTGAATGAACATCAATGAAACCTGGAACAAGTTTTTGTCCTTTTGCATCGATTACTTCTTCCGCTTTGTCCGCTTGAAAATTAGCCATTGAGCCAACTTCTAAAATTTGTTTATCAAAACGTACGAAAGCATTTTCTAGAACACCTTTACCAGTATAAATTGTAGCGTTAGTAATTACTTTGTTAGTCATTACAATTTGCCTCCTCATTAAATCGGTCTATACCAATTATTATAGCATGTATCTATTAAAATGCAACTTATCTTTTCCTCTTTACCCAAAAAAAAGTAAAATAACCAAAAAAATGGTGAACGCATTAAAAAAGCGCAGAATATTAATTCTGCGCTTACGGTTTTATTTATCTGTTTCGTTCTCTTCTTCTTTTTTCTCTAGTTCTGGAATCAGTACTTCTTTGTCTTCTTTTGGTTGTTCTTTTGCTGCTTCTTTTTCAAGTTCATTTAATTGATCTTCCATCGAAGCTTTTTCTGGTTTTTTGAAATTTTGTTTTTCGCGTTCGATAATTTCATCTACCATTGTAGTAAAGTTTTGTGCTTTATCTTTGATGATTTCTTTACTTTTCTTTGTTTTCTTTTCAAGTTCATCCATTAAGTCATCGAATGATTGAGATAGTTCTTTGTTCATGTCGGCTTTTTTCTCTGCTTCTTCCGCTAAGTCACGTTGTTTTTGCGCTTCATGATAGTCGCTAACGCTGCCCCAGCTCATATCATGGATAACTTTATCCATTTTTTCGGATGTTTCAGTTGCATTTTTTTCAGCCATTTCAGCTAAATGTTGTGTTTTAAGGTTTTTCCATTTTAAGCGCATTTCGTGCATGCGTAGTTCTAATTTGTCTAGTTGTTCGGACGCTTGGTCATAGTGTCCTTTCGTAGCTTCTAATTGTTCTTCGTATTGAGCTACTTCTTCTAAAGCGAACTCAGCTAGTTTTGTTTCGCCAGCTTCTTTAGCAATTTCTGCTTGGCGACGACGTTTTTCAACATAAACTTCCATTTCTTTATATTCTTTATAGAAAAGAGATTTTAGTTCGCGTTGTTTTTCTACCATGCGTTCTGCGTCTTTCATTTCTTGTTTTGTTTTATCCATATAGTAACTTACTGAATTACGACGTTTTTCTTCACGTTTCTCGATTTTTTCACTAACTTCTTTATTCCATTGTTTCATTTTTTCAAAAAGGTTTGCCATTTTTTTCTCCTCCAATTATTTATTGTATGGGTAGTCGAATACGTCATCATTTTTTCTTGGTTTATTTTTATTTCTAGTTAGGAAGTAAATGATTGCTCCGATAATTGCAACAACCAAAATTCCTTTTAAGTTAGCTAGAATTATTAAGGCACCCACGCCGATTAGAACACCATAAATAACTTTTTCGCTTACAGATCTTGCTTCAAGTAATTTCTTTAGTGACCAAAAGCCGAGTACTGCGCCAATAGTTGCCATGATTGCTGGCCATAAGACGATAAGTATCATCGCTATTAGTAAAACGATTAATATGCCAAGGAATATTGCTCTCATGCGTCTACCTCCTAACTTCCAAATGTCGCTGATATATTTTCTTTTATTACTGTACCTATCATAACGCTATGTATCAAGTATAATAACCCGCTGTAGAAGGAAATTCACCTACAACTTGAGCCCTATTGTCTAACTACAGGATAACATATATCTACTATAATAAGCAGTTTTTTACAAACAAAAAACAGCTTGCTTCCTGCACAACGCAAGATACAAACTGCTTTTCGTTTATTTTACTTTTTCTTCATATTGAATAGAAGAAACGCCACCTTCTGAAATCATGTTGTTCTCTTCCAGCTCTGTTTCTGAAATTTCTTTGTCCGCATAACGTGTTCGAATATCATTTACCTCATCAAAAGGCGTAGGTGGCTGCTGTTTTTTCACTACGTAAATTGCTGCGCAGGTTAGAACTCCAGCGACGGCTCCGGCAATAATCCCTACTTTATTTTTCACACTATCAACCTCCTCTTGAAATCCACTATTTTATTCCCTAAAAAACGACCAATAAAACAAAAACGAGCTTGAAAAATTCAAACTCGTTACGAATTATAATCCTGAAAAAGTGCTTTTAGGTTTACGAACAAAACAAAGAATTGCTGCGACAATCAGTAGTATCGCAGGAATAAAAGTAATCAGTGCCGTTGAAAGTAGCGATACAATACCTGCTGCTAAGAATAAATATCCCGCAAAGGCTGGCTTTTTATTTTTCATTATGTAATAAATACCAAATCCGCCAAGAGCAAGCGTAATCAGTCCACCTGTTAATGTTGTCCAAGATAATGTTTGGACGAAATTTAGCACACGGTCAGGGTCAGGAATTTCACTTTTTGGAATTTCCCGTTCTGTCATTGTTTGGTAGTAATTATTGTAAAATGTCGCTAAACCATCTTTTCCTTTTGAACCACTTGTCATTAAAAGACCTATAATAGCAATAGCTGCTTGTGTAAGTACACTAAAAATAAGACCTATAATAGCGAGTACTATCTCACCAGTTCGTTTAATCATGTAAAAATGCCTCCGTTTCTTCGCTTATTTTTCCAGTATACTATATGTTTTCATGAGAATAAACTATTAAATTGTTAGAAAAAGAAGACCAATCGTGCGTTTTCCTTTAAAAAAATGTATAATTTGTTCATAACGAAATTTAAAGGGGCGTAAAATAATGCTAAAGCGCGTGTTCTTCTCCATTATCTTACCATTAGGCTGTTTAGTTGGAGCTATATTTATTTTACTAACGATTAACACGTCATATCCAAAAGCAGCCAACGATTCCATTCCGACCATTTTTATTCATGGTTATCGCGGGACAGACCGTTCGCTTCATGGAATGATACGTCGCTTTGATCAAAAGTATGATTGGGGTACGGAATCATTAACGGTTAATGTAAGCCCAGATGGCGATATTTCTACTACTGGAACTTATAATAAAAATGAAAAAAATCCACTTATCAACATTGTTTTTGAAGATAATCGGGCGACGCTCCCCCAACAATCCATGTGGACAAAAAAAGTCATGTCTTATTTACAACAAAATTATGGAATTAAAAAATTCAATGCAATTGGTCACTCGATGGGTGGTGGCGCTTGGGTGGCGTATTTAGCAAGTTATGAAAAAAATAAATCTTATCCACAAGTAAACAAAATTGTTTTCCTTGCCGTGCCATTTTATCCGGAAGAATACGTTAATGGTGATCAGCAAGTGGATATTAAAAATGCCAATAATGTTCATGCAAAATTTGCTGAAAAAATGGCGAAAGTTTTACCCGATAATACAGAAATTATGATTATTGGTGGTAATCTGGAAGATGGCTCGAATAGTGATGGTGAAGTAAAATTAGATAGCGTCTTATATGGCGAGAAATTATTTGCACATCAAAAAGTAATTACACACGTCATCAAAGGACCGCAAGCAACGCACAGTAGCATGCATGAGTCTACTGTCGTTGATAAGTATGTTGGCCAATTTTTATGGGGAGAGAAATAAATATTAAAGGATGTTTCGAATGAAAAAAGTTATAATTGCCATTATCGTTTTAGCCATTATTGTTGCTGGCTTCTGGATAATTTTCCTTCAATTTGAACCGACTAAAAAAGCAGCCAAAGAACCTACTATAACAGCGAATAAAACAACGAAAAAAACAGTCAATCCTGTTTCTGAAATTGCTATCCCTACACTTTTTGTCCATGGCTATTCTGGAACCGCGAATTCATTTGGTGGAATGATTGATCGTCTTGCCGATGAGGGCGATGTGACTAAATCACTCGTAATGACCGTAGCCGCTGATGGAACAGTAAGTACAGACGGAAACTACGATAAATTTAGTAATAACCCAACAATTCAAGTCGTTTTTGAAGATAACAAGAGCTCAATGGATAATCAAGCACAGTGGATTCAAAATGTGATGAAAGAGCTGAAGAATAATTATCACATTGAGAAAGTATACGCAGTCGGTCATTCCATGGGTGGCGTTAGTTTAACAAGTTATATTGAAAAAGTCGGCAGCGACAAAGCTTATCCTATTCTTGAAAAACTAGTGTTAATCGGCTCCCCGCTCAATGGATTAGTTATTGGGGATGATGGTGTTACGGCGTACGACCTTACAGATAAAGGACCCAAACAATCCACCGACCGTTATAGCGAATTTATGAAAAACAAACAAAAAATCCCTACTCATTTACGTGTGCTGAATATTGCAGGTGATACTTTAGATGGAACGAAAAGTGACGGCAGTGTTTCTGTCGCAAGTGCCTTATCTGGTAAATTCATTTTTGAAGGCCAAGCAGAGAGTTATCAAGAAAAAACCTTCACTGGAAAAAATGCCGCTCACAGTAAACTCCACGAAAATACAGACGTCGATGCGGAAGTAGCCGACTTTTTATGGGGTAAAGAAAAAGTAGATTAAGCATATGCCTAATCTACTTTTTTCTTGCGTCCAAATATCGTACGTTTCTTTAAATCATCTGCATTTCTTACTTCCAAAATATCTAGCAGGAATACGAAGACTGGAATTCCTACAATGAGCCCCCACACCCCGAAGAATGTTTCTGAGAATATTAAAATAATGAATGTGTAAAATACAGGTAAATTGGTTTTCGATGACATTAGTTTTGGATTTAAAATGTACGTTTCAATTGCGTGGACGATAACAACCGTAATTAAAATATAAACAACATCTTGGAATCCACCGACAGTATAAGCGATAAGTACTAGCGGAATACAGGAAATAATTACACCCGCAACAGGAATCAGTCCTAAAACAAATACCATAATCGATAAACTAAGCAACTGCGGAAAATCCATCAAATACAGCGCTATCGTGGTGATAACCGTATTTACTAGCGCAATCATTAGTTGTGCCTCTAAAACAACACCGAAAGTCGCCACAAATTTCTTTCCGAAAAATGCTGCTTCTTTAAAAATAAAACCAACTTTACTCGTCATAAATTGTCCGGTAAAGGAAGTCACGCGTTCTTTTTCCAAGGAGAAAAACAAGCTAAGGATTAGCGCTAAAAAGAAAGATAATCCAACCGAGCCAATGCCTGAAAGTGATGCAATAATAAAATCAACGCCGGCTTGTAAGTACTTTTGAATGTTAGATTCTTTTAAAAACCCAACGATCCATTGCACAATCGTGTTATCACTAGGATTATTATAAATTTTTACAAGTGAATCTACTAACTGGGAGATTTGATCAATTAAAATTGGTAAAAAATGTACAATCGCGATGTATAAAAATATCGCAACTAACGAATACAAGACTATTACAATTAATTTTCGTGGTATTCGTATTCTTTTTAAAATAACGTTCTCTAATCGTGTCACTAAAAATGCAAAAATGAAAGTTAGTAATATTAAATCAATCATGCTTCTGAGTAAATATAAAACGATACCCAGCAGGATAAACACCAGCACCCGTCTCGCCGTGTCATTTTCTTTTAGTTTCTCTAACCAATTCATTTCGTCACCTGCCCTTTTCTTTCTCCATTTTATCACAACTTAGTAAAATAAGGTTTACAAAAAATCATTTCTTCTGTAAAATAGAACCAATCATCCTACCTTTAGAAATGGAGTGACAACATGGTAGAAAAAATTGAACGGAAATCACTTACGGAACAAGTTTACGATCAAATAAAGGCAGAAATCACGAACGGCACTTGGAAAATTGGCGAACGTATTCCGAAAGAAGCTGACTTGATGGCAGAGTTTGGTATCAGTCGCAACACGCTACGTGAAGCCATTCGTGCATTGGCGCATATTGGTTTGCTAGAAACAAAGCAAGGCGATGGCACTTTTGTTCGAAATAATAGTGAGCTACATGCGATTATGCAAAAACGTGTTCGCGAATCGTCTGTTCAGGAAATCCTTGAAATTCGACATGCGCTTGACCGGGAAGCCGTTATTTTAGCTTGCGAACGACGTACAAAAGAAGATTTAGCGACAATGGAAAAATATCGCCAGCTTTGTCATGTAGCGAATGAAAACAATGATGTGGCGGCTTTTGTCAAAGCTGATTCAGCCCTTCATTTAGCTATTGTAAAGGCAGCTCATAACGATTTGTTGATAGATATGTATGGAAATATTTTAGAAGAAATACAGTTTTCGATTACAAGTACGACGGAAATGGAACCAGCAGCAAATCAACACGGTGGGCATGCGGCGCTTGTATCAGCAATCGAAAAACGAAACAAAGAACAAGCAGCAAATGAAGTTACAGAGTATATTACTCTTTTCAAACGAATTGCTGCCAAGAATGGAGAAAATAAATGAACTCAGATTTAACCAATAAAAAAATCCTTACGCGTTCAAGTAAGGCGATGCTTATTATAGGAATTATTTTAATTGCGGCGAATTTACGGACGCCTATCACGTCTGTTGGTCCGTTACTTGGAATGATTCAAACCGATTTACATTTAACGAATACGATGGCTGGGTTGCTAACGACAATTCCGTTGCTTGCATTTGCGGGGTTATCACCGTTTGTTTCGAAGTTAAGCCGGGCACTTGGGATCGAAGTATTAATTTTTGTGGCTCTTTTGACGCTGGTGATTGGTAGCTTGGTGCGTCCATTTGGTGGCGAACTTAATTTGTTCGCTGGGACGTTTCTAATTGGGCTTGCCATTGCGGTCGGGAATGTTATTTTGCCTAGTTTGATTAAGAAGGAATTTCCATTTAAATTGGGATTGATGACTGGGATTTACTCGATTTCGATGAATTTATGTGCGACACTTGCGGCTGGTTTAACAGTTCCAATCGCAATGAATAATCGTTTTAGCTGGCATGGAAGTATGGTTTTCTGGGCAATGCTTGCAGTTTTGGCGTTAGTTATTTGGCTGCCACAGTTGAAATTTAATCAACGTAGCACAGAGAAAGTTGCGACACATTTGGTTACTACTTCGGTTTGGAAATCGCCACTTGCTTGGAAGATTTCATTATTTATGGGTTCGCAGTCGGCGATTTATTATATTTCGATTGCTTGGTTGCCGAATATTTTGGCTGACCAAGGATTATCTAGTACTTCTAGTGGTCTGATGCTTTCCTTGATGCAATTTGCGGTTATGCCAATTACGTTTATTATTCCGATTATCGCTGGGCGGATGAAAAATCAGCAGCTTCTTGTTGGAATTTCGGTTTCGTTATTTTTGATTGGGATTTTGGGAATTATGTTTGCTTCTGGTAATGTGGCGATTTTATCTACTGCGATTATTTTATATGGGATTGGTTCGGGGATGTCGTTTAGTCTTTCGATGATGTTCTTTAATTTGCGAACAACAAGCGCGACCGAATCAGCGGATTTATCTGGAATGGCGCAATCAATTGGTTACTTGTTTGCTGCTTCTGGTCCGATATTATTTGGTACACTACACGATACGCTCGGCAGTTGGCAACCGACCTTGTATGTTTTAATCGGTATTACGCTAATTATGTTGTATTGCGGCCTAGATGCTGGACGCAATAAATTCCTTTTCCCGCCGAAAAAGTGATTTTTACGCACAAAAAAACTAGTGCGGAAAAAGGGAGTAAACCGCACTAGCTAAAAGGGAGTTTGGGATTTTCATTCTAAAAAGGGAAAGAAATGAAAATGTTTTGCTTGTTGTTAGCTTATACATATAATAACTTTTCTAAAAAAGAATGTGCTGAAAGAAAGATGATAATTTCATGAGAGTTTAAAAAAGTTTTTCTCAGTTTCTTTCTCTTAGTCTTTCCAGCTTTTCCGCAATTCGTTTTTTCATTTCGTCCGTTTCTTGGGGGTGTTGTACTATTTCATTTGTATCTGAAATAGTGACAACATCCCCTTCTTTTATGCCTGAATCGAGCTTTTCTTGGTCTATGAGCCATTCTTTGTGGTCAGATTCCATGAGAAAAACTGCTTTTCCATCTTCTATCCGATCTAAAATTGCTTTTTTCACCCTAATCACCTACTTTGTTACGGCAATGCCTTGTTCTTTAATTTGGCGCACAATGCCATCGCCAATGCCGTTAATTTTTTTCAAATCGTCTATTGATTGATATGGGCGCCCTGCAATAATTTTATCTGCAAGCGCTGGCCCAATTAGTGGCAATAGTTGCAAGTCTTCACTAGAAGCCGTATTTAAATTAATGCTTTTAGGTAATTCTTTTGAGCTAGCGTCTTCGGTTTTTTGTGTGCTACTTCCTTTGCTGTAGCTGCTTCCTGATTTTGGTGTACCTTCTTTTTCCGTTTGAACGTGAATTTTTTCGCCATCAGTTTCGATAATAACTGTTCCATTTACATCGGTTCCGTATGTTTTAATATCCCGTTCTTTCAGCCATTCCAGTACTTCCACGTGCGGATGTCCATAACTATTTGCCTTCTCAGCCGAGTAAACAGCCACTTGTGGTTTTACTTTATCTAGGAAAAATGGTTGGTTGGATGTAGATGAACCGTGGTGCCCTAAGTCCAAAATATCTGCTTCTAAATGGGCGCCACTATCGACCATTTCCCTTTCACGACCTTTTTCTGCGTCGCCTGTGAAAATCGCGGAAATATCTTTATAGGTCATTTTTATTGCGATAGAATCGTTGTTTGCCTCGTTTTCTAACTTATCGGGGCTGAGAACTTCTATATTAAATGGTCCAAAAGTGGCTTTTTCGCCGCGTCTTGGTTCTTTATATTTCGCATCTGAAGCTAGTGCTGCATCGATTACTTTTTCATAAATACTACTAGAAAAAGTTAAGCCGTCCATCCAAATTTCTTTTGGTTTATATGTAGCAATTACTTTATCGGCATTACCAATGTGATCGGCGTGTGGGTGAGTCAGCAAGAGCAAATCAATTTTCTTTATATTTGCTTCTTTTAAATACGTTAAAATCCGGTCATCATCTTGCCGACCGGTATCAATTAAAATGGTCGTGCCATCCTCTGCCTGAATAAGTGTGCTATCCCCTTGGCCAACATCAAAAAAGGTAAAACTTGCACCATTTAGAGTTTTTTCGGTGATATTGGATGTTTTTGTTGTTGATTCTGAAAAACTACAACCGCTTAAAATAATCGCGATTAAACTTATACATACTACTAATTTTTTTGTCATCTTTCTCCTCCTGCTCTCTTAGTAGAATAGCAAAGGAAGGCGAAACAGTAAAGTTTTTAAAACAAAAACCGCCTGGAATCAAATTGATTACACGCGGTCATTTATGTTGGATTCATTTCACTTTTTCTTTAAAGGAAAAGGATACTTCTTCCGTTTTTGGTTCATAGTCAATTTTCCAGTCGTGGTCTTTGAAATACCAATAATCATGATCTTCAATGAAGAAAATTAAGTCTTCTTTCTCCTCAGCGACTGCTGCTTCTTGCGGTTTTTCGGCAGTTAAACCGATAGAGAAACCAGGATGCAAGGAACTGTTAGAACCACCATACTTGGCAAAAAGTCGAATTCCATTACCATTAGCTACATCAAATTCATCATGAAACCATTTATTTGCTTGGTCCGTTACCTCGATATTCATACTTTTCACTCCTCGTTTCCAATTTTTGTACCTGATGCTTATTATTCAAGAATAGCAGATTTTACAGTGAATATCATTTTTTCTGCTTTTGTTATGAAGATAATATACCTCTTTCTATGTTGCTTTAAACCACATTGTGTTAAAACAAATCAAAAATAAGAATATTGTACTATAACAGAAATTGCACAAAAAAACTGTGTAAGCAAAATAGCCTACACAGTTTTGGGTTTATTTTATTTTATTTTATTCTAATGGCGCTTTTCCTAAGAATGCTTTGAACATCCAGATGTGTTTGTCGATGCTTGCTTTGAAAGCAATTAGCATATCGTTTGTTACATTGTCGCCTTCTTTGTCAGTTAGCTCGATGCCTTGTTGATATTCGTCTCTAAGTAATTCCAGTGTACCAACTAAGTCTTCCATTAATTGATCCATTGTTTTAGGTTTAGTATAAGGAGCTTCTTCCACGCTCGCATTTTCTAAAAACTCTTTTAAAGTGGATAGTGGGCTTCCGCCAATAGCAAGTAAACGTTCTGCTACTTCATCCATTTGTTCGCCGAATTCGCTATATAAATCATCCATTTTTTCATGTAAAGTGAAGAAGTTGTGGCCTCTCATATACCAATGAATTTGATGAATTTTTACTGTGAATACGTTTAAATTCGCTACTTGGTGATTCAAAAATTCCTTTGTGTCTACTGAGTTGATTGTTTTCATAATTATCTTCCTCCTATTTTGTAATGATTATCTCTTAATAATAAGTATAATCTATTTCCATCACAATGTCCAGTGTGGAAACCATCACAAAGTATTTACCACTGATAAAATTTCTTAAACATCTATTACTGTTTTCTCATTATTTATCTCACCTTTTATGATAGAATAAAAAAGAGATTTACACAACTAGGAGGCCCGGACTATGGAAAATTATTCTCACCGCTTTCAGGTGAACTTGGCTGGTATGATTGACATTCTTTCAAACCACCTTTATGACGAAAAAGATGTTTATATTCGCGAATTGTTGCAAAACGCAACCGATGCCATTCGCGCCCGAAAAAAAATAGATCCAACTTTAGAAGGTAAAATTCACGCTTCCCTAATCGGGGATATTAATGAAAAAACGTTAATTTTAGAAGATAATGGAATTGGTTTAACAGAAGACGAGGTTCATGCTTTTCTTGCTACTATTGCTAATTCATCTAAAGGCGAAAAAAACTTTGATGGCGAGAGCTCCAATGACTTTATCGGTCGTTTCGGGATTGGCTTACTTTCTTGCTTTATCGTGAGTGATGAAATTGTGATGATTTCCACCTCTCAAAAAGATGGCGGTACAACCGAGTGGCGCGGAAAAGCGGATGGTACTTATTCCGTTCGCAAAATAGAAACGGATACTCGCGAACCTGGTACGCAAGTTTATTTACGTTTGCGCGCTGGTTTAGAAGATCATCCTGAATGCGAGGAAGTCGAATATTTAATCAATACATTGAAAAAATATGGTGCTTCTTTGGAAAGTAATATAATAGTAGAAATTAATGGTTTAGAGGAAGAAATCAATAGCTGGACCAAAAAGTTTTCTGATAAAGAAACCTTATTTAAACTGTCTAAAGAGCAGATTATTCAGTACGGCGAATATATCCTTGGGACGCATTTCCAAGACTATTTCTTAATTGAAAATGAATCTGGTAGAACATTTGGGATTGCTTATATGATTCCTCATGCTGTGCAAATGAATGCTATCCGGAAAAATACGGTATTTTTAAATAATATGTATGTCACAAGTGAAGCAAATAATATTTTACCGGATTGGTCTTTCTTTGCTAAATGTATAATTTGGACGGATGAGCTTCAACCTGTTGCCTCCCGTGAAGCGTTTTATAAAAATGAGCGGTTAACGAGTGTTGCCGATGAGCTTGGCGTTGCACTGAAAAAAGGAATTGAAACACTTCCAGAAGAAGCGCTGATGAAATTATTAGCTACACATTATCTTGGTTTTAAAGCACTTGCTAGTGAAGATGCACCATTTTTAAAATTAATCTATCCTTATCTTCCAGTTCGAACATTGAATGGTGAAGAAAAATTAGGTGATATTATCGCAAAAAACGATGTCATCTATTACACTTATTCGGTCGATGATTTTAGACAAATTAAAGATATTGCGAGATCGAGCGGTATGACACTGATTAATGGTGGTTATTCCTACGACTCGCCAATTTTAGCGCAGTTAAGTTATTTTGTGGAAGGAACTGAATTTGTTTTAATCCAACCGGAAGAAATGACGGATAAATTGCGTCCAATGACAGCGGATGAAAAACAAGCGTACCAACCTATTTTGACAGAAATGAACAATATGATGGCTGAGTTTGACACCGATGTGCTAATCAAACATTTTGAGCCAAAAGATTTACCAATTATTTTCATCCATTCTACGGCAACACAAGAGTTACGCGAACTAGAACGCGCAGTAGAAGAAACAACTTCCGTATTCAGTGATATTTTAGAGAGCATTCAAAAAGAACAAGAACCTGCCCCGCTCGCTCACTTATATTTAAATTTAGATAATGAGTTGATTAAACGACTTTTCAGCTCTGGAAAAAGTGTGGATGAATTGTCCGTGATTGTGAATGTACTTTATATCCAAGCCTTACTGTTAGGGCATTACCCGCTTAAACGGAAAGAAATGGAATTAATGAATCAAAATATGTTACGAATCTTAGAGATGCTATAGGAGGAAAAATGATGGATTACTTAAAAGATATGAAAACAGTTTGGGGCATGGAAGATTCGCCTGAAAAAATTAAAATCCTAGAACGAATCATTGCTGGCGCAGATGCGCATAATGATGTAGAAACTGGCATAGATGCTCGTGATATGTTGATTGAAACTTGTTTAACTGTCGGCTTCCCGAAAAAACAACTACAAGCTTTTAGTTGGTTAATTAGCAAATGGGAAGACGAAGACAACGATGTCTATATTGACTCAGAAGATCTTCTTTGGAAATATAAATGGATTAGCGAACATGTTCCGACTTTTGATGAAGTATCGAAAGCTCAGATTGACGGACTTTTGAATGATATGAAAGTAAAATTCGAACAAGAAAATTATTCGCTACGACCTTACTATAAAGTGTGTACTCTTGCGGCAATGCGGATGGGTGATGTGGAAAAAGCAAAAGAACTATTTGAAAAATGGAGCAATACGAAAGAAGATTTCTTAAATGATTGCCCTGCTTGTGAACGGCAAGACCAAATACATTATTATTATTTCGTAAAAAATTATGAACAAGCAAAGAAAAAAGCGAAACCAATTATTGAAGGAAAACAGCGTTGCGCAGAGGTTCCTCATTTAACATATGGTATTATGGCTCTTACCTATTTAGCACTTGGAGATGCGGAAATGGCACAACAATGCTTTGATAAAGGTTATCCACTTGTGGAACAACAAAGTTCCTTAATTCCGCCACTTGGCCAATTGCTTAAGTATTTAGTGCTTACTAAGCAAACAGAAAAAGCGCGTGAAGTCCTTGATACCAATTTGGCAATCGTTCTCCAAGCCGAGGGTGGATTAGACCGTCTTATTTTCTTACAAGCAGCCTATCCCCTTTTCGACCGGGAAAAAGAAGCTGATTTAGTGGAAATGACGGAAGCTTTAACGGCGAAGTTTGATGCGCGTAATGAAAATAGTTATTATCAAAGTATTTTAGAATCTTACTAACAAGTTTTGTAAAGATTCTACTGGAGGGGAACCATGGATTATTTGAATGCACTAGAAGAAGCTTGGGGAATGGATGATAATGCTGAAAAAGTGAAATTATTGGAACAAGCCATCGCTAGTGCTGATATGTATAATGATGTCGAAAGTGCTGTTGAAGCCCGGGAATTATTGATAGAAACTTGCTTAACAGCAGGTTTTCCAAAAAAACAATTGAAAGCATTTGGTTGGTTAGTAAAAAAATGGGAAGACGATAATTCTTCGGTAGATACTTTTGATTTGCTTTGGGATTATAAATGGATTAGTGAACAAATTGCCACTTTTGATGAAATATCAGAAACGCAAATTGCCAATCTTTTAGAGGATATGAAGGTGAAATTTGAGCTACAAAATTACTCACTACGTCCTTATTATAATGTTTCTACAATTAGTGCCATGTGGATGGGTGATGTCGAAAAAGCAAAACAACTCTTTGATAAATGGATAAACACGAAAGCTGATCATTTAAATGATTGTCGTGCTTGCGAAACGAGTGCTCAAGTTAGTTACTATTACTTTATTCAAGACTATGAAAAAGCTAAAGAAACAGCTACCCCGATTATTAACGGAAAATTAGCATGCGCTGAAGTTCCTCATTATACTTATGGGGAAATGGCGCTTGTTTATTTGGAACTCGGCGACGCGAAAATGGCGCAAGAATGCTTTGATAAAGGTTATCCGCTTGTGGAAAAACAGAGCGCCTTAATCCAACCACTCAGCTATTTGCTTAAATATCTAGTGAAGACAAACCAAACAGAAAAAGCACGCGAAGTCATCGATACCAATCTGGAAATCGTTCTTCAAGCAGAAAGCGGAATGGATCGTCTGTTATTCCTACAAGCCGCCTATCCCCTTTTAGACCGGGAGAAAGAAACTGATTTGGTGGAAATGACGGAAGCTTTGACGGCGAAGTTTGACAATCGGAATGGAAATAGTTATTATCAAGATTGTTTGAATGCTTATTAAAAATGTTTCACAAAATTTAGAGATACTACAGGAGGAACAACAATGGATTATTTAGTAGATTTTGATATGTCTTGGGATTTAGAAGATGGACCGGAAAGAATTAAATTATTGGAACGAGTAATTGCTGGGGCTGATGCGCATAATGATATGGACACAGCGATTGAAGCACGCGATATCTTAATTGATACATGTTCCGCGGTCGGATTCCCCAAAAAACAATTACAAGCTTTTAGCTGGTTAGCGAAATTATGGGAAGATGATGCATCTAATTACGACACACAGGATCTTCTTTGGAAATATAAATGGATTAGTGAAGATGTTCCCACTTTTGCAGAAGTATCGAAAGCACAAATTGATCAACTTTTAAACGATATGAAAGTAAAATATGAGCAGCAAAATTACTCTCTCCGCCCTTTCTATAAAGTTTCCACCCTTGCTGCAATGCGGATGGGAAAAGTGGACGAAGCCAAAGCATTTTTCGAACAATGGATTTCGACACAAGGAGATTACTTAAATGACTGTGCCGCTTGCGAAACGCAGGATCAGGTCCACTATTATTGTTTCATAAAAGATTTTGAAAATGCGAAGAAAAAAGCGAAACCAATTATCGAAGGAAATCAAAGTTGCCAGGAAGTTCCTCATCTGACGTATGGCCTGATGGCGCTGACTTATTTGGAACTTGGTGAGGAGAAAATGGCGCAAGAATGCTTTGATAAAGGCTATCCAATGGTCGAAAAACAAAGCGGGTTAATTCCTCCACTTGGCGATCTTCTTAAATACTTAGTGCTTAGTAATCAAACCGAGAAAGCACGCGAAGTTCTTGATGTGAATAAGGAAATGGTTCTTCAATCTGAAAGTGGATTAGACCGTCTTATTTTCTTACAAGCTGCCTACCCTCTTTTTGATAGAGAAACGGAAGCAGATTTGGTGGAAATGACAGAAACTTTAACAGCCAAGTTTGATGCGCGTAATGGAAATAGTTATTATCAGGATCTTTTAAAATAAATGTATGGAACATAGTTAGGAAAATCGCCTAGCTATGTTCTTTTATTTGCGCTCAATCGCTTTTTTTAGGATAATACAGGGAGGAGTTGAAGATGATGACAATTTGGGTAGAAAATGGGAATAAAGCTGCGACTGAACAAGCTATACATGAAAAAGAAACGGCGCTTGGCTTGATTTTGCCAGCTGCATATAAACAATTACTATTGAAGCAAAATGGTGGATTGATTCGTAAAAATCATTTCCCGACTACAGAGCCAACTTCTTATGGGCTTGATTTTGCTGAAATTTATTATTTGGCGAGCTTGGATGAATTATTAACAAATATCCCGGAACAAAAAGATGTTGATCTTGCGGGAAAACAAGTTTACTTTCACCGAGATGAATCGCGCTATATCGGCTTTTCTTATCCAAATGATGCGTCTCAGCCGAGTATTATTTATGTGGACTTTGAAACGTTGCAAACACTCATTGTTGCGGAAAATATGGCAACATTTTTAGAGGAATTATATTTTAGTCCTTTTCCAATTGATTTTGCGGAACAATTTCCGGTAAAAAAATTAGAACAAATTCTGGCTTCGAGTAATGTTCAAAAAACAAAGCAATTGCTGGAGTTATTAGAGGATTATTCGGATAAAAAGTGGTATTTAGAAACGCTAATAAGTTTACTTAAAAAGCAGGAAATCCCTTATAATTTAGTCGTGTATAACTTATTTGAAAATCAATTGCTTTATTTCCGGAGAAAACTCGTTCCGGATCTTGTGGAGCAGATTTTCGAGTTGCTTCAAGTTAGTGATGGAATAAATCAAGAAGCTGTTGCTGCATTATATAAAGAATGGAACTAAGGAGGAATTTAATTGGTTAAAGTTGTTTTTGTGTGTTTAGGAAATATTTGTCGTTCACCAATGGCGGAGGGGCTTTTTCGTAAAAAAGTCACGGAAGCTGGGTTAACGAATGAAATCGAAATTGATTCAGCTGCAACGGGTACGTGGAACTTAGGAAAACCACCTCATCGCGGAACACAAGCCGTTTTGAAAAAGCATGGTGTTGATTATCAGGGAATGCGCGCTCGGAAAATTTCTGATACGGATTTTAATGAGGCAGACTTTATTATTGGGATGGATCAGCAAAATTTAGCTGATTTAAATGAGCTTAATAGTAATCCTAATGTAGCCATTCGATCGCTGATGTCTTTTGTGCCTGGTCAAGAGGATAAAGATATTCCGGATCCTTATTATACAGGGGATTTTGATGAAACAGAGCGGATGATAACGGAAGGTGTAACGGCACTTTTAGCTTATATTACACAAAAATAATAGTTAATATGTTTAAAGACTGGGCTTGCGGGAATATATAAGAGTACAATCAAAAGTTCAGAAAGAGGTTTTTTACATGTTAGGAATTATTTGGGGAATAATCGTTGTTTTATTAGCGGTTTGGTTACTTGGAATTATTTTCCATATTGCGGGTGGATTAATTAATATCTTGCTAGTAATCGTTTTAATTCTCGTTATTTGGAATCTAATTCAAATGGCTAGGAATAAAAAGAAATAAATAAAAAGAGCGGTTCGGCGCATTATTACAATGTGCCGAACCGCTCTTTTTATTTTTGATTTAAATGTTGTTTTTCTAAAAATGCTTTTAAGTCGAGTCGGCTTGTTTTTCCAAGTCCGCGGGCGATTTGTTCGGACCAGCCTTCGACGCGTTTGCCAGCTGTTCTTTCGTCGTAGTACATTTTAATTTGTTCATCGTATTCTGCTAAAATGGTTGAGTCCATTTTTTGATAGGTATTTTCATGATATACCAAGTCTTGAGGCAATCTTGGCTTGGCTTTTTCGCTGTCTGCCGCTGGATGGCCAATGGTTAAGCCGAATAGTGGCATGGTGTATGGTGGCAAATCCAAAATTTCGGCGATTTGTGCGACATTGTTACGAATTCCGCCAATGAAGCAAATGCCTAGTCCTAGTGATTCTGCAGCGATAGCCATATTTTGTGCAGCAAGTGCAGCATCTATCACAGAAACAAGCCATTTCTCAGAGGTTTCAAGTGCTTCTGTATTTACTTGATGTTCTTCTAAAATCGCATGATGGCGCGCTAAATCGGCCACGAAAATAAATAATTGTCCTGTTTGTACGGTATACGGTTGGTTTCCCGCAATTGCTGAGATTTGTTCGCGAAGTGTTTTATCTGTTATTCCAATGATGGAGTATGCTTGAACAAAGCTGGATGTAGAAGCGGCTTGTGCGCTCTTGATAAGTAAGCTCAACTCTTCTTTCGTTAAGTCCTTGTCTTCAAATTTTCGCACAGAGTAATGGCCTAGAATGGCATCGATCGCCTGATTCATCCTAACTCCCCCTTAGTCTTGAAATATTTTCCGATCATAATTTGGTTCTTGTAAAAGCGCGCCAAAACTTTGCTGACGTAATGCTTCATAAGCTAAAATTGCTGCTGTATTCGATAAATTCAGCGAGCGAATATGGTCCGTCATCGGAATTCGTAAACAGTTTTCTTCATTATCTTGTAAAAGTTCATCTGGCAAACCTGTAGTTTCTTTTCCGAAAACGAAGAAATAGTTTTTGTTTGGATCGCTATAGTCAATGTCACTATAAACATGACGGCCAAATTTGGTAATGTAGAAAAATTCTCCGCCAGCATTTTTTTCAAAAAATTCATCTAAAGAATCGTAATAAGAAAGTTTGACATTATCCCAGTAATCGAGTCCGGCGCGTTTGAGCATTTTATCGTCGGTTGAAAAACCAAGTGGACGAATTAAATGTAAATAAGTATCTGTTCCAGCACAAGTTCTGGAGATATTTCCGGTATTTGCAGGGATTTCTGGTTGGTATAGTACGATATGATTTGGCATTTCTTTTCACCTGGTTTCTATTAATTTGGTATCGCAGTTAATTCTTGTAGTACTTGTTCATCTTGTTCGGTTTGAAGCGCTTTTTGGACAGCGGCTTCTGCGTCAGCCCCGCCGATTTTGCGTAGCGCCCAGCCGGCTGTTCCGCGGATAACTGGCCTCGGATCATTTTGCAAGCAGTCGATTAAATCTGGCACTGCTGTTTTATCTTTATAGCGCGCTAAAATAATAATAGCATTGCGCTGGATTGGTTTCTTGCCGCGCCACGAGCCTGCCATATCGCCAAACTTCTCTTTGAATTCTCGGTTGGAAATATGTAGAAGTGGCTTTAATTCTGGACGAACAAGTTCTGCATCTGGCTCCATCTCCTCATGAAAGTGGAAATCATGTCCACGATTATAAGGACAAACAACCTGACAAGTATCACAACCATACAAACGATTATGCAACACTTCGCGATATTTTTCATCTAGAAAGTCTTTTGTTTGGGTAAGATAGCTTAAACAAATTTTCGGATTCATTTTGCCCTCACCTAGTAAGGAACCTGTTGGACATGCTTTAACGCATTGGTTACAGCTGCCACACAGGTCGCTTGCTGGCGTATCTGGCTCAAAAGGTATATTGGTTATCATTTCGCCTAAATAGACCCAAGAGCCGTATTCTGGCGTTATTAGTAAAGTGTTTTTTCCGCGCCAGCCAATGCCAGCTCGTTCTGCCACAGCAACATCTGATAATTCACCGGTATCTACCATCGATTTCATCCGCACATCAGGTAACCGTTCGCTTAAAAATTGTTCCAATAATGCTAATTTTTCTCGTAAAACGGTATGATAATCGATGCCCCAAGAAGCACGTGCGAAAACGCCACGTCTTGCTTCTTTTTTGCTGACGGGTGCTTCTTTTAATTTAGACGGGTAAGCAAGAGCAATCGCGATAATCGACTGCGGTTCTTTGAAAATTAGCTCTGGGTAAACACGCTCATCAATTACCGGATGCTCGAAACCTGTAAAGAGATCTAATGCTTCGGCTTCCAGTAACCGTTCTTTTAAAAATAAAAAAGGGTCTGCTGTGGTGAAACCAATTTTTTGAATACCAATTTCATGTGCATAGGCAATTAGCTCTTCTTTTAATGTTGCATAATCCGATTCTGGCTTCACTATCTTCATCCCCTCTCTCCTTATTTTCAGGCAATAAAATAAACGCAATGCTTCGCTTAAAAAGGTCGAAACACTGCGTTGATAACAGGATTTATAAAAAATATAAAGCGGGTGATGGGAATCGAACCCACGACAACAGCTTGGAAGGCTGTAGTTTTACCACTAAACTACACCCGCACGGTAAGTAGTTCTTAGTGTTTTAACAACTTTTATATAATACCATTCTATGTAAGTTTTGACAAGACTTTTTCCGAAATTTCTTTCCAAAAATTAAATATCTACTTTATTTCTAGATTTATTCACGTTTTTTTCATATTTTGACTCTAGAATAAAAGGTATTATCTAATGGAAAGAAGTGAAAGCTATGAAGAAATGGATACAACGTTGGGATTTTTATTTTGTTGGGATTATTGTTATTGCTATCTTTTTTAATTTTTATGGTATTTGGAATGATGATACGGTAAATCCTTATTATACGGCTGCTGTGACAAGTATGGTGCAAAACTTCCACAACTTTTTTTACGGGGCTTTTGATCCTGCTGGTTTTATTACTGTGGACAAGCCGCCTGTTGCACTTTGGCTTCAAGCGATTAGTGCGCTGATTTTTGGCGTGCATGGTTGGAGCGTTATTTTGCCGCAAGCCTTAGCTGGTGTCGGTTCGGTAATTTTGCTTTACGTGCTCGTTAAACCTAGATTTGGTACTTGGGCTGCAAGAATTACCGCGTTAATCATGGCACTTACGCCTATCGCGGTAGCAGTAACACGCACGAATAACATGGATGCGATTCTGGTATTTATTTTATTACTGGCAACCTATTTCCTTTTTAAAGCGGTTTATCGTGCTAAATTTGGTTGGCTTCTGCTTGCTTTTGGATTGATTGGCGTTGGATTTAATGTGAAAATGCTCCAAGCTTTTATGGTTGTTCCAGCATTCCTCTTATTTTACTTTATCGCGGTAAAATTAAGCTGGCGAAAAAAGCTTATTCAATTAGTGGTCGCGCTCATTTTAATGCTTGGCGTGTCTGTTTCATGGGCAGTCGTGGTGGATCAAACTGCTGCGTCTGAACGCCCATACGTTGGTAGTAGTCAAACGAATTCAGTGCTTGAGCTTGCATTTGGCTATAACGGCATGGAGCGGCTACTTGGTCAGGAAACTGGTACTGGTAGTAGCGGTGGCAATATGGAGATGGGTGGGCCACCAAGCAATAATTCCACGGATTCTAGCAATGCGACACCGCCAACGCCTCCAAGTGGAAATATGCAAGGCGGTGCAGATGGTGATGCTGGAACGCCTCCTCAAGGTAATAACGGCACGCCACCAACTGGAGGTCCTGGTAACACTGCAAATGGCGGAACAGGCTCGAAAATGACTGGTAGCACAGGCATGTTTGGCACAGGAAATGCTGGACCGCTTCGTTTATTCCAAACCGCACTTGGTGATCAGATTAGTTGGTTTTTACCACTGGCTATCATCGGAATGTTAGCGATTTTCCTAGCTTATCGAAATGAAAACAAGCGAATTTATCAATTGAACTCTAAGCAAAAAGAAATGGTCTTCTGGGCAGCTTGGCTCATTCCAGTCGCCGGATTCTTTAGTGTTGCTGGATTTTTCCATCATTATTATTTAATTATGCTAGCTCCACCAATTGCAGTACTGAGCGGCGCAGGCTTGGTCGCACTCTTCCGCCTATATCGTCATAAAGATAATTGGCAAAAATTTCTTTTACCAACTACACTTACACTAACTGGCGCACTTCAAGCTTTCTTTGTGGCTAGTTACTTGCCAATTTTAGCAGCTGTTATCGGGATTGCTGCACTTGGGGTTTCCGCCTTGTTAATTGCAATTAGACAAAAACAGCCAAAATTCGCGGCGAAAATAACAGCGCTAGCTTTAGCAATTCTGCTTATCGCACCAACTTATTGGTCCTTGACACCCCTTTTATACGGTGGAAATAGTTCCTTGCCTGAAGCTGGACCACAATTAAAACAATCCAGTGGCGGCGGTTTTGCTGATGCCTCAGTTGATAGTGGTTTGATTAGTTATTTACAAAAAAATAATACCGGCGAAACATATTTATTTGGCACAACGGACGCCACGACAGCCGGCCCTTATATTATTAAAACCAAAGAGGCTGTTATGGCCCTCGGAGGATTCAACGGTACAGACCCAACGCTCACGGTCAAACAGCTAAAACAAATGATTAAATCTGGCGAAATAAAATATTTTTATCTTCCATCAAATAGTAAAGCTTCCGACTCAGATGTGGTAAAATGGATTCAAGAAAATGGTACCGAGATTGATCAATCAGAATGGAGCAGTTCCACTTCCACGGACGACGATACTACTTCAAGCGCTTCTCAAAATACAAACGGCGGCGCTCCCGGAATGAATGGCTCTGGGGAAGGAACGCTTTATCAATTAAAATAATTCCTTTGAAAATGAAGTTCATCGTTAAAATGTTAAAATCCTGGTTTAAAACTAGGATTTTAACGATATTCAAGCTGTTTTATTAGCGCTTTATCATTTTTATGTGAGAAAATAAAGTATGTTGTTAAAGACTACAGGAGGCTTGCTTATGACATTTTGGCAGGATATGATGAATTTCTTTTCTTATGATAACTTAATGTATTGGCTAAGTGAATATCGGAATTTAGGTCCACTTTTAGCTTTTTTCTTACCATTTATTGAAGCGTTTTTACCATTTTTACCATTTATAGTATTCGTTGTAGTTAATGTAAATGCCTACGGACTACTTGGCGGTTTTTTAATATCAGTGACAGCAGCAATTGCAGGTAGTTTATGTGTATTCTTGCTCGCACGGAAATTTGGGCAGACACGATTTTTACGATTTATTTCGGGTCATAAACAAATCAAACGTGTAATGGAATGGATTGATAGACATGGTTTTAGTCCGATTTTCATTTTACTTGTAATGCCTTTTACACCATCTTCAGCCGTAAATATCGTTGCAGGTCTCTCTAAAATAAAAGTATATCAATTTATATTAGCGCTTGTTGGTGGGAAATTAATTAAAGTTTTTGCGATTAGCTATATCGGCTATGATTTCGTCGACTTAATTCACCAACCGCTTAAACTGGCCATCTTAGCTCTTTCCGTCGTCATTTTATGGTTTGTCGGAAAACGGCTGGAACGTTGGATGTCAGGAAAAAATCTCAAATAAAAAAACGGAAAACACGCCTTATGCGTGCTTTCCGTTTTTTTTAATAAAGTAAATCTAAAAATTCCTCTTTTGTGATATTACCAAAGTATTCTTTAACGTCTATATCCGCTAAAGCCTCGGCCAAAGCTTCCCGTTTGTAAGTTGTATTGATTAATTTCTCCTCAATATCCGTTACATTCTTCACGCCGAAAAAGTCTCCGAAAATCTTGATATCGGTAATAATCCCTTTTTGCACATTTAAGCGAACATCCACTGCGCCAACTGGGAAACGTTTGGTGCGCGTTAGGTCGAATTTTGGTGATTTCCCATAATTCCAATCCCAATTGCCATAACGTTTAGCAGAAATTTCGTGGATTTTTTCCCAATCCGCCGCAGTCAATTTGTATTCTTTCAAATCTTCTACTTTATCCACACCAAAAATGTAAAGTAATAGTAAATCGCGGAATTCCTCGGTTGTCATTTCTTGATCCATAAAATCAGAAATATTTGCTACACGGCTACGAACGGACTTAATACCTTTTGATTCGATTTTATCTTTCCGTGGTTTTAGCGATGCCACAACGTTATCTATGTTCAAATCGTACATCAATGTCCCGTGTGAGAACATTTTGCCTTTTGTTGCAAATTGGGCATTTCCAGACACTTTGAAGCCATCAATCAACAAATCATTGCGCCCTTTTAGTTCCGCATTGACGCCTAAACGTTTAAGAGCTTCCACAATCGGTTGGGTGAATTTCGCGAAATTATGGAACGAATCTCCGTCATCTTCTGTGATAAAACTGAAATTCAAGTTTCCTTCATCATGATAAACTGCGCCACCACCGGAAAGTCTGCGCACAACAATAATGTCATTTTTTTCAACATATTCCGTATCAATTTCTTCTACAGTATTTTGATTGCGCCCAATAATAATCGAAGGCTTGTTGATGTAGAACAACAGAACCGGCTCATCTAGCTTCAATTCCGTTAAAATAAACTCCTCCACAGCCAAATTAATACGAGGATCTTTTTCATTATTATTATCTACAAAATACATACCCCTACCCCTTTTCTTCTATATTAAAATGTTTTCGTCAAACCTTTTGATGCAAGCGTGATTTCTCCAGTGTAAATGGCTGCTGCTTCTTGCTTCAATACTTCTAAATCGCCAACTTCGGGTAAATGGCTTAGTAGTAATGATTTCACACTAGCTTCTTTGGCAATTTTCGCGACTTCTGTGCTTGCCATATGGACTTTCGTTTTCCCCGCTAAATCATGGAAAAAATTCGTGTCGGTTACTAATAAATCTGCGCCCTCCGCAAAAGGAATAAAGCTATCTTGATAAGCGCTATCTGCGGTGTATACGAAAACTTTCCCGCCAGCTTCAATTCGCATTGCATAACAAGGCACCGGATGAACTGTTTTTAAGAAAGTTACTTTAAACGGTCCAATTTCCAGTGTGTCGTCCGCTTTATACTCGATTGCTTTTGTTACGCCTGCCATTTCTAAAAAAGAATAGCCGCGTTTATCTTCTTTATGCCCATAAATCGGCAAGACTGGCGGTTTTTCCTTTTTTTGTGATAATAGTCGAATGTGTTGCAAAATCCCTACGTCTGCTACATGATCTGGATGGTAATGAGAAATAATTGCCGCATCAATATCATCAGGATCAATATAGTTTTGCATAATCGAAACAGCACTTGCTCCGACGTCAATTAATAGCTTAAATCCAGCTTCTTCTAGTAAATAACTCGATGTTCCTTCATTTGCTACCGGATAGCCACCCCAATGTCCAAAAACGGTTAGTTTCATCACTGCACTTCCTTTCTCAAAGTAAACCTCATGTCTATGATACAACATTTACAATAAAAGGAGAAATCATCCAGAAAAAATGCTACACTAAGAAAGCACCTTTTTAAATTTACAGATGAGGATGATCAACTATTGAATTATTTTAAAAAGTCCGGCCTATGTTTACTCATTATCGCGCTTTCCGTCAGCTTACTTGCTGGTTGTGGTAGTGATAAAAAAGAAAATTCCGCAACCGATAACGGCCTATACACCAAAGAAGAATTAGTAAAGTATAACGATTATGTAAAACTAAGTAACGCTATTAATTATGATTTTGTAAACGCAAGAGCGAACTATTTAAAAAGTTATTCTGATGAAAATGGCAATTTTAAAATACCGAGCAATAACGATTTCTTAACACCTATTAGAAATCCTGCTGGAACAGCCAATGCTATTATCGCTATGGAAGATTCCGTGAGTAAAGCACCATCACTTCCAATGGATAAAAATTTTGAAAAACTTTCCAACGAAATAACTAATGAAATCCACATACTTAATGAATTACAAACTTACTTCACTTCTAAAAGTTATTTGGATGATAATTATGCAAAAGCTGCCACACTCCATAAAGAATTAACTACTTCCATCCAAAATTCGAATAAAGAAATACAATCATTTAATGAAGCAATGCAAAAACTAAACACCGCGCAACAAGATTTTGCAGCGAAAGAAATGGAAAAATCTGGCAGTCTGACGTGCCTTGCCTTAAATAATTTTATTTCTGCTAGTGAAAAGCTGGTCGCAGAACTTCGCAACCAACAAATAAATGCAACTAACGTAACGGAGCTAGATATTGCAGCTTACGAAAAGCAATATAGCCATTTAACAAAAACTTATGAGGCATTCATCAAAGCAAGTACAGATGAAGCGCAACTAGAAAAAGAAAAATTAACGAGTAATGACCTTGTTTTCTTAGTAAAAAAAGTGACAAGCACAAAAGCAGAAGCTACGTTAATACTCGACCGCGCGAAAAAGAAACAAGCCATACCTGAAGATGAGCTAAAAAATCCTATCTTTATTGAAACAATAGAAGGAACGCCAGAAAAATTAATAAAGGAATACAATAGTCTAATAAGTGATTATAATGGTTCGCTTTCTTTCCATAAAAAATATCCCCACAGAATAAATTCTGTGGGGATTATTTTTATTTACTAGGGAAGTATTTATCCTCTAGTTCTTTTGTTAGTTTTTCGGTTTTCTCTAGTTCACCAACGACAACAAATCGTTTCGTTGTTTCGGTTGGCTTATCACATGTAATCAGTGTCACTCTAGCGTCTTTTGTATTGTCAATAACGCTTACTTCTGTTTCATCAATTGTTTTTGTTTCAGTGACTTTGTATTCATATAAGTTCTCAAGATCTGTTAGATAAATCTTGTCGCCTTGTTTGACTTTCATGATTGGGCCGAATAACATCGACTCATTACGCATATGATGTCCCGCGAGCGGATAATTCCCTTTACCCATAGCTTGATCAGAACGCATAGTTGTTGCACCTGCAAGCAAGTTAGCTGTATTTGTTCCTTTGAATACTAGTAGGCTCACGTCTACAGATGGAACGGAAATCGCGCCGACAACTGCATCTTTGTCATAATTCGCTGCGCCTTGAAGAACGGACGTCATTGATGGTAGTTGCACACTTTCAAAATCAAATGTAGCGTCTTTTTTATTATTTTTCTTTATATCTGATGCATTATATTGCTCGATTGTTTCATGACCACTCATGTATTTCACGATACCGTTTTTGATGAATGGGGAAAAAATTAATAGTAACCCGATGATTAAAATAATTATTGCGATTGTTTTCTTTAACATATAATTCCTCCTTGTAACTATTTCATTATATAGTAGCTCTCCCTTTGAAGCAAAGAAAATCAGTAACTTGCTTAAAGTATTTTCTTCACCTGTGACAAAATTGTAAAATTACTCCCAAACCCGGGACAAAATGCTACTTTTTCGTTGGGCAGAAATATATGGGCTTCCTTTGGCGGTGAATCTTAGAGGGAAATGAGTTGCCATTCCTTTATTAGGTACCCCGATTCGATTAGTTGCTTCTATTATATGCGGTGTTTTTGCCTCTTCTAGCCAAATGTTACTATCAAAAAGAGTTTTCCCGTAATCTTGCATACTTAATCCTAATGCTTGCGTTAATTTTCCAGGGCCGTTTGTTAGTTCACGACCAGTTTTTCCGTGGCGATGGCATTCCATTTGTGCAAGTGACTCTTCGTCAGGTTCTATTGCACGAATTAGAATGGCTTCTGGGATACCTTTTTGCATGGTGATGAAATTAAGTAAGACTTGGCGATGCATTTGGTACATATAGATGGTGCCGGGCGACTCAAACATCACTTCTGTTCGTTTTGTTCGAAGGTTTTGGAAACTATGTGCCGCCATGTCGGTTACTCCGAGGTAAGCTTCTATTTCTACAATCAAGCCAGACAGTTTGCCATTACTTGTTTGATGCACGAGACGCATGCCAATAATATCCCTTGCAAGTTCAATTGTCGTCTTCCTTTCGAAAAAATCTTTCGTAATAATTGACTTCATTTTCTACCTCAATGTTTTCTTTTTATTTTAGCAGAATTCTATTCCAAATGGTTCTTTTTTGACTAGTTATATCCGCCTATTTCCGAATAAATCCGACTTCAGACGGATAGGTTATAGCTTGCCTTTTATTAATCTTGTGTTAGAATTATGTTAAAGTGGGTGCTGTATGACATTGTTTTTTTACATAGTACAGCTGCTTTTTTCATTTCAGGAAAACAACAAATAAAACGAGTAAATAGTGTGTAGGAGAGGTGTTTCATGAAGGATTGGAAAATAAAAATCCAAACGTTTTTAAGCAAGAATTATGGATTTTTTGTTCTAGCCGTCATTCTTTATTGGCTAAAAACGTATATTGCATATCAACTTGAATTTAAACTTGGCATAGAAAATCTTATGCAGCAAATTTTGCTGTTCATTAATCCATTAAGCGGGGCCATTTTCTTTATCGGTCTTGCCCTTTTTGCTAAAGGACGTCGTTCATTCATTTGGATTATCGTTATTGACTTTTTAATGAGTTTCATTCTTTACGCAAATATTGTTTATTATCGATTCTTTAGTGATTTTATTACGCTACCGAATCTAAACGCAAAACAAATGCAAAACATGGGCGACATGGGAAGTAGTATCACAGCGTTACTCAGCTGGCACGATATTATTTACTTCGCGGATATTATTATTTTAATTGCACTACTTGCTTTCCGCTTTGTAAAACCAGACAAAACTGCCCGTATTCGTGCGAGAAAAGTTGTTGGTGTTCTAACGCTTGGTATCGCGATGTTCTTTGGTAACTTAGGACTTGCAGAAATTGATCGTCCACAACTGTTAACAAGAACTTTTGATAGAAATTATATTGTTAAATATCTTGGTATGACTAACTACCAAATCTATGACGCAGTAAAAAGTACCGAATCATCTACGCAGCGTGCACTTGCTGATAGTAGTGATGTTACCGAAGTTTTAAACTATACTAAATCCAAATACGCCGCGCCAAATCCGGAATATTTCGGTAAAGCGAAAGGCAAAAACGTGATTTACATTCACTTAGAAAGTTTCCAACAGTTCCTAGTGAATTACAAACTAAATGGAGAAGAAGTAACGCCGTTTATTAACTCTTTCTTTAAAGACCAGAATACGCTAAGCTTTACAAACTTCTTCCACCAAACTGGTCAAGGTAAAACAGCTGACTCTGAGATGTTACTTGAGAACTCGCTTTACGGCTTGCCTCAAGGTTCTGCCTTTACTACTAAAGGGCAAAATACGTATGAATCTGCATCAGCTATTTTAGGTCAACAAGGTTATACGAGTGCTGTGTTCCACGGTAACTATAAGAGCTTCTGGAATCGTGATGAAATTTATAAACAATTTGGTTACGATAAATTCTTTGATGCTAGTTACTACGATATGAACGAAGCAGATGTTTCTAACTATGGCCTTAAAGATAAACCATTCTTTAAAGAATCCGAAGAATATCTATCGTCCTTACAACAGCCGTTCTATACGAAATTTATTACATTAACGAACCACTTTCCATATCCAATTGATGAAAAAGATGCTACGATTGCTCCGGCAACGACTGGCGATTCATCTGTAGATACGTATTTCCAAACAGCTCGTTATTTAGACGAATCTGTTAAGAGCTTTGTTGATTACTTGAAGAAATCTGGCCTTTACGATAACTCAGTCATTATCATGTACGGAGACCACTATGGTATTTCCGACAACCATGAAGAAGCAATGACGAAAATTCTTGGTAAAGATTACAACACTTTTGAAAATGCTCAAGCGCAGCGTGTTCCACTAATGATTCACGTTCCTGGGGTTCAAGGTGGCGTTCAAGAACAATACGGTGGTCAAGTTGACTTACTACCGACACTACTTCACTTACTTGGTGTTGATAACAAAGAGTACTTGCAATTTGGTACAGATTTACTTTCTAAAGATCACAAACAACTGGTTCCATTCCGAAATGGTGATTATATAACCCCTACTTACTCGATGATTGGTGGTAACATGTATAATCAAAAAACAGGTGAACCAATTGCTACTGAAACACAGGAAATGAAAGAAACAAAAGAAAAAGTTGCGAAAGAATTAGAGCTTTCCGATTCTGTACTACAAGGCGACTTGTTACGTTTCTATGCTCCTGATGGTTTCCAAAAAGTAGATCCAAGTAAATACAACTACAATAAGAAAAAATCAACTGATTCAACGAATAAATAAAAAAAATGAGTCCAGAATATCTGGACTCATTTTTTATTTGGCTAATCCTCGCATAATATACGAAACGGTATCATCAATTTCTTTTGGGTCATCCCAATTAGCATCTGGCATAACAACAAATCTAGTTAGCATAAAACCAACTATATTAGTAATAAGCGCCCGCATAATCGTGCTATTTGGCATATCTACTATTTCGCCACGTTCTTTATAAAAGTCAATCATTTGGTCAAATTGCCCTTTTACATGGGTCATAAAAATTTCCGAAAATTGCACTCTCAGTTCATCATGATAAAACAACTCCATAAAGTAAATTTTGATGACCTTGCCATTTTCTTTAGCAAACTCAAAACGATTCACGATAATTTCACGAATAAACGACTGAAAATCCGGATATTCACTTTCAAAAACTTCTTTTACAAAGCTTTGGGCTAAAAATGGTATCACTCCACCAATGAGCGTAGGCATCGTGATTGCCATTAATAAATCTTTTTTCGTTTTATAATGTCTAAAAATGGTTCCTTCAGCGACTCCTGCTTTTTTAGCAATTTCATTCGTTGAAGTTCCAGCGTAGCCTTTTTCAGCAAATAGTTCGATGGAAGCCGCAACAATTCGGCGCTGCTTTTCACTCATTTTGGTTTCTTTTTCCGTTAAATCAAGCATTTGACGGATGATATCTCCTTCTGCATCCACGTGGTATCTCTTCCTTTCCAGTTAAACTTTCCGATATTTTTTTAAAGCAAAAATATTTAATACGACGAATACGAGAACAAATCCGAGTAAAATGTAGAAATCATTCGCAAACGCTGCAAATCCTTCTCCTTTTACCATGATGGACGTTAATGCATTGGCGCCGTAATATAGTGGCATAATGTGCGCGATCCAAACGAGCCAATCTGCCATGCCGTCGAGCGGGAAAATCCCACAAAATAGCACTTGTGGCACAATAACGATTGGAATAAACTGAACGATTTGGAATTCATTATTCGCAAAGGTTGATAGTAAAATTCCTAGTGCTAGCGAAACCATTCCGAGTGTCAAGGTAATTAGCAAAACGTAGAATAACGAGCCGTTTTGCATCATGCCGAGTACTTGAATGGAAAATACGGCGACTAAAATGGACTGTAGTAAGGCAAAAATTCCAAAGCCGATTAAATATCCTAGTTCTAATTCAATCCGTTTAATTGGTGTTGCCATCAGTCGCTCCAGCGTGCCAGTTGTTCTTTCACGTAAGAACGAAATTCCAGCGATTAAAAAGACAAAGAAGAATACGAAAAAGCCAATGAAGATGGGACTAATGGTATCAAAAAAGCTTGTGTCTTTATCCCCGTAAACGTAATCGGTTGAAATGGTTAGTTTTTCTGGGCTTTGTGTAAGGGCCGGGATAGTACTTGGATCGATTCCAGCTTTAGCGAGTGCTTCTCCGGTTGCTTTTGCTTGATTTTTTACTTGTGTTTGCTGCTCGGCCATCAATGCTTTTTGTAGTTTTAAGCCGATTTCTTTGCTTAGGCTTGGTTCACTATTTTCATAGGTTACTTCGATTTTCTCGCCACTTTGTTGGAAAAAGGCATCGAGGTCGGCATCTTTAATTTTAGCTGTTGCATCGGTATTGTCTGGGTATGTTTTAATGGTTAGATCATTTGCTTTTAGTTCTTGAACCATGGAATCAGTTAGTCCACTTACGCCAACGACTGGCTTCACTGTATCGCCTTCAAATAAATAAGTGAGCAGTGTGATTAGTAAGAGTGGCGCGAGAAACATTAAAGCGAGTGTGCGTTTGTCACGACGAAATTGGTTGACGATTCGTTTGACGATAGCAAGTATTCGCATTAGTTCTTCCCTCCAAACTCTAAAAAGGCATCTTCTAGTTTACCAGACGAAGTTTTGCTTGAGAGCTCCTGTGGGGTCCCTACGGCAATTATTTTTCCGTTTCTAACCATTGCAAGTCGGTCACATTTTTCGGCCTCATCCATCACGTGTGTCGTTACAAGGATACATTTGCCGTTTGCTTTCAAGTCTGCTAGTTCTTCCCAAATGGTTTTTCTTAGCTCTGGATCAATTCCAACTGTCGGCTCATCTAGAATAAGGACGTCAGGATCTGCAAGTACAGAAATAGCTAAAGAGAGCCTCCGCTTCATCCCTCCCGAATAATTGGTTACCTTTTTGGTTAAGTCTTGTTGTAAATTAACGAGATTGGCTGCATAGTTCATGCGCTCTTTCTTGGCCGCACCTTTAATAGAATAAAGTGAAGCAAAAAAATCTAAGTTTTCTTTGGCGGTTAAATCGGTGTAGAGTGCATCTGATTGGGCCATGTAGCCAATTTTGCTAATGACGGGCAGATTAGGCATTACTTTTCCTAGTACTTCGGTTTGGCCGCTTGTGGCTTTTTCCATGCCGATGATTGTTTTGACGAGCGTGGTTTTGCCAGCACCGGATGGACCGATTAAGCCGAATATTTCCCCTTTTTCTATTTCGAGTGACATATCAGATAAAATTTGTTTCTTGCCGATTTTCACGTCTAAATTCGTTACATTAATCGCTATTTCTGACATTGCTTTCCCTCCTTTTCCTAAATGAGTGATTACTCACTTCTCATTGTACTCCGATTTTCTCTAATGTAAAGAAAAAACCGAACGCAGCAAGAAGTTTCCTTCTTTCTGCATTCGGTTATTTGCGTAAATAAATATCTGAAATGAGGTGATCTGTACCTTTGTGAAGCACTAGATCCGCTCGGTATTTTGTTTTCTCGATGTTTTCTTTTAAGTTGACTCCGTTGATTGTATCCCAAACACCCAGTGCAAAAGTTTCGGCTTCTTGTTTGCTGATTTTGGTATATGGATGGAAATAGGAGCTTTTGTCTTGGAAAGCTGTTTCGCGAAGCATGAAGAAACGTTCTAAGTACCATTTCTTAATGTCCGCTTCATTGGCATCCATGTAAACGGAGAAATCAAAGAAGTCACTTGGGAATAAACTTTCATGTTGGTCGGCTTGAAGGACGTTGATTCCTTCAATAATCACGATATCCGGATTATGCATCATCCGCGTTTCTTCTAAAACATCATAGGTGAAATGCGAATAAAGTGGCACTTCGACGTCTTCTTTATTCGCTTTTAGGTCGGTTAAAAACTTGGCAAAACGGTCACGGTCATAGCTTTCTGGAAAGCCTTTTTTGTCCATGATGCCGCGCTCTTCTAAGACTTTATTTGGGTAGAGAAAGCCATCTGTTGTTACAAGCTCAACTTGTCTCGTTTTGGAGAACCAGCGATCGAGCATTAATTTGAAAACCCGCGCGGTTGTGCTTTTCCCAACAGCTACACTTCCTGCTAATGCGATGATAAATGGTGCACGCGATTCTTTTTTCTTTAAGTATTCCATTTTTTCGCCATGAATAAAAATCGCTTCATGGTATTGAATCGCAATTAGTTTTATTAGTGGTAAATAGATTTCAGAGATATCTTGTAAAGAAATTCGGTCATTTAAACCACGTATTTCTTCTAGTTCCTCTGCAGTTAATATTTGGTCCTTACTCACTTCCAGCTTGCGCCATTCTTCTCGTTGGAAATGAAAGTAGTGGTTGTAATCATTCATTCAATGTTCCATCCTTTAATTCATTCGTGAAAACGTAAACAGCTTTATTTAAGGATAACGCAAGCTGCATAAATCCGCAAGTAGCGATTTAATATTTACGATAGACATAAACTGATTTTGGTTTTGCTACTTCTTTATAGCTTTCTACTTGCACAGATGGAATATTCATTTTGAAAGGTGAATAGTATTCTTGGGTGATGGTTCCTTTTACGGAAAGCCATGTATCATTTTTCAAATCGGTTTTTTCGGGCATTTGAACGAGCATTCCGAACACACCTGAATCCGCGACACAGTGAATAATTCCAAAACGGAACAAGAACAGGTTATTATCTTTGGTGACATCATCATTATAAACAAACCCCGTAAATTCGATTTGTTTGCCTGTAAACTCGCCTGGATAATTGTAGAGAATTTCCATCGTCATTAAATAATTACTGTCATTGACTTTGATTGGATTTTGGTCGATGATTTCGGCTTTCTCTTTCGCCATCATTTTTTCATAATCGGTTTCTCCAAAATAGCCACTCGTATCTGGTCTTAAAAACTGATTTTGAGCGTATGGGTCATCTCCAGCCGCGTTGTTTTTTGGGAAATGAAATCCTTTAGCCGAAACGATTGTTGAATCAAGGGTTGCGACTGGAAAAAGGAAACCAGCGATTAAGGCGTAGGAAAGTAAACCGTACACCATGATCTTTTTCCAAATCGTATTTTCGCCGTCATGGGTATGCCCCATATGTTCTGTTTTCGCGCCAATATCTTCATCGCGAAAAACCATAATTAGCTGAATAATCGCAAGTAAAAATGCGGCAATCATTGCGGAAAAAGATAAATAAGCGTATTTCATATTAATATATTTACTGATATCACCAGAAATATGTAACTGCATCAAATAAAAACCAAATCCAAATAAAATAAATACGCGAAACATCTGCTCACCTACTTTCGGTTAAATTACTAGGGCGTATAAAAAGACGACAATCGTTACACTAGTAACAATTAATAAGACAAATTTTGCTTTAAATGCTCCTAACATCATCATTAAATTTTTAATATCGAGCATCGGGCCAAACACTAAAAATGCAACGATGGATTGTGTGGAGAATACGCTTCGGAAAGAGGCGCCAATAAAGGCATCTGCTTCGGAGCATAGTGATAATACAAAGGCAAGAACCATCATGAGTAAGATGGATAAAATCGGACCGTGCCCAATGGAAACGAGTGTGGATGTTTTAATATATGTTTGCATCGCAGCGGCAATTAATGCTCCGAAAACGAGGTATTTGCCGACTGAAAAGAATTCGTCCACGGCATGTTGTACGGTATGCCAGATTTTTTGGCTTAATGTCATTTTTGCATGTGTGTGCTCTTCGCCGTGATGATGGTGCGCATGGTCTGTATGCGCTACTTCTGCGGGAGCCACTTCAGTTGTTAATACTTGAAAATTAGTTGTGGTACTTTCTGTGGGGCCGCCAGAAAGTGCTAGGTTTCCAGCTGGAACAGCGACTTTTTCACTGGCTGCTTCATATTTTAAAAAGCGATCTTTCAAGCCTGTTCCTTTATAAAAATAAGCAATAATATTTCCGACAACGAGCGCTACGACTAAGCTTCCGGCAACACGTAACAGCGGAACTTCCCACGTACTTCCAAAGGCAACATAGGTGGAAAATAAGACTACTGGATTAATAATCGGCGCTGTGAGCATGAAGGCAATTCCGGCGTGTAGCGGCACACCTTTTGCAAGTAAATTACGAACGATAGGAACAATTCCACATTCGCAGGAAGGGAAAAATATACCAATAAACGAGCCGACAATAACGGCTAAAAATTTGTTTTTCGGGATAACTCGGGCAATGAATTGTTCTGATATAAACATTTGAATAAAGCCAGCAATAAAAACACCAATTAACACAAACGGCAGTGCCTCAATCAAAATCGAAATAAAAATGGTATTCATTTGTAGGAATGAATCCGGTAGATGACTAAACATGGGATTCCTTCTTTCTGTACTCTTTTTAATAACTATTTGATTCTAAGCCTATCTTTTGCAGAAATCAAGTAAAAGATAAATGACTATATTTTTTATTTTGCTTGAATAAAAAGACAACAATTTAACTAAATTGTTGTCTTTTTGTGATAATTTCTTGATAATCTTGTTCAAGCTTAGCCTTTTCTGCGGGCTTTAAATTCGGCTGCATGAGCTTGGCTGCAATTTCTGACATGCGCATTTCTAAAATTAATTTATCTTCTTCTGTGATTCGACTTGGTGCTTTGCTTTCTTCATATTCTGCAAACGTCATGCGGTGGAACGTCATTTCGTTATTCTCGATGACGAGTAATTCCTCTGCAACTTGCTTTACAAAGGTTCTGTCATGGGAAACAAACAAGACGGTTCCACTAAACTGCTTGATTAAAGTTTCTAGAGCCTCCATTGCATAAATATCCAAGTAATTGGTCGGTTCATCGAGAATCAAGAAATTGGCATCACTGACAAGGAGCATGCTAAGAAATAGCTTTACGCGTTCCCCACCAGAGAGCATGCTTACTTTTTTAGGCAAGTCGCTTTCTTTGAAATGCATACTGCCAAGTACTTCTCGGTTTACTTGTTTGGTTTGGACGCTTCTATCTGTGATGTTTTCTAAAAGTGTTTTTGTTAAATCTAACCCTTTCAGTTCTTGGTCAAAATAGGCAATTTTTGCTTGAGAATTGCATATGAGCGCTGGATTTTCTTGAATTATTTCTTTTAAAAAAGTGGTTTTCCCGCTTGCGTTTTCACCGATAAGTGCTACTTTGTCACCCGCTTTGATTGAAAAGGCGTTTGTTTCAAAGAGTTTGCGTCCAGCGACTTCGTAGGTTGTTTCTTTCGCGCTTAGTATTGTATTTCCTTTTTTGATTAAGCGATTTTCTGGGGTGATGATTTTAATCGGCTTTGTCGTATGTGGTTTTTCGACGTTACCGAGCCGTTCGATTCGCTTATCTAACGCTTTGATCGTGCTATGTTGTTTCTTTTGTTGTGTGCCTTTTCCGGCTTTAAAGGCGCTGGCTTCTTTATTATTTAGGCGTTTTCCTGGTTTAACAATCCGTCCCGCTTCGATTTCGTGATAGTTTTGGGATGCTTCTAGCTGTTTCTTTTTGTTTTTAAATTCTTTGTAGGCAAGTTCCGCTTGGTTTTCTTGTTGCTCTTTTTGTTCTAAATAGGCTTGATAATTTCCTTTGTAGATGTGGATATTTTGATTTTTAATTTCCCATATTTCCGTGCAAAGTGCGTTTAAAAAGGCGCGGTCATGCGAGATAATTAGTAGCGCACCGTGAAAATCGCTCCACTGGCGTTCTAAATGTTTTACACTATCGACATCTAGATTACTCGTTGGTTCGTCTGCTAGGAGAACACTTGGATTTTGACGCATCGCATGTTGGATAGCTTTTCTTGTTTTTTCGCCGCCGCTTTTGGTGCTTTTTTCGCTAGGCAGTTGTTTAATATAAGCGAGTTTGCCATGTGTTGTTATGTTGCCTGATGTGGCTTCACTCTCGCCAGCGATTACTTCCATGAGTGTCGTTTTTCCAAGGCCGTTTTGACCGATGATACCGATTCTTGCTTTTTTGTGGACGAGTAAATGAGGAATTTCAACTAAAGTTCTGTCCCCTACTTCTATTTTTAATTGATTAATTTCGATTATAGACATAAAAAATAACCTCCTGAATATTTTCAGAGAGGAATTCGCGAAGCTACGCCAAAAAAGGCTTAGAGCTAGAGTTATCATGCGAAATGAACATACGAATCCCGTCCGAAAAAATAGTTTCTACCCAACAATTGGATAGCTTTCTTCATTTTTTCATATAGTACAGGATTAGAATTTCATCGGCTTAAGATAACACTCCTTTTCGTTTGATGGTTCCATTATAGCGCAATTTGATGGTTACTTCAACCAAAATAAGCCGTGTACACTAAATACACGGCCGCGTTTGTAACCATTTATTCACTTTCTTCGATCATCATTTTTAGTTTTTGGATGAACTCTTTGAAGCTTTCCGCCATGGATAATCGTTTGGCATTGATTGGTTCGGAAACGATTTCCACAAATTTCTCGAAAAAGTCGTTGAACTCAGTTGCGTCTTTTTTGCTAATGGCGACGAGGGCGATTATTTTCACTTTCACATCGTTCCAGTATATTGGTTCTTGTAGCGTCATTATTGAAACGCCGCTCCGGAGTGCATCATTTTTAATCGAGTGAGGGATAGCAATGCCTGACGGGAAACTGGTTGGTGCCATTTGTTCTCTTTTTTCCACTTTTTCTTTAAAATCGCTTGTGACGAAAGTTTGTTTTTCCATTTTAGAAATCATTTGTTCTCTGATTTTTGCGGGTGTGAGTTCTGAGGGGTCGATTTGGTTGGAATAGAGCGAACGGACGATGTAGTGATCGATTTGTTGTCCGAGTATGTTATTTTCGAGTATTTTTTTCTTTGTACGAATGCGGCTCGTAATTTTTTTGATGTCTTTTGTTGTTAGTAGTGGATGAATGAAAATCGAGCCTGCTTTTTCGAGGGCGACGTCTCGGTTAGTTGTCAAAATGATATCGAAATCTTCTTCGTATGCTTCGTTTTCCATCACTCTTATTGTTGCTTCATTTTCGAATAAGGATTGTAGTTTTTTCAGCATATTGGTTTTTAAATCGTGATAATCATCGACCAAAATGCCGATTTCTAGGCGGATATTATCGCGGTTTTCGCTTTCTAAAAAAGAACCAATATGCAGCGCGATAAAGGAAATTTCGTCTTCGTTAAAGTCAATTGCTAGCTTTTCTTGTAACAAAGAGGAAATGTAAACAGCGATATCAAAAGTTACTGGATAAGACGTTTTAATATCAAGCAAACTTAAATTTCTGGTATAGGCCTTGTAGCGCGAACGATAGTATAAGCTTTGAATATGAATAGCTAGTTTGATAAAAAGCTGCTCATTTTGGAGGTCAATCAGGTAGGTTTCTTCCACATTCGTGAGGACAATTTTAAGTGCTTCAATGATTTTTTTATCGACAAATTGGTCTAATTCGGCTTGATTGGCGTTGGCGGATTGTTCATTTTGTAAGCCGACATAAAGTAGCCCTAATTGTTTTGTTTCTGCTTCTGAAAAATGAATTTGGTATTCTTCGGAAAGAATGTCAGCAATTTTTTTCGAGATTTCGTATTCTTTGGACTGTTTACGGATGAGTGATTTTTGTGTTTCGATGAGGGTGTTTCCTTGTTGAATTCGAACGATACTGATTGCGTAATGCAGAACAATATTCATCATCGAGTATTGATTGGTTGTAATTGATTCGTTTGCTAGGACTTCTTTTACAATGCTTTGTAGTTTGTCGATGGAAACAAATTCAATCATTTCTTGGATGTGGTTTTTGATGCTCTCGCGGTAGCCGCCTTCTTCATACAGTAAGGAAATCATGTATTTTCTTTTGGCGCGTTCTTTGCCGATTAGTTTTACTTGGTTTTTATCGATGACGATTTGGACATCTGCTTCTTTCAGTTCATTTTTTAATTGTTGGATGTCTTTTTTTAAAGTGACTTCTGAAATAAATAGAATATCTGCGAGGTCGAATAAATCAACGCCTTTTGTAGAGTTTTTAATTAATGCTAGTAAAAGTTTGGACTTTCGTTCTGCGGCATCACTTTCTGTTGGAACGTCCAAATGGATACTAGGATTAATTTGATAGCCTTGTTTGGCGGATTTGATTAAACTCGGTGTTGCTTCGTTTATTTTGTAAATATTATTGCGAATGGTGCGTGTTGTACATCCGCAAAAATCTGCTAACTCATTGGAGGTAACCCACTTATTTTCTTGTTTATGCAAATAAGCTAGTATTTCTTTTTGCGTATCCATTTCCTGTTCCCCCTATATACCGAAAGCCAGTTGTATTAGCTATCAACTACTACAACTGGCGCTCTATTACATTAAGCTTCTAAGTCTTCCCCATTAGACTCTATTACTTTTTTATACCATGAAAAGCTATCTTTTTTAATTCTTTTGCCTGAACCGTTTCCTTCGTTATCTAAATCAACGTAAATGAAACCGTATCTTTTTTCCATTTGCGCAGAAGAACAGCTGACGATATCAATCGGTCCCCAAGCGCAGTATGCAATCACTTCTACGCCGTCATACATTGCGCGTTTCATTTCTTTTAAATGGGCGGATAAATAATCAATCCGATAATCATCATGGATTTCGCCATCTTCCAATTTGTCATACATGCCGAAACCATTTTCAGCGATAATAATTGGTTTATGATATCTATCCCAGTATTGTGACAACGCGTTATATAGCCCTTTTGGATCGACTGCCCAGCCCCACGGATTGGCTTTTAGATGAGGGTTTGGTGTAATTGATGCTGGATCTAAGTCGTTTTTCTTGGAATCTACCATTTGCGAATAATAATAGGAAAGTGCGAGGTAGTCCATTGTATTTTTTTGCAAAATGGCTTTGTCTTCGTCCGTGATTTCAATATTAATATTATTTTCGGCAAAATAGTTCAGTGCATATTGTGGATATTCTCCTTGGAACTGCACGTCTGCGAAGAAATATTCCATCCGATTGCGTTTCATTGCGAGCACGATATCATCTGGATCACATGAGAAAGGATAAGCCGTACAATCAGCCAGCATTGTGCCGATCATTAAATCAGGGTTCAGTGCTTTTCCGTATTCGTATATTTTCGCGCTGGCAACAAATTGGTTGTGGACTGCTTGGTATGTTGCAGATAAATAATCATCAACTGCATCATATGGAATCGCTGTTGAGTTGAATGGTTCAAATTGGATTAAATTAATTTGGTTAATGACAATCCAATATTTCACTTTTTTGTTGTAGCGGTCTAGTACGGTTTTGCCATATTTCTCAAATAAATCAATGACTTTGCGATTATGCCAACCACCGTGGTTTAAAACGATTTCAACTGGAGTTTCGTAATGTAAAATCGTAATGATCGGCTCCATGCCAAGCTCGATAATTTTGTCGATTAATTGATCATAATATTTTAAGCCAGCTTCATTTGGTTCTTCTTCTTCACCAGTCGGGAAAATTCTTGTCCAGTCCAGTGAAGTCCGGAATGTTTTAAAGCCCATTTCAGCAAGTAACGCCAAATCTTCTGGATAGGTGTGATAAAAATCAATGCCGTGGCGTTTTGGATAATAGTTTACTTTATCTTCTATGCTTGCTTTAATATCCGCTAAACTTACGCCTTTATGTTGTTCTTCGCTAATTTCATCGTTTGTTTTTCCTTTATGATATTTGTGTAAATCTGCTAAACTGATTCCTTTTCCATCTACTTTAAATGCTCCTTCTGCTTGGTTAGCGGCAATTGCCCCGCCCCATAAGAAGTCTTTTGGGAATTGATAATTTTCGAACATGCTTGTACCTCCTATTTTTTAGTTAGTTCGGTCATTTTCTTGAATAAACGCAGCATATGCTCACCGATTAATATTTCACTTTTGGCTGTCATCAGTGTATCTTGCGCGTGGCAAAATAACGTGGAATAACGGATTTGGTTACCTGTTGCTTCTAGTTGTAACGTATCTGTTTGCAGACTATGCGCAATGACAATTTCTTTTTTCGCAGCGGCAATGGATTCTGCAGCTTCGTTAAATTCTAGTTCTTCTAAATGATTCAGCCCTTTCACTAAATCATTTCTAGCGTTTCCTGCATGGATTAAAATATTCATCGATAGTTCATTTAAACTATCTGTTTCTTCAACATAGTCTTGCTCTGACATGTTATTTCCTCCAATCAATTTGTTACCATTTCTTTATCTGCTTCCACTGCATCTAGTTTTTCTTGTTTAAGTAGGGAGTTATCGTATGCTTTGAAGAATGGCAGGTATACGAGCCATGTGATAACGATAATCGCTAAACAAGCAATGATAGCGCGGAAGTCTTGTGTTGCTAAGTAGGACGTTACTGGGTAAGGCATGTACCATAGCAAGAACGATTGTGTGGGAATGCTTACTAAGTTCATCGACATGACGAAATAGGCGATGCTTGGTACTAGGAAAGCGTTAATCCACGTCGGAATCATTAAGTATGGATTGAAAGCAATTGGTGCCCCGAAGAATAGTGGTTCGTTGATGTTAAAAATCGATGGGACAATGACGGCTTTTCCGATTGCTTTGAGTTGTAGAGATTTGCTTAAAATGAGCATCATAATTGATAGTGATAGTGTCGTGCCCACGCCGCCAATTGAAATTAAGGCGTATACTGTTTCTTGTGTTGCGATATTTGATGCACTTGCGCCATTTGCTACGGCTTGTGAGTTTTCCGCGAGCCCAGCCATGTAAACGGGATAAATCGCCGGCATCATCACCCATCCAGAAATCCCGAATGTATAAAGGAAAGCGGGAATGAAGACCGAAAGCACAAATCCTGGATATGATTGTACAATTGAAGCGAGTGGGCTAAATACTGCGACAATCACTTCAAAGAAATCAATATTAAATTGAACGGTAATTAACCAACCAACGATTAAAATAAATGTAATTGGTAATAAACTGTTAAACCATCCGACAACGAAATCTGGAATTGGCGTATCTTCACTGAAAAACGAACGCTTCGCAGCAAAGTTCATCACACAACCAACAAATAATCCGGTTGTGATTGATAAGAACATCCCTGTAGCTCCAAATCTAGATAAAATGAAAACCGCATCGCCATCTGCTGAAATGGTTGGAAATAGTAGCATTAAAAATAATACAAGTCCAGTTGCGCCGGAAATTAACTTTTGACTGCTATTGCCTTTTTTCTCCATAACATAGTATGGGATTAAAAATGCTACAACTAAACCGAACATTCCAAACGAAAAATTGCTTATCATCGAAAAATCAGGCATGCCGGGGAATAAATTTTTAAGTAATGAAACGATGGTGACTAAAGAACCGACAAAAACGAGCGGAAGCGCAGACATAATTGCATCTTGAATTGCTGATACCCAAGGATTTTTAACAACTTTATTTACTTTTGGAGCAAATTTATTTGTCATAAAATCCATCACTTTGTTGTTCATCGTTTTATCCCTCCATATTTAAAATGAGATCAAGTGCTTTTTCGCCGTTAAGTGTGCCGTATGTTGCTTGCGGAATGATGGATACTAGCACATCTTTATCAGCTACTTTTTGTTTTAAATCATCTAACATATAAGCCAAATGTGGCCCGATTAATAAGTAATCAATTTCATTTATTCTTTCATCAATTTGTGACTCACTTGCTGCTTTCACGGTTACTTGCTCACCGCGTTTTTTTGCTGCTTTTCTAATTGCTGCTGCCATAAATCCACTTGAAGCCCCTGACCCACAAATAAGTAAAATGTTTTTCATTTTGTATCCTCCCTTTCCTTAACTTACTTTTATTATATAAATGACTGAATCCGCTTACAAATATACTTTTTTCCTACTGGTAGGAAAGTGCGCAAAAAAGAACCCCTCCGCCTGCCGCGAAGGAGTTCCTTATTAGTTAATTTTAATCACGATATTTTAAGTTGATGAATTTCACTTGGATGTATTCTTCCATTCCGAAATGACCATTTTCGCGACCAAAGCCAGAATGTTTGACGCCGCCGAATGGAGTTTCTGGGTTAGAAATGGCAATTTCATTTGCGCCAACCATTCCGTATTCTAGGGCTGCGCCAACTTTTTCTACGCGTGCTAAATCTTTTGTATAGAAGTAAGATGCAAGGCCAAATTCGCTATCATTTGCCATTTTGATTGCTTCATCTTCTGTTTCAAAAGTGATGAGCGGGATAACTGGGCCAAATGTTTCTTCATAGAAAATGTCCATTTCTTGGGTAACATTATCTAAGACAGTTGGTTTGTAGAAGTTTCCTTTGTCATATTCGGAACCTGTTAAACGACCGCCGCCAGTAAGGACTTTTGCGCCTTTGTCAGTGGCATTTTTCAGTTGTTTATCGATTTTGTCGATTGCGTCTTCACGGATAAGTGGGCCGACATTCACATCGTCTAATCCGTTGCCGACTTTTAATTGTTCTACTTTAGCGACTAGGGCTTTAGTGAATTTTTCTTTAATTTCTTTAGCGACGAAAATCCGGTTTGGTGAGACGCACACTTGACCGTTGTTGCGGAATTTTGCTGTGACTAAATCGTTTACGGCTGCATCTAGATTGGCATCCTCAAATACGATAAATGGCGCATGTCCACCCAGTTCGAGCGAAAGTTTTTTCAAGGTGTCAGCTGATTGTTTAAATAGCGTTTGACCGACTTTAGTGGAACCGGTGAAGGTTAATTTGCGGACATCATCGCTATCTGTCAACGTTTCGCCGATTTCTTTCGAGCTACCCATGACGATATTCGCTACACCTTTTGGCAAGCCAGCTTCTTCAAAAATTTCAAAGATTGCGAGGGCCGAAAGTGGTGTATCGCCGGAAGGTTTTAGCACGATTGTATTACCAGTTGCCAGTGCCGGAGCGAGTTTTCGAGTCACCATGCCACCTGGGAAATTCCACGGGGTAATCGCAGCTACAACACCAATTGGTTGTTTTTTAACGATAAAAGCATGATTGTTTGGGGCTGGAATTGTTTCACCATATAATCTTCTTGCTTCCCCAGCTGCAAATCGGAAGTTTTCAGCGCCAACTAGGACTTCTCCTTTTGATTCTTTTAGCGGTTTACCTTGTTCAAGCGTCATGATTTTTGCTAATGTATCTGCTTTTTCTTCCATTAAATCAGCAATTTTGTGTAATAATTTGACGCGATCTGCTAGCTCCATTTTTGCCCAGTCAGAAAAGGCGTCTTTCGCGGCTTTAATCGCTTGGTTCGTTTCGTTCGGTCCCGCTTGGGCAATTTTTGCAATCACTTCGCCAGTTGCTGGGTTGACGATATCTTTCGTTTCCTTATTATCTCCATCTATCCATTTTCCATTTATAAATAATTTTGTTTGAACTTTTGGTAATGCTGTTTCTTTAATACTCAAAAATACCACTCCTCCATCAAATTTTCTGCCGATGCTTCGTGCTGCTTATATTAGTGTTTTCCACAAATAAAAAAAGCTAATCAGAATTTTAAGCAAACCACCTCTGAAAAAAGTGGTTCTATCCCGGCATGATAGGACTGAGAAAGTATTTAAATTTTTTATAAAAAAAGCTAGTTACACGGAATGCAACTAGCTTTTTGGCTTAATTTTCTTCAATTGGTTGATGAATTTCTTCTTTTACTTTTTTTGGTGCGTTTTTCTTATAGGCAAGGAAGTAGAATAGGCTGACGAACACTGCTCCGCCGACGACGTTTCCTAAGTATACTGGGATGACGTTCCAAATAAAATCTGCCCATGAATAGTATCCAGCGAAAATCGCGGCTGGAATGATAAACATGTTGGCGACAACGTGCTGGAATCCAATTGCGACAAAGGCCATTACTGGGAACCAAATGCCGAGAATTTTTCCAGCGAAATCTTTGGCCGCGTAACAAAGCCAAACAGCAATTCCTACAAACCAGTTACAACCAATACCGGAAACAAAAGCAACCCAGAAAGGATCGTTAATTTTTGCACCAGCTGTTGCGAGGGTTTTTGGTAAGAAATCGCCTTCTGTTAAGCCAACGAAATGTCCAAAGAAATAAGCGACGAAAAAGGCGCCTACTAAGTTCATTACGGACACAATGGCCCAGTTTCTAAGAAGTTGTTGGAAGGAAATTTTTTTGTCATACCAAGCAATCGCTACGGCCATCATGTTGCCAGTGATTAGTTCTCCTCCACCTAGCAAGATACAAACAAGTCCAACTGGAAACAAACTCGCTCCAATTAGCGTTGCAAAACTTCCCCATTCGTGAGGCATTGTTCCTACTGCACGTATGTATAATAAGTAACCAAGCGAGATGAAAGCTCCACCTAAAAAGCCTAGCAATACAAGTGTTAACGTACTTGAATTTGCTTTTTGGGTCCCTTTCTCAATCGTAATCTCTGTTACTTCCTGCGGGCTGTAATATCCCACATGAATCCCTTCCTTCTTGTTAAAATAATCACAAAATAGCGTACTTATTATAGCACACTCAAAAACAGCTTGCTAGTATAAAAAAGCCCAGAACAAAAGTCCCAGGCTCGCATTTTTACGTATGAAGTTCTTTAACGACAGGAATTCTAATTTCGATATTTGCCTTCTCACTCTCGTCTATCGTATACAGTTCCAATTTGAATGGTAATGGATCAAAGACGGGATTGTTTGCTGTAATGTATGGCTTGTAGTTCTTCGCTTGAATCGCTCTGGCAATTTCTTCGTAGCTTTCGATTATGTCGGTACCTGGGATATGCTCGGCAACAAAATACGTATGAGCCGGCACTTCAATCCACTCTAGCGGTTCTTTTAAATTAGGATATTTTTGTTCTACGGGAATGACCGAATAATGCGTTATCCCATCTTCTATATTATGGACAGAAATACCATAAAACGTTTTTTGTTCGGAAAAATCAGCTAGTTCTTGCGCAAGTTTGAGCATTTCTTTGAAGGCGCTTCTAATTTCTGTGTGTAAGGCTTCTGTTTTAAGACCTTCGCGGACGAATGCAATACCAGTAAATCCTTCCCATTCCTCTAGTCGCTTTAACCTAATCGCCATGATTATCTACTCCTTTAAAAAGCATCTCACCAAGACCTGCATAACATATGGTAAATACCCCACTCCGAACAAGTTAAAACAAGACGCTAATTAAAATGATAACAGCAATAATAATGACAAAAGATAACCAAGCAACCGGACGAGCTGTATTAATCGTCCAACCAATCCCAAAGCGTTTTTCTACAAATAAAGCTGGATCGTTTCGGTTAAAATAAATAACACCCGCTTTCCAAAACGCATCATCATCGCGAATTGGTTTATTCACACCATCGGGCTGATCAGCGAATCTAAGTCTGCTACCGCCCTGCCCTACTTTAACAGCAAGTAACACAGTACCAAATAGAATCAAAACGACCGTGATAATCGTAGCTGTCAGCATCCATTCAGCCGGTAGTGACAGCAATGTAACTACTTGCATCACGAGGAAATCAAGTACCATAATCGTGCACATGATTAACATCGCTTTACTAGAAATCTGTCTAAATAACATATTCCGTTTTAGCGAATCAGTCGGGTTTTCGTTTTCTACGGTTTGTTTACTTCGCGCAATCACGAAATTAATAAATATAAATAAAGCAATCATCCCAAGTTGCATCATCGGTAAAAGTAATGCTACTCGTGGTGATTTGGTAACTGTATCCGTCACCGCGCCGTTCATATCAAAATGTATCGGAAAAGCCTCTGGTGCTACCGGATAAAAGACGACCGTAATCGCCAGCGTAATAATAAAAATTAATAGCGGCACAACAAACCATGTATAGGAGATAACCATTTTTCTGCGATGAAAGCTAGTATCTACCATAATGATGGAATTGGTCGAAATTTCTCCCGCTTCTATTTTTTCTCTCTTCCACTGCAAAGTTGTTTGGTGGAAACGGTAATAAATAATAAAAGATACAATTAATTGGCCAAACATCGAGGCGATAAAGATACCCGCTTGAATATTTTCGCTGGAATGAAAACCTTGAATAAGCGCGATACCAATAATAGCAACAAAAACCGTCCATAAAACCACTTGCCCCACGTATTGTTTTTTTAATCGCGTTAATTCCGCATTTCGATTCGCACGTTCCCCCACATTGACACCAAAACATTCTGATTTCCTAATGACAAAAGGGGTGATTGCTTGCAGTGAAATGATTGCAATACTAACAAAAATATAAATGATGATTTCCATCTCTACTCCACTCTCCGTCCATGCATTTCGTCAAAAATTGCTTTACTTACTTCGAGCCACTTCTCTTCAGTGACACCGCGCACAACCGATTCCGCGATGAGTGGTTTTAGCTTCGTTTGTAATTTAGTAAAAAATAGCTCATCCGCCTTTGCTACCCCATCCGGATGAATAACCACTCCTTTTTGACGGTGAATTTGAATAAATCCTTCTTGCTTTAAAATTTGATAGGCTTTATTTACGGTATGAAAATTAATACCAATATCTGCGCCAAGACTTCGAACAGAAGGTAATTTATCTCCTGGTAAAAGTTCCCGTTTTGCCATACCTTCGATGATTTGATTACATATTTGTGTATAAATCGGCTCGTCTGATTGAAGATCAATCGCGAGTAGCATAGAAACACCTCTTCCCTAACTGTTATATATATTGTATAACACATATACTTTCACGTCAATAGTACTAATTCAGTGGCTATTTAAAGCAGTTAATGGTACTATAAAAATTATCAATAAGGTTTTAGAAAGAAGGGAAAAATTTGAAGTTTTCGCGTTTTCGAGATAGTAAATTATTTTTTTGGACAATCGAAATATTAGCAGTAGTCGCGATTTTGTTCGTACTATTGCAAATGAAGTACATATTTTCACCAGTTGGCATCATCGTTTCGACGCTATTTATGCCAATTTTAGTAGCAGGATTTCTATTCTATTTATTTAATCCGCTCGTGTTATTTTTAGAAAAAAGAAAAGTGCCAAGGCTTCTGAGTGTTATTTTGATTTTCATTGCCTTTATCGTACTTGTCGTGTTAGCGGTAATGCAACTGGGACCAACACTTGCAGACCAAGTCACTGAATTAGCCAAAGCTATTCCAGGCTACTGGCAAGATTTTGAGAAATGGTTACAAAGCTTCTCCAACAACCCAGCGTTCCAAGGGGTGGACATAAAAGAAGAGCTTTCAAAACTAAATATTTCTTTACCAAAACTTATGTCGGTTGTCGTAGATGGTGTTGCTTCTAGTTTTGGAGCAATCATCTCCTTCGTTTCTGGCTTTGTCATGATCCTTGTAACTGTGCCGTTTATCGTCTTTTATATGTTTAAAGATGGTCATAAGTTCGTTGAATCCTCTGGTAAATTTTTCCCGGCTGGTATTCGTTCTGAAGCAAAACAAATTATTAAAGAAATGAACAAAACAATCTCTACTTACATTAGTTCGCAAGCAATTGATTGTATGTTTGTTGGTTTATTTACTTTCATTGGGTATTTAATTATTGGTCAACCTTATGCGCTACTTTTCGGGTTCATTGCTGGTGCGACGAATATTATTCCTTACCTTGGACCTTTCCTTGGAGCAGCTCCCGCGGTTATCGTGGCGCTATTCACTTCTCCAGTCCAAGCTTTACTAGTTATTGTCGTTGTAACGATTGTTCAACAAATCGATTCTAACTTACTTTCTCCATATATTATGGGTAAATCATTGTCGATTCACCCACTAACTATTATCATTATCTTAATTGTTGCTGGAAACTTAGCAGGGATTTTCGGAATGATTCTAGGTGTTCCACTTTACGCGGTTGTGAAAACAATTATTGTTAACGTTAATCGTTTAATTAAATTGCGGCGAGGTCAGCTGGCGATTGATAATAATCTTCCTGACCCGGATATACCAAAAGAATAAAAAAACGAGCTTTGGGAAACTAGTTCCTAAAGCTCGTTTTTTCTATGCTTTTTTAAAATGAGAAGTGTCATTTAAACGTTCTAATTTGAATAAGCCGTTTTCGTAGGCTAATACGGTAACACTCGCATTGTCCAAGATGACTGCTTCGTCCATTGATGGTTCTAGTTCGTGGACGATGTTACGAATAGTATTTCCGTGAGCGACGATAAGGACGTTTCCGCCAGTTTCACGGTGACGATTAATAACATGTAAGAAACCTTGTTCTACGCGTGTCCAAAATGTCATGAAATCTTCCGCATCTCCGGTTGGATCAGCGGCTTTCGTACCGTTCATTGTTTCGCGCACATCAGCTTTTTTGAATAGCTCTTCTTGATTCGCATATCCCATATGATGCGCAATTTCGTTCCATGCAACATCGCCTTTTTCGCCTTCGTAGGAACCGAAGAAAGTTTCCCGAAATTCACTTAGTGGTTCTAGTGTTAAACCAAATGCGTGTTTATTTTCTTTAAGTAAGTGTCCCGCTGTTGCGATTGTGCGGTGTAAGTCACTTGAGTAGGCTGCAACGAATTCCGTTTCCGCCAGTCCGCGACCACTTTCTTTGACTACTTCAATGCCTTCAGGTGTTAGCGGCGTATCAGCCCAACCTTGCATACGTAAATTTTTGTTTAAATACGTTTGACCATGTCTTACAAAATAAAGTGATAATTTTTTTCCCATTCCCTACTTCCTCCTCCATCGTTGTTTTCTATTTCATTGTAACAAATTCTTCGGATCCTGTTGGGTGGATAGCGACTGTGTTGTCGAAATCGGCCTTTGTTGCGCCCATATTAATCGCAACAGCGAATCCTTGAATCATTTCATCCACGCCGTAACCAATCCCGTGCAAGCCGATGACGCGCTCCGTTTTACCTTCGCAAATCAGTTTCATCCGACAAGGTTCGCGGTGGTCTGTGATGGCTGTGTACATCGAGGTAAAGCTAGAAGTGTACACTTTGATATTTTCTTTGCCATATTTTTCGATTGCTTCTGGTTCTGTTAAACCGACCGTTCCGATAGCTGGATGGCTAAATACGACGGTTGGAATGTTTTCATAGTTTAAATGAGCATTTGTTTTATTGTTAAAAAGGCGTTCTGACAAGCGGCGGCCAGCAGCGATTGCGACCGGGGTTAATTCGTAATGACCCGTTACATCACCAACTGCATAAATCCCTTCTACATTAGTGTTTTGGAACTTATCTACGGCGATATGTCCGCTTTCTAAGAGTTTTACGCCCGCTTTTTCGATTTGAAGTCCTTTGATAACTGGCTTACGTCCAATTGCCCAAATAAGCGTATCGACCGTTTCTGTGCGACCATCTTCTAAGCTTAATGTTAAACTGCCGTCTGAATTTTTTTCGACTTTTTGCGGAACAGCGTGTTTATGCAACGTCATATCCGATTGCTCGATAATTTCGGTTAATGTATCGGTTAAAAGTGGGTCGAAATTCCTTAGTGGCGCATGTTTCCGGACGAATAAATGCGTTTCTGAGCCAAGTTGTTGTAATACACCAGCAAGCTCAACTGCAATGTAGCCCGCGCCAACAACCGCCACTTTTTTAGGTAGTTCTTTTAATGCAAAAAAGCCATCTGATGTGATACCGAATTCTGCACCTGGAATAGAAGGAAGTGCTGGTTCGCCGCCTGTTGCAATTAAAATATGATCTGCGGTTACTAGTTCGCCGTTTACACGTAATGTTTTTTCATCGACAAATTCGGCATAACCTTTTATCCAATCTACGTTATTATTATCAAGTCCATTTTTGTAGGAACCGCGAATGCGTTCAATGTATGCTTCTCGGTTTTCGACTAATTTTTGGAAGTTAAAGCTTGCATCCACTTGGTAACCATAGGCATCTGCGTATAAATCCATTGCTTCTTTGATTTGCGCGCCGTACCACATGACTTTTTTCGGAACACAACCAACATTTACACATGTCCCACCTAAAAATTTCGGCTCAATTAATGCACATTTTGCTCCGTGCATGGCTGCGCGATTAATCGAAGCAATCCCGCCACTACCGCCACCAATCGCAATATAATCATAATGCTTCTCCATTCAAAATCTCTCCTAACATTTCTTCGTTTTCGTTTTATAAATACGCTTCGCCCCGCATAATCGCAAGAACCCGCGGATTTGGTAAATATCGTTTAATTACTTGAAGTTTATTATACGTGTCCGTGTCCTCTAGATGTTCAGCAATCCCCATAGCAACCGCGCTACTTCGGCTGACTCCCGCGTGACAATGGACAACAATCTGCGTAAAATCTGGGTGTGCGTCCACAAAATCATAAATCAAATCGCGATGTACTTCATTAAATAGTTTCATCTCCGCTTGCTCCTTGTCACTAAGTCCCCAGTAATCATCTTCTTCGTTAATATCATTAAAATGAACGGGCAAAATAGCTTCAAAAAGTGATTCGTGTTTGAGTGGCTGATAGGTTGCGCCGACATCCGCAATACGAATAAGTAAAGTATGCTCTGAGCGCGGCTTAAACTGCACCGCTACTACTTCTGGTACGGCAATTATCCGTAAATCAAATGGATCAAAATTAATTTGGCGCCTTTCTTTGTTAATATAATTCGCCATCCTGCATGTCCCCTTTTCCAGTGCAACAAGATTTTCCTTCGTCTTATTCCCCCTCTATTCTATCACGCCTAGAGACTTTTACATAAAGAAGCAGTTTCAAACATAAAAAATAACCAAATAAAATTATCTGGTTACTTTTTCCCTTGTCGGTAAAGATCTTTTGTTTTATAACCTTGACTCAAAATATCGACCATTTCTAAGCGTCTTTTTTCTTGTGTGGCTGGCTGTTTGGCAGAGTAAATATAACGCGCCCACACTCGCTGGTAGCCTGTTGCTAGATTATTATAGAAGGTTTGTAAATCGCCTTTGTCTGCTAAAAATTCTGCGACTAGAGGAACGTGGTCGGCGTATTCATCTGCGGAAGGATTATTCTTTTTGACTCCCTTTGCTTTTAGCTTTGTTGCTTCTTTTAGGCCAACAACTGTGTACGTTTCATCAAGTGCGACCATTCGCGTGAATTTGAGTGTGCTGCCATCCACATATCCTTCTTCATCGGTTTTTAGCGCCGGCATTAATTCATCGCGGTGCACGTATGTATCGAACTTTTTATTGCCTTTTTTGGGGTAGGCGAAAAATAAATAACCATCCACAGCAAGTTTATTTTCAGCAATAACTTTTTGCACGAACGTAATCAATTCTTCTAGCGTCTCAACAAAATCGAAAATTAAATCGTATTGTTTATCAGCCATTTTTTCCTCGTAATTTGCTAGACGGTGAAAATAATCCGCTCCATCTGGTTGATTTAGGATGACTGCTTCTTTATATTTAGTCAGTTGTAATTTTTCTACTATTGTCTTCTCTTCCATGTCCCAGCACCTCGTTTGTATTGTTTGGTTCCAGTATATAGCCTTCCCTCTAAGTAATCAAGCCAAACTAAACGCAAAAAAACAGACCAAGCAACAAGGCTCGGTCTACTCATCATTTATTTAAAAATAACAATCTCATTAATTTCAATCGAAGGGTCTAAACTTTTCGCAACCGGGCAGGCATCTTTCACTAAATGCACCGCTTTTTCGGCTTTCGCTTGGTTACTTTTATCCACTAAATCCACCGTAAAAGTAACATTAATTTTCGTCAAAACATGCACGGCACTTTCTTGATCTTGCTCATAGTCCGTGTGAATGCTTAAATCATTTATTTCAATTCGTTTTTTCTCAAGTAATGTTTGATATACGTATCCGCTACAAGCCGCAACAGCCGCCACGGTTATTTGAACTGGAGAAAAACCTTCTTCTTTGATTAATGTCCAGTTTCCACTTGGATGTACAAGTTCTAATACTTTCCCATTTTTCACTAAATCCATGATTAATTCCTCCAATTTAATTCTTACAATTCTTATATGAATAATAAGATTATAACTCAAATAAAAAGCCATGTCTAATTTCCCGTACGAAAAAAAGAATCCAAGTTTAACTTGAATTCTTTTTGAGCGGTCCCGACGGGATTTGAACCCGCGATCTCCTGCGTGACAGGCAGGCATGTTAACCCCTACACCACGGAACCAGATGTATAGAAAATGTATAAAAAAGTGACCCGTACGGGATTCGAACCCGTGTTACCGCCGTGAAAGGGCGGTGTCTTAACCGCTTGACCAACGGGCCAGATAAAAAACAAAAAATGAATATATATTCAATTGAATTCATTTCTCTTACACCAGCTTTTTTATTATAACATAATCTGAGTGACTGTCAACGGCTTTTTCTAATTTTATTTACAAAATTTTTATCGAATGTTTTTTATGCATTTTTACTCGCATAAATAAAGTCAGCAATGCTTTACGGGCACGCTGGCTTTATTTCACTTTTCCCTGTGGTCAACCATAATAAAACTTCTCGTATCATAGCGATGTCTTGAGCGAGAATATTCAACTGGTCTGCCATCTTTTAAATACACTACTTGCTCTACTTCAAGCACTGGGTCGTGTTCCCCGCACGCTAAATATTCTTGGTCATATTCAGATGGCTTATCGGCATTAATTTTCCGAAATGCACCGCTTAGCACGAGCCCTAGTGAATCTTGTAAATAAGCATAAATCGAATGGTGCAAAATCTCTTTCGTTAGGCCGGGAACTAAATCTGCCGGCATTGTTGTATGCTCCAGCACGTATGGCTCACCGTCTAACAAGCGTAACCGAATCAATTTATACACTGGTTGATCTGCTTTTATTAAAAGTTGTTCTTGTGTTTTTTCATCTGGGAAAGAAATATCGAATGCAATAATTTTACTCGAGATTCGATTATCTCCCATCATTTTTGTTAAACCGTCATAATCCCGCAAACTCGCATCTTGCTTATTAGCTAAGGCATTTTTCATGACAAAGGTTCCCGCACCACGTTGCCTATAAACAAGTCCTTCAAGCGCCAATACGTCAAAAGCTTTTTTTATTGTCATTCTGCTACAATCATAGGTTTTGCATAAGCTCACCTGATCAGGAAGAATGGATTCTGGTGGATAAGTACCGTTGTTTATTTTTTCACGGATATCTGCTGCAATCAGTTCATACTTAACCAATTCGATCGCTCCTTTGCTTGAATTAAAAATGTCTAGCCATTTCCAATCAAATTATAGCATATCGAAAAGGAAAAGATAACTTATTTAATAGCCGCTTCCGATTCTCGCGCAATATTCGTGCGATCTACTAGTTTTAAGAACGGATACCAAATAATTAGGACGATGAAGAAATCGACCACTTGAAGTGCCCCGCCTAGCCATGAGTTCGTCGCCAAGATTCCATTTATAATAATTGGCACTGTCCACGGCACCGATACACCAGTTGGCGCTGGCACAATTCCTGCAGCCATCACAAAGTAATTAAGCGTTGTTACAATGAGTGGCGCCAATATCCACGGAATTAAAATCGTCGCATTTAGCACAATCGGCATCCCGAAGAGTACCGGTTCATTGACGTTAAAAATACCAGGACCTAGCGCTAAACGACCGATTTCTTTGCTCTGTTTACTCTTCATTAGAAAAGCGAGCGCGATTACTACTGCGAGTGTCATCCCAGATCCACCCATGCCGACCGTAAATACTTCCATAAATGGTTTGGTAATAATATGTGGTAACGGAGACCCAGCTTTATAGGCATCCAGATTTTCAAGCATTAATGTATTCCAAATCGGGTCCATTACAGAGTTTACAATAATTTGACCATGTAAACCGAAGAACCACAATACTTGGACAAAGAAAAGTGCAATCAATGTTGGAATAATTCCCGATCCTAAACCAACGAGCGGTTTTTGGATAACAGTGTACACCACATCATGTAAGTTAGTATTGAAGAAGAATTGAACAACAATGTTAATCACTAAAAAGATGCTTAAAGTCAAAACAGCTGGTATTAAAGCCGCAAACGATTTGGCAACAGCTGGCGGAACCCCATCAGGCATTTTAATCGTCCAATCACGTTGTACGAAGAAACGATATAATTCTCCTGCAATAAAACCAGTAATCATCCCAATAAACATACCTTTTGCACCAAGGCGATCAAGCGAAAGCGCCCCAGTTACTAGTTCCCCATTGGCACTATTAAAGAAAAATGGCGTTAAAATCAAGAAACTAGCGAGCGCCACTGCACCCCCGTAAATCGCTTCTACTTTATAATACTTCGATAACGAATAACCAATCCCAAAAACAACAAAAACCGTCATAATACTCATCGTCGCATTTTGGGCATTACCTAAATACAACTGTAAAACGGCTTTCGTTTCGTCACTCCAAAATGGCAAGTTCATCAAAACAACGGCAATCGAACCAAACATCGTCAGTGGAAACGCTAACATAAAAGCATCTCGTAAAGTCGTTAAATAGCGATTCTCTCCTAACTTTGCAGCAAGAGGCATTAATTTATCCCCCAGCAACTCCATAAATTTATTCACTGTTCTTCCCCCAAACGTATTTTTTCCTAAAAGAAAACGTTTTCTATTTATTATTATACTCATTTAATTTTAAATGTCTAGTCTTTTTAAAATAAATGACCAAACAAAAAAGCTCCCATCATTATGATGAAAGCCTCTCACTTATTTTTTCTTTTTCTTCGCTAGCTTGTCTGCTGCTTTTTGTTTATTTTCAGCCAGTCGAAAAATCGTCATTTCTTTAATTAAATCGTAAGGAACTTCTTCTTTGATTGGAAATTGTACAGCGCCTTTTGAGTGTTTGTAATTCCCGAGCTTGGATTCGAACGCCGCAATACCGCTTGAAGCTGGGTAAAAACCGTAATGATTTTTCGCAACAGCAAAGTGAACTAAATTCCCTTCAAAATAAAAAGTCGGCATTTGATAGCTGATCTTCTCCGTCGCTTCCGGCGCAGCTGCTTGGATAGTCTCTCTTATTTTTTGCAACACTTCTTTTGTTTCTGGTGGCGCTTGGGTAATATATTCATCAATCGTTGTAAATTCTAGTTTATTATCCATAGTCCTTTCCTTTCTGAAACGTTTTTCTTATTATAGCAATTCTCTTATAAAAAAACTATTTTAGAGTATAAAAAAAGTTACCTTAAAAATTTAAGGTAACCTTGTTTTTACGGAGAAGGAGGGATTTGAACCCTCGCGCCGCGCGAGCGACCTATACCCTTAGCAGGGGCACCTCTTCAGCCACTTGAGTACTTCCCCAAACTCCACAGGCAGGACTCGAACCTGCGACCGATCGGTTAACAGCCGATTGCTCTACCAACTGAGCTACTGTGGAATTATCTGACTTCCACTAGTATACGCAGAATCCGGTGAAAATGCAAGACTTTTCATGGGTTTTCTGTATAAATTTTCTTGGAGTCTGTTTGCTTTAGTTTTCCGCCGCAACTACCACAGCGATAACGGTTCACATTAAATCTACGCTGCCTTAAAAATGACTTCCCGCAGCTTTTGCATGTATATTCATGCATCGTAATTTCACGCGGAATCGCTGCACAAAATCGTGGTGCATTCACTTTTTTTAATAAGTCACGGAAATCTTTATCGCGATGTTGGTAACCCTTTTTCTCTAAATGTAGATGATAATGGCAAAGTTCGTGCTTCATAATGCCAATAAAGTAGTCTAAGCCAAAGTTTTCCAAATACTTAGGGTTCATTTCGATATCGTGACTTCTGAGTAAATAACGCCCGCCAGTCGTCCGTAAACGCGCGTTAAAAACAGCTTGATGGCGAAATTCTTTTTGGAAAAATTGCAGCGACACTTCTTCCATGTGTCGCTGCAATTCTGCTTGATTCATTATTTAACACTTCCATTTGGATTAAGCATCGTTAACGCAATACGATTTTTCTTCGTATCTACTTCATCCACCCAAACGGTCACAACGTCTCCTACTGAAACGACATCCATCGGGTTTTTAACAAAAGAATTACTTAGTTTCGAAATATGCACAAGACCGTCTTGTTTCACGCCAATATCAACAAAGGCACCAAAGTCAACCACGTTACGAACCGTTCCTTGAAGTTCCATGCCTTGTTTCAAATCTTCCATCGAAATAACATCTTGTTTTAAAAGTGGTGCTGGAAGTTCGTCACGAAGATCACGACCAGGAGCAATTAAGTTATCAATGATATCGCGCATTGTTTCTTTACCAATACTTAATTTCTCTGCTTCTTCTGGGATACTAAGCGCTTGTAATGCCGCTTTTAAATCTTCGCTGCCGATATCTTTTAAGCCAAAACCAGCTGCTTTTACAATTTGCTCAGCCGCCTTATAACTTTCAGGGTGAATCGCTGTTTTATCAAGCGGGTTTTCGCCTTCTAAAATACGTAAGAAACCGATACTTTGTTCATAGGATTTCGCGCCTAAACGAGGAACTTTTTTCAACTCTTTACGAGAAGCAAACGAGCCATTTTCCTCACGATATTTACGAATATTATTTGCAACTGTTTTATTCAAACCAGCAACATATTGTAAAAGTGAAGCGGATGCTGTATTAACGTTGACACCGACTTGGTTAACGGCTGTTTCAACGACAAAAGTTAGCGTTTCATTTAGTCGTTTTTGCGCGACGTCATGTTGGTATTGCCCTACGCCTACAGATTTTGGATCAATTTTCACAAGTTCCGCCAGTGGATCTTGCAAACGGCGTCCAATCGAAACGGCGCTACGTTCTTCTACTTGATAATCCGGGAACTCCTCGCGAGCTGTTTCACTCGCGGAATACACACTCGCACCAGCTTCATTGACTATACAATAATAAGCATTAGATTTCGATTCACGAATAACTTCCACGATAAATTGCTCCGTTTCACGCGATGCCGTTCCGTTACCAATCGCGATAACTTCTACTTGATATGTTGATAAAATTTCTGCAATTTTTTGTTTCGCTTCTGGGCGACGTGCTTTAGCTGTATGTGGATAAACAACACCGATTTCTAGCACTTTCCCCGTTTGATCTAACACAGAGAATTTACAACCTGTTCTAAAAGCCGGATCGACCCCAAGGATGATTTTCCCTTTTAAAGGTGGTTGTAATAGCAATTTGCGCAAGTTCTCGGAGAAAATGTGGATTGCTTGTTCTTCACCTTTGTCTGTTAGTTCACCGCGAATTTCACGTTCAATTGCTGGACCAATAAAGCGTTTATAGGCATCTAAAATAGCTTCTTCTACATAAGGACGAGTTGCAGAATTGCGATTTTGGATAACTTTTTCAAATAAGTATTGGAAGATTTTTGTTGTATCCACTTGGACTTGGACGCGTAAAATGTCTTCTTTTTCGCCGCGGTTAAAGGCAAGAATACGGTGACTAGCTACTTTGCCAATCATTTCGTTAAATTCATAATACATTTCGTACACGCCTTTTTCGTCTGCTTCGGCGTTTTTCGCTCTGGATTCAATCATCCCGAATTTGCGCGTAAAGTTACGAATCCATTCACGGAAACTAGGCTCATCACTGATTTGTTCGGCAATAATTTCATGCGCGCCTAGTAATGCAGCTTCTGCTGATTCCACTTCTTTTTCTTCTGAAATGTAGTTTGCAGCTTCTGTCAGTGGATCGACGTTGCTTGGAAAGCTCATAAGCCATTCAGCCAGTGGTTCTAAGCCTTTTTCTTTGGCGATTGTTGCTTTCGTGCGTTTCTTTTGTTTATAAGGACGATATAAGTCTTCAAGCGCTTGGTGTTTTTCAGCTTTGACGATTGCGGCTCTCAGTTCGTCTGTTAATTTTCCTTGTTCATCTATTAGGCGAATGATTTCTTCTTTACGATTTTCTAATTTCGTTACATATTCAAATGTTTCTTCAATATCGCGAATTTCAACTTCATCTAGGCTACCAGTCATTTCTTTACGGTAACGTGCGATAAATGGGACCGTGTTGCCTTCTTCCATCAATTTGATAACGGCATTAATTTGCGCTGGTTTATACGTTAGCGATTTTTGGACTAATTTCATTATTTTTTCTTGCATTTGTTCCATACTTGATAGCCTCCATTTATTTCATTATCTACTAAGTGTAACATAATTACGTTTCAACTGACAAAAGCTACCCGCCTTACTTATTTAAAGCATTTTCCGCATAATGAATCGCATCTTCGGTATGGGAAAAGAAGTGCTCTTCACCTATCCGGTCGTAAAGTCCGCTACCTTTCAGACTTTCTTTCGCTTTATCCGTTAGCCCGGTAATTAAAATTTGACCGCCTTGCTTCGAAAATTCTTTTTCAATTTGGTGAAAATAGCCTTCTGCGGTCGCATCGATAATCGGTACTTTCCCCATCCGCAAAATCAGAAATTTCGGTTTTACATGAATTGCTTTAATAATATTTTGTTGAAAAATCTGCGCTGCTCCAAAGAAAAGCGGACCACGAATTGTAAAAATACTAATTTTCTCGTGTAAATGAGGAGCAATTTCGGCGCCTTCTGGTTCGATTTCTTCGATTTGCATCGAACTGCCCATTTGTTTCGCGAAAAGAACAACCGCCAGCAGCAAGCCAACTTCGACTGCCACAGTTAAACTTGCGAAAACCGTTAGTAAAAAGGTAATTACAAGCACTAGCGTATCGCCTGATTTTAGTTTGATAATGTGCTGGAAGGTTTTTCGCTCGCTCATATTCCAAGCTACTAACATTAAAATCGGCGCCATTGCTGCAATCGGAATATTAACAGCTACCGGAGCAAGCACGAGTAAAGTCAGTAATACAAAAATCCCATGAATAACGCCCGAAACACGGCTAGTCGCGCCATTATTAATATTGGTCGCGGTTCTTGCAATTGCGCCAGTCGCCGGAATCCCACCGAACATTGGCGTGACAATATTGGCAATACCTTGCCCGATCAACTCACGGTTACTATTATGTTTTGTATTCGTCATTCCATCTGCTACAACAGCTGATAGAAGCGACTCAATCCCACCGAGCATTGCGATAACAAACGCTGGCCCGACCAGTTTACTCATATTCGCAAACGTCATATCAGGAAATTCAAACGGTGGAAAAGTGTTCGGAATATCCCCATACGCCGAACCAATCGTTGGAAGCGCATCAGGAAAAAAGAACATCGCAATTGCCGTCGTAATCACAAGTCCAATAAGCGGCGCCGGAATTCTCGGTAAAATTTTCGGAAAAACAAATAATACGAGCATACAAATACATGAAATTAACACACTATAGAAATTCCATGAATCCAGGTGCAGCCAGATTTCTTTCATGTTCGCCACAAATGATTCATGTTTCTCCATCCCTGTTAATCCTAGGAAATTCCCCACTTGCCCCATGAAAATCGTAACAGCAATCCCTGCTGTAAAACCAATCGTCACTGGTCGCGGAATAAATTTAATCAGCGTTCCAATTTTGAAAATACCCATTAAGCATAGTAAAACCCCTGCCATCATCCCTGCTACAAGTAAATCTTGATAACCATATGTTAATACGATTCCAAGTAGTACCGGAATAAATGCGCCAGTTGGTCCGGCGATTTGGAATTTCGATCCGCCAAAAATAGAAACAATAATCCCCGCTACAAAACTAGAATAAATCCCATATTCCGGACTTACCCCCGATGCAATCGCAAACGACATCGCCAGTGGCAAGGCAATAATGCCCACGATAATACCCGCAAGCAAGTCTTTCCTAAATCTCGCCCACGTATAACCTTTTACACTATTCAATAAAACTTTCTTCAATTTGCTCCTTCTCTCTTATTTGTATTTTAATCCGCGCGAAAAAACGCAAAGCAATTTGGCTTCACGCTTACTAAGTGACATTTATCACATGATTAAGTATAAAAAACTAGCGCTCTATTCTAATATACCATAAATAGCCCCTGTTCTCACACCCAATCTGAAAAAAACACCTTTCAAACCATCGCTAGTTTAAAAGGTGTTATGGTTATTCTGGAAATTTTCCAACCATGAATGTTACATCATCTGTTGGAATATCTAATATATTACGCTCGATTAAATGCCCAATTTTCACTACACAAAGTGGCGATTCTAGACTTTTTCGAACGCGAGATAAAACAAGACCATCTGAATGCATCAAAAACTTACTGCCCGGTTTATATTTAAACGATTGCAACCGATACTTCTGTTTTCTACCTGATAAAAAACCAGAGCCAGAAAGTGGAAAAATAAGTTTGTCTTCTATACCAATCATATAAAAACGAATATTGCCCATGCCGGTATAATGAAGTGTTTTTGTTAAGTAATCACCTTTGATAATGGCAATTGCAGCCCCACGCAAGCCAGAGACAGCCTGGTTCGCTTTTTCAAGCATTTCTGTAATGTCTGCATGGATATCTTCTTTGATGGCGTCAACGGTCGCTTTGGCCGCTCTATTGGCTTCAAGACCACTTCCAAGCCCATCCGAAAGAACATACAGAAAACCGCTCTCGTCCTCATGGGTATAATAAACATCCCCGCAGTATTGTTGTAATGCTTTAGAACGTTGAAATACAAATAAATTATTTGATTCAACCGCCTTGTTCATTTACTCCACTTCCTCATTCTGCAACGCCTCTCGAAGTTTTTTAATAGCTTGACGTTGGATTCTAGACACATGCATTTGTGATATATCGAGTAGTTCACCTGTTTCTTTTTGACTGCGATTTTCAATGAATGTATATTGCAAAATTTTCTGTTCTCGCTCATCTAAAACAGGGAGAACTTTCTCTAAAAGCATGCGTTGATTTACACGTTCAAATCCATCATCAGTACCACCAACAACATCAAGTAACGTAATGGTACTTCCATCCGAATCAGCTTCAATCGAATGATCCACAGAAAGTGCTTGGTAGCTTTTTCCCATTTCCATTGCTTCTAAAACTTCTTCTTCCGTGACTCCGATGAAATCAGCAATATCGCTAATTTGAGGTGAGCTTTGTAGTTCTCTCGTCAGCTCTTCTACAGCATTTTTGATTTTCGGACCCAATTCTTTGATTCGGCGTGGTACATGAACACTCCACGTTTTATCACGTAAAAATCGTTTAATTTCCCCAACAATTGTTGGCACAGCAAATGCTTCAAAGCTTTTTCCAAACGTTGCATCATATCTTCTAATAGCTCCAAGTAAACCAATATTCCCAACTTGAACTAAATCTTCATGAAAAGATTTACCTTGGGAATATTTGCGCGCAATGGATTCTACTAAATTTTTATAATGAACAACTAAATTATACTGGGCATCTTGGTCGCCATTTTCTTGATAAGCGGCAATCCAAATATAGACTTTTTCTTTGGCTTCTTTATCAGGTTGAGATACTTTTGGCATTCTCCTCCACCTGCTTTTCATTAATATATTTGGTCATTACGACAGAAACCCCTTCATCGTAATAAAGTTTCACGTCATCCATTAATGTTTCAATTAAAAATAAACCTAGCCCACCGATACGCATCATCTCCGCATCTTCACCCACATCATATGGGCCAATTTCTTGTTTACGGGTTTCTAGGTCGAAGCTTGTGCCGTTATCGGAAACACGAACTTCTAGCTTATCTTCATAAATAAGATATTCAACTGTAATCTCGCCATCTTCTTCACCTTTAAATGCATGCTTTACGGAATTAGTGATGGCTTCACTTACAGCTATTTTCAAATCTTCAATTGCTTCATAAGAAAATCCTGCGCGACTTGCAATTCCTGATAATGAAAGTCTACCTAAACTTACATATTCAGGCTTGGCAGGAAGTTGTAATGTAATTTTGTCATGCATTGTTGCCATTCATTTCACCCTCTACATTTTTGATTTCGATGATATCTGACAATCCTGTGATTTCAAACAATCGGAAAAGTCGGTCGCTTAAACCAAACAAGACAAGTTCACTTTGGCGCTGACGTAAGCTTTTGAAAGCTCCTACAAATACGCCTAATCCAGTGCTATCCATGTAACTCACTTCTGTTAAATCGATTCGAAGTACAATACCCTCTTTTACTTGATATACTTCTAGTGCTTCTTTTACCTTTGGCGCTGTATAAGCATCGATCTCCCCAGCAACAAATATGTCTATGTGGTCAGTATCACGTTCTTTTATTTCTATACTAATATTCATCACTTCACCCCATCTAATTTAAGTATACTGTCGATTTTACCCTAACAAATAAAATTAAAACATTCAAAAATAAAAACGCTCCACTCTTTAAATACGTTTACTCACCAGTAAATGCTCTCTAAAGAATGAGGTACGTCTTCACTTCTTCTTATTTAGTTCGTTTAATACAAATAAGTGTAAAGTCATCATGCAACTCAAAGTTTTGCATTTTGACTAACTGATCATAAATCGCATGAACCATTTTTTCAGCTGATAATGAAATATGTGCTGCTATGATTTCAGTTAACTCTTCTCGTTCAATAAAGCCATTTGCCGTTCTTGTTTCGGTTACACCATCCGACATAATAAATACGGCATCGCCCACTTCAATTTTCTTATCAAATTGACGATAGACAGCATTTTTATCCACACCAAGTGGTAAACCTTTGGCATATAAATCAGAAAAAGTGTTTTCTTTATGTTGGTAATATAAGCCCAACTCATGTCCAGCTGAACCATATTCAAACAAATGTGTATCTTCGTGATAAAGCCCGTAAAACATCGTAATAAACATATTGTCGTTAATGTTTTCTTCTGCTACTTGGTTCAGCGATTCAAGCACGATAGATGGTTTTCTATCGTCTCCGGTCATCCCAGCTAATGCATATTTAATCATGGAAATACTAAATGCAGCCGGAATTCCTTTACCAATAACATCTGCCAGAGCAATACCGATTTGCTTGTCGCCTTCTTCTGTAAAGCTATAGTAGTCACCGCTCATTTGTCTGGCTGCGACACTGATAACCCCAAAATCAAGTTCGTCATGTTCCGGTACTTCTGTTTTCATTAACGTTTTTTGCATATCTTCTGCTTGAGCGATTTCACTACGTAATTCTTTTTGCTCGGTTCTTAAACTTAGGTGTTCCATATAAGCTAAGCCGTAGCCTACCATCATTTCTAGTAGTACATCAAATGATAATCGTACAAAGTCCGGCAACTGTTTTCCGTATAGTTCAAGAACCGAGCGATGCAAATGGACAATTTCTTCTGGTGATACTCGCTCTTCCATAGCTTCTCTGGATAATTTTTCGCAAGTATAAAGAATTTCTTCATCTTGATGTTCTAAATATTGAATAAGAATATCACGGTATTTTCCCTCAAAAGCTTTTTCCATTTTTTTCTAGCTCTCCTTACCGAACCCATTTCGTTGTTGTAATTACCGTTCCTTTAGAATCGCCTTCAATACTGGATTCAATATCAAAACTGTCCATTAAACGTTTGACTCCTGGGAGACCTGCTCCAAGACCGCCCGAAGTTGTATAACCATCTTGCATTACTTTTCTAATGTCTACAATTCCTGGGCCTTTATCTTTCGCAACAATAATCATACCTTGCTTGCCAGACTCACTTACTTTTTCGATACAGATTTCTCCTCGTCCAGCATAGAGGAAAATATTTCTTGCTAATTCACTGATGGCAGTTGTAATTCTTGCTTGGTCAACTGTTCCAAAGCCAATTTCTTTGGATATTTTTCTACCTAGTTGCCTTGCAGCTACAATGTCCCATTCATTAATTATCTTTACGCAGGATTGGAATGTCATGTTCATTCCCCCAATTCCTGTTTAAGTTTTTCCAGGCCACTTTCAAGGTCCATCGCCGAAAGTACTCCACTAAACGTAATTCCGAGTTCAATTAGTGTAATCGCAACTGCTGGCTGTATCCCAGTTACAACCACTTTTGCACCCATCAATTTAGACATACTTACTACGTCCCCAAGAATTTTTGCAATAAACGAATCAATAAAATCGATGGAAGTTATGTCAATAACTACTCCTCTGGCCGACGTTTCATGGATTTTTGCAAGTAAGTCTTCCTGGAATTCTACCGCAGTATGATCATCTAATTCACTCTGGATAGAAATTAATAAACATTCACCTAACTTTAAGATTGGTATCCCCACAGTATTCACCCCTCTTTTTCTACTATCTCTCTGTTCGTCAAGGCTAGCGCACGCTCCATGCCTTTTTTCATTGTGTTGGTCGTGATAATTTGATCTAATTCAATTCCCAAGTTCACGATAGTTTGCGCAATTTCTGGTCTAATACCTACAAGCATTGCCTGACAGCCGACAAGTCTAACTGCTTCGGACGCTTGAATGATATGGTGCGCAACCATTGTATCAACAACAGGAACTCCCGTAATATCAATCAAAACCACTTCTGACCGATTTTTTACAACACCTATTAATAAGTTTTCTATGATTAACTTCGCTCTTTCTGTGTCAATCGTTCCAATCAGAGGCATTACAGAAATTTTTTCAAATATTGGCAAAAGTGGTGCCGATAATTCCTGTAGTGCACTTTTTTGGATAGAAACTGTCTTTTCCCACGTATCCGCGTAGGCAGTGACCACTTTGTTATACATGGAGGAAAGCCATGTTTCAAAGCGATAATAGGCATCGTCTTCTGGTTTTTCTTCTCTCTTTAAGAATAAATCTTCGTCTCTCATTGCTGTATATACTAAAAGCCCAAACACGCGCAGGCCTGTGGTGACAAAATGAATTGGCCAACCTAAGTGGACCACTTTTTCTGCAAAATCATCTAGTTTTTCATTGAATTTTGAGCCGTTTTCAGTAACATTGGAAACAATTAAATCAACAAATTCTTTGCTCGTTTCTTCGTACATTGCTTCTTTGGCAATGTCGTTGATTAGCCGATCTGATTGTTTCTCCATTTCGTTCATCCAGTCATTCAGTAAGTCTGCTTTATTAGTACGGATGAAGTTTGCAAAATCTTTATACATCAGTTATTTTCCAACCTTTCTCCACTATTAACCAAATTTTCTCTTTTACTCTGCGGTTTGATTAACTAGCTTTTGAAAAAAAGACATTAGAAACAAATTTAGCGAGTAAGTTGATACGCGTTGTTTGTAGGTTTCTGATGTCCTCACTGTTTCTCAAAAGCAGTTAATTATTTCATTATGTATTAAACTATTTTTTACGTCAGACCCTTTTGCCCTGCATTCATCATTGTATGTTATTTTTTTAGGATGGATTAAAATTCTACTACTCCTAGACTGACCTCAAGTGCCTTGTTTACCTTGGCCATTAACTCTTCGTCCAAATGTGTAATTTTATCTGTCAGGCGCTGTTTGTCAATCGTTCTAATTTGTTCCAAAAGAATGACAGAGTCTCTTTCAAAGCCATCTTTACGAGTAGCTTCCACGTGTGTTGGCAACTTCGCTTTTTGAATTTTTGCAGTTATTGCTGCCACGATCACAGTTGGACTGAATCTATTACCAATATCATTTTGAATGATGAGAACAGGCCGTATTCCCCCTTGCTCGCTTCCGACCACGGGGGAAAGGTCCGCGTAGTATACGTCACCACGCTTCACCATCAGCCATTAACCTCCTAAAATACTAATATTCCTGTCTTCTGCTTCTGCTTCGACATGGGTACACTCGCATGCAATAGCGAAATTAATTGTCGCCATTTCTGCATAACCGCGTTCCATCTCGTCTCTTAATTCGCGAGCCCTTTTCTCCTGTAAAAATTGTTGCGTTGCTTCCATTATAACTTCACTCCGCCCCATTTTTTCTTTTTCTACAACTACGTCGAGTTCTTGTACCATTTCCTGTGTCAGTTCTACGGATATTATCATCCGCTTTTCTTTCTCTAACACGTGTCACACCCCCAAAGCCTCGTACCTGTAAGTAACAACTATATCGTACCATTATCACGCCATGAAGAAAAGAGTTATTTCGCTTTTTATTGTTAAGAATGTTACAGTCCTGATTGACGTTACTCCCTTAAGTCCTATATATAGCTATAAAGTTTCATATGTTAGATTATAAACGCTTCTCCGCAAAAAAGCACGAATATTACCTTCTAATGGATGTATTTCCTTGGTATTCTTTCAGTTAGCAAACAAGTAACTTCATAATTAATTGTATCTAGGTATTCCGCTGCATCATCTGCTGTTATCGTGTTTCCATGATCTGTACCAATTATCGTTACTTTTGAACCAGTTTGAAATTCGCGCGGAAGTTTGATGATTGTTTGGTCCATGCAAACTCTTCCGATGATTGGAGCATGCTCTCCGTCTACTAAAACGTGGAAGCCACTATAATGCCGAATAAGTCCGTCTGCGTAACCAATTGGCAAAGTTGCGACCCATTCTCGTTCTGTTGCTGTATACGTTGCGCCGTAGCTAACACTATCGCCTGGTGCAAGTTCTTTCACAAGTACCATTTCAGTATAAAGTGCCAGTGCTGGTCTCAGCTCGAATGGCAAACTAGTTTTAATTTCTTTGGAAGGCGTTAACCCGTACATCGAAATACCAAAGCGAATCGCATCGAAATTCATTTGCGGTTGTAATAACGAAGCTGCGGAATTTGCTGTGTGGACGAATGTCGGGCGTTCTTTTAGGCTCGTTAAAATCGTCGTAAATTTAGCTAATTGTTGCTCGAAATAACTAGTTTCTAGTTGGTCGGCTGTCGCAAAATGCGTGTAGATACCTTCTAGTTGTAGCTGTTTATTTTCAGCTATCGTTGCTTCGATGTGTCGTGCTTCTTCCGCGCTACGAATACCAAGGCGTCCCATGCCGCTATCTACTTTTAAATGAATCTGTAGTGGCGCTTCTAACGCTAAGTTGTCTAGCCAGTCTTCTCTGAAAACGGTAAGCGAAATACGATTCTTTGCTGCGAGATTGGCGTCTTCTTGTCTGGTTGCACCTAATACGAGAATAAAGTCGTCTTGAAAACCAGCTTCGCGAAGGGCAAGAGCCTCATCTAAAATAGCAACACAAAAACCTTTAGCGCCTGCTTCTTTCGCAGTTTTGGCTACTTCAATAATACCGTGGCCGTAAGCATTGGCTTTTACAACTGCCCATAATGCGACATTTTCTGGTAATTGCTTTTGTTCGTTTTTTATATTTTCGCGAATTGCTGCGCGGTCAATTTCAATCCATGTTGGACGATGCCAGCCTGTCACCATGATCGTTCACGTTCCTTTCTATATTTCAATAATCACTTGCGCTGCGGCTGATCTGGCTGTGTGGGTAATACTTACAAAAACATTTTCGCCCGGTTTGGCTGGCAAAGTAACGTGCGGTCGCCCATCCTCTACTTGCAAAATTTCCACATCGGTAAAGCTTAAATGTTTCCCAAAACCAGTTCCATTTGCTTTAGCATACGCTTCTTTTGCTGCAAAACGGCCAGCTAAAAATTCAATTTTACGGCTACCTTCATATTTTTCAAATTGCTTAATTTCCTTTTCTGTTAAAACACGCTCGATAAAGCGTGGATTCTTCTCTACCACTTGTTTTACGCGATCTAAATCAATCATATCTAATCCGATTCCTTTAATCATGTTACACCTCTTCCAAGTAATCTGCTAATTCAGTAACGGCCGATTGTGCTCCCGCGATACAGTCTGGGATTCCGACGCCTTCGTAACTCATTCCGGCAAAATAAACGCCTGGGTAACCTGTCTGGATATTCTTTTTCAATTGTTTTAAACGGTCTTGATGGTTGACTAAGTATTGCGGCATTGCTGATTTCATTCGACTCACTTCATAAAAAAGTGGTGCGGCGTGGAGATCCATTATTTCCGCGTAATCTGACAAAACAGCTGTGACGATGGCTTCATCGCTTGCTTGTTCTAACCATGTTTCCCCAGCTTTTCCAACGAAACCGCGTAGTAACATTTTATCTTTCGGCACCATGTGCGGCCATTTTTTCTGAACCCATGTGCAAGCCGTGGTTTTATACAGCGCGGTTCGAGCCACTAAGTAGCCTGTTCCATCTGGCAAAATCGGCACATCTTTTTCGTTGTATGCTAGCGAAACGGTCGCGAGTGTCGTTAGTGGCTGTCCCGCAAATGGTTCAGTGGTTGTTTCAGCTAATAAATGGATTAACGCATCATGGGTAGCGGCGATTATCACGCCATCTGCGGTCATTTTATCTCCATCAGCAAAAGCAATTTCATAAGTGCGATTCTTTTTCGTAATGCGCGTTGCTTGTTTCGCCGTATGCAAGTTTTCTGGCGGTAGCGCGTCCGCAATCGCTTTTGGCAACGTATCTAGTCCACCTTCTAATGTTCGAAAAGCGCCAATTGTCGCCTTTGTTCCTGTCGTCTGCATGCTACTTTCTTTCAAGCCGTCCATGAGATTACCATACTTTTTAACGGCCTGTTCAAACTTTGGAAAAGTGGCGCGCAAACTCATTTTATAAATATCACCCGCGTAAATTCCTGATAATAGCGGTTCGATAATTGTTTTCACTAATTCTTTGCCAAAACGTGCTTCAAAAAAATCGCCAAGAGCTTGATCATTTGGCTGATTGTTTGGCTCAATGGTTGGTTCTTGCAACGCCCTCGCTTTGCCAATTTCTGATACGAGTGTGCTTGCTAGCAAGGCCTGTTTATCGGTTGGAATTCCCATCACCGAGCCTTCTGGAATTGGGTGGAGCGCTTTTTCGTGATAAATGTACGACCTTCCTGTCGCGTTAGCAATCAGCTTATCTTCGAGTCCTAAATCCTTCACTAAGCCCACACCAGCTGGCTTTCTAGCTAAAAAGGAATCCGGCCCTTTTTCAATTAAAAATCCGTCACGCTTCACCGTTTCGAATTTCCCACCTAATTTTTCGTCTTTTTCTACTAATTCCCATGTATAATTCGGATGTGTTTTTTGTAGTTCATACGCTGCTGCAAGCCCCGATAGGCCGCCTCCGATAATGACTATATGTTTCACTACTTAACCAATCCTCTCTAACAATTGCTTCGTTTATTCTATCTATTTTACCAGATTTCCACGTAATTGAACAAAAAATAAAAGAACATCCATCCGCGAAAAATCGTGCGCTTCTTTCAGCAGATTTTTCGCGAGTGGAATGCTCTCTTTTTTAATTGGTTGTTTCGGACGGGCTGTACCAGTTGTAGATCGCGATGGCTTGATCTTGGTGTATGTAGCGAACGTAGGCCTCGGCGCTCGTACTTCCGGATTTAAGCCAAACATTTAAGTGGCTAGATTCGCCCTTTTCCATCCAAACACTCTGTCTTAACCGCAAACCTTGGATTCGTTCTTTACGGATAATATGCGTTATTTTGGAAAAAATTGGCCGCGACTGGACGAGAAGTGTTTGGTTATCTGTGAAAACACCTGTCGCGCGGTAGCTAGCTATTGCTTTAATTCCCGCTAAAATTGGCAAAATGATGCTAATTAAGCCGAGTGGGAAAAATAATATACTTGCAAGAGCAGCCGGGATGATTGTCCAGATTAAGTAAATTCGTAAAAATCTGCGCAAACTGATTTTTGGTGCGCGTTCCATTGTTTCCATTTCGAATAAATAATCTGGTAGCATTTCTTTTAAGGTTTGTAGGGCCAATTCTTTTTTCATAATTGGTAAAAGTAAAATGTCGCCGGATTGTTTTTCATCTCCTGAGTTGCCGGCAGTTATAACTTTGACAGCAACTAAGCCGAGCATTTGCCGTAATGGGGATTCGATGATGGTAATTCCTTGAATACGCGCAAGTGAGATTGTCGTGTGATTGCGTTCTAGCAACCCTTTTTCGACGACAAGCGAATTGGGATATTTCATCAATTTGAACTGGAAATATTTGAACAATGTCGTCACAATCGAAATGCCCCACAAAACTAAGAGCAGAAAGACGATTAAAATGATAAACACGATAATGCCCATTTTCCATATTTGTTCGGCTTGCGCTTCCATCCAGTCGGTCGGGATGACTTCACGGAATTGTTGCATGAACGCAAGGACGATGAGGAGTGTTCCAAAAACGCCGCCGGATGTGACTGCCATTAAAATCAGTTGTTTCGTTTGTAGCATGACAGTTTTTTCTGGTGCTTCGACTACTTCAACTGCTGGTTCCTCAGTTTCTGGCACGGCTTCTTGAATGGCTGCTTTTTTACCGTCGCGTAAGTCTTTCAATTCATCGACCACGCCTACAGGAACTGCGACTAAATCGGCTTCTGCTTTTCCTTTGCCGCCTGCTGTTTCAATTAAAACTTGGCAGACATTAAATGGGATGAAGAAAAACCACTGCTTTTTTTGGACGGTTTGAATGCGTTCGTATGGTATGTATGTATTTTTTCGGAAAATCAAACCGTATTTAATGCGAATCCCTTGGTCTTCCAGTGTGTATTTATATGTAATGTATTTTAAAACGGCCGGGGTTAAAATGAGCAAGATAACGACGACAATAATCAAATATACCGCCCAGTTTGGCAAGTAACCATTGCTATTAACTGCCCGAAAAACAGAAAATAAACCAACGACGATTGGCACAATATTGCGCCTTACGTTCGTAATTATTTCTTTAATAAGGGCGATTGGATGGAGGCGTCTTTCTTCAAACATCTTCTTTCGCCACCTTCACAAGTTCAAGGATATGATGTCTAAGTTCATCCGACTCGGACTCGTTTACCGCTTCAATTTTATGTGTTCTTGCTGCTGTTGTAATCGATAAGGAAACTAATTTTTGTCTTCTCAGTAGTGGGCCTTGCTCTGTTTCCACGTGTTGAATGCGAATCATCGGAATTAAGACACGACTTCTAAAAATGATACCGTGCTGAATTTCCATTTCGTCTGGTTTAATCTGATAGCTCCAACGTGCAAAACGAAACGGAATAATGAATAAGTAGATAAATACAGCATAGATAGCGGTCAAACCAAAGCCAATCGCGCTCCACCAAACCGAAACTTCTGCATAATACAAAATAATCGCTGCTGCAACCGAACAAAGCAGAAAAACAAGGACCGCAATTCCCTCTGTTTGCCGCCAAACTGTTTTAATTTTCTCCGGTAATTTCTTTTCTAAATTTTCAAGTTCCATTGCTCTACTCCTTTTTTCTTTTTATCTTACGTTAATAATTACTAAATTGGAAGCGATCTTTTTTAAAAGTATCATGTTTTATTCATAGTTTGTTCATATTTGTTTTTTATAATGTAACAAGAAGAGGTGAGAATAATGAAGAAAAAAGGTTATATTCTAGTAATAATTGCGCTTTTGTCGCTCACGCTAAACTGGCTTCCAGAAATTGCTCACGCGCAAAAAGAAGCTACTGGAACCACTTATACAACAGCAACGACGAGCGAATTAATGGAAATGTTTCTCCCTTATTCTATTCAAGATCCTTATATTGAAACGACGAAAAATAGCGCGGAATTAATGTTCGTAACCGAAACCGCAGCAACGATTACTGTCAAAACCAATAATCAAACGCAAACAATTGCTGGTAGCACTGAAAACCACCAATTTACTTTAGATAATTTGCAACCCGGCAATAATTTAGTTACGATTACCGCGACAACGGCCGACGGAAAGACTGAAAGCAAAACTATCACGATTAACCTTCCGGAAAAGCCAAAGAAAGGCTCGAAAACATTTCATGATTCTTCTAAAAATCAAATGATGACGCAGCGAAAAAAAGGTCATCTTTTATAAAAAAACAGGAAGCGCTAATTTTACTAAGCGCTTCCTGTTTTTTAATTCCTACGTCCAAATGTAAAACCAAGTGCAATCAAGCTTAACCCTGTCACAAATGGAATGAGTGGGTTGGTGTCCCCTGTATGCGGCAACGTACCTGTCGCACCGCCGCTCACTACCCCATCTACTCTCGTTGTGCTTGTCACTTTTTGCACTGGTGGGACGGTGATTTTTGATAGCAATGTTTTTTCAATTGTTAATTGTAGTTTTTGCCCTGTTTGTAATGTGTCTGATGTAAGATTATTCCAGTCTTTTATTTCTGAAACGGTGACATCGAATTTTTTCGCTACACCTGGTAATGTATCGCCACTTTTCACTTTGTAAATGACTTTGATTTTACCATTTTGTTCGGAATCTTTGACAACTTCCAGTGGGCCAAAGTCTGTTTCGACTGTTTTTTCAATCGGTTGCTTTTCGGCTGGGATGAATGGCGGTTCTTCTTTGACTGGTGGTGCAGTTCCTGAGCCTTGTCCGCCACTGCTGTAATCATTAACCGTTGCATTTCTCGAAACTGGATCTAAATTATCGCCAGAAAGAGTCGCTTTATTCGTATAGCTTTTTTGTTTTGTCGTAATTTTCGTATCGTAAGTAATGACGACAGATTCATTGTTTAATGTGCCAATAGATAGTTCAAAATTACGGTCGGGATCCAGCGTAATCGGTTGGATATTTGTCTTGATGACTTTTTTATCGGCATCGCGGTATTTGATTGTTGCACTGCCAATCAGATTTTGGCCTGAACCAAGCGTGTCGGTATAAATCGCATTATCAATCGGCGTTAAAGCATTATTTAAAGTAACAGTCCAATGTAAAATACTGTTGTCTTTATCATCCATTCGACCTTGTTTAAAAACGATTGTTGGTGAGCCTGTTCCGCCACCAGTATTCACTTTGCCAATAAAAACATTTATCGTTTCGGTCGTATTGTTCACAGGAAATAGAATTGGATTTACTTGATCTGTTTGAATATTTTTACTGTTAAACGTTGCGTTGTAATAAAGGCTGCCACTTAAATCTGTATGTGTATTAACATAATCTGTAAAAGTTAATGTGATAGTTCCCGTTGTTGGATCAATCGTTGCGTTGGCGATAGTGTTTCCTGCCGCATCATCTACAGGAAATCCGCCAAAATTAATCAATTTCAGCTGGTTGGGGATGGTTAATGTCATGGTTTCTCCGCTTGTAACTGGCTGTGTAATCACAAAATCATATGCCACTCGCACCCTACTATTTTCTTTAAAATTCGTTGCTGGTACCCCGTTTTGATTTTGTAAAGATACATTTGTAAAGAAACTGCTACCATAATCTGTTGCAGCTTCTGCTTTTGGACTTAAAAATCCACTTGCAATTAAAAGTAGAATTGCAAAAATCAGCCATCTTTTTTTCATTTGTTTCATTCCCCCTTAAAACATCTATCTTTATAGTTCCCATAACATGCTTGTTAAAAACGGTACAAAGATTTTTGCGCACAAAAAAACGCCAGAATAATTCTGACGTTTCTTTTTTATAGATGTAATAAGTAGTGATAACTAGCTTCTAACGTCTCGAACATATCGCGTTTGGATCTATCTTGCTCGATGCAGTAGTATTCGACGCCGTTTGTTTCGCCCCATTTGATAATAGCGCGGAAATCCACTTCGCCTTCACCCATTTCGACCAAATTATTATCCATATCTTCTAGTTCGAAACCGCTCACAAAGTCTTTCATATGAACAATTGGCGCGCGACCACTGTAACGCTTGATAAATTCGACTTCATCATGTCCAGCTGCTCTTATCCAGTAAGTATCCGGTTCTGCGTAAATGCAAATGCCATTAACTGGATCTGTAATAAAATCCATCACTCTGCGCCCATTAATACATTCATTGAAATCATATTCCGGATTGTGTAAGCCGATGCGAAAACCAAGTGCATGAAGCTTTTCTCCCGCAGTAATTAATGCAGCTTTTGTTGCCGTGTAGCCCGCTGTTGTTTGGTCCTCTTCTTCGATATATTTATCAAAAACAGTTTTACAATCAAAGTAATAAGCTTCTTCAATGATACCGTCCAAATCGGTCATAAAACGGTCGTGCTTAATATGCATGCCAATCACTTTTAACTCATATTTTTGCAGTAAACGGCGCATCTCTGCAGGGTCATTGCCGCGCATGCCATCGAGTTGTACATAACGAAAGCCGATTTCATGAATTTTCCGGAGCGTACCTTCTAAGTCGCGCTCCATTTCTTTTCGAACAGAATAAAGTTGGACTGCTATTTTTTCTCTAATATCCATTTTTTCTCCGCCTTTCCTTATGCCTTCAAATCCAGCCAATCAACCTCAGACTCTGTTAACTTGATTCCAGCTGCCGAAACAGAAGATTGGAGTTCAGCAGCATTTTCTGGTCCGATGACTGCGGCTGTTGGGAAAGATTGCGTTAAAACGTAAGCAAGCGAAATTTGAATTGGCGAGCAGTCTTTTTGCTTCGCGAGTTGCTTCGCGCGGCTGTATCGCTCCCAGTTCGCCTCACTATAATACACCTCCACCATTTCCGTATCGCTCGTATCTTCCGAGGAAAATCTGCCCGAGAAAAACCCGCCAGCTTGTGATGACCATGAGAATAGCGGCAAACCAGTTGCTTCGTGCCAGCGAATCATTTCTTCATTTGCCGAAACACAATTTTCCCAGCGAGGTCGATTCACTTTTGCCAAACTAAAATTAGGGCTATTAAAGCTTAATGGTGTCAAACCATGGCTAACCGCATATTCATTCGCTTCGATAATCCGCGGCAGCTCCCAGTTTGAAAGGCCAATAGCATAAACACGGCCATCCTCGACTTCTTTATGCATCGCTTCCATGATAGCTCCCACTTCCACTTCTGGATTATCACGATGCAAGGCAAACAGCTCCACATGATCGGTTTTTAATGTATCTAAACTAACAGAAATATCTTCATGGATAGCTTCTGGAGTGACACGCGGCACATCGCTCGCTTCCCGTACCGGATGTCCACCTTTTGTTTGGATAATCACGCTATCACGGTTGCCACGCGCTTCCATCCAAGTACCAATCGCTTTTTCACTATGACGATAATGGCGCGCCGTATCAAAAATATTCCCACCCATTTCGAAATATTGATCCAACACCGGACCAGCAAAATCCATGTTATCCGCCCGTAAGAAATCTCCAGCACCCATCACTAAATTAGAGCAAGCTATCTCGATTTTTTGGCTATTTTTCCGACCTTGTACGATAATCTTTTCCATTATGCTTTCACCCCACTTGCTGCTATTTTATCAACTACAAGAGTCGTATTTGCTTCTTTTACAAGCGTTGCTGGAATCGCTACAGTAGGTTCTTTTTCGACTACTTGTTTCACGATATCGATTTTTTTCTCGCCTGTTGCAACTAAATAAATCTCTTTTGTTGCTAAAATTTGTTGCATACCGAGTGAAATTCCGTGTGTTAACGGCAAATCTGTATCGAAATATTTGCTCATGACGCGTTTCGTTACATCATCCAGTTCAACAACATGACAATTCACATCCACGGGTACAAATGGCTCATTAAAGCCAATATGACCATTAAGCCCAATCCCAAGCAAGATAAAGTCCATACCGCCACGTTCGTCGATAAATGCATCCACACGAGCACATTCATCCGTTAAACTCGTCGCCTTGCCATCAAAAAAGCAAATTTGTTCACTAGAGACATTTTTTAATCGATCAAAAAATGCATCATACAGCGTTTGGATACAGCTACCTTTTGTTTCGCGTCCTAAGCCAATCCATTCATCCAAGCCAACAAATTGCGTTTGACTGAAATCTACTTCACCAGCTTGATTGGCTTTAATGAGCGCTTCTGTCGTCAGTAAAGGCGTATCCCCGCCAGCAATACAAATTAAGCTTGCTGGTTTTTCCTTTACTAATTCAATGATTCTTTGGCTCACTGTTTCAGCCACGACTTGCTCATTTTCGTTAATAACTAGTTTCATTTTTAAATCAACCTTTCTCTATTAGAAATCCAAGTCCAGTGCATCATGTGCTGCTTGGCGTTCTGATACAACTGTTTCCTCTTTGATTAAGCTCTTTTCATACATTTTAAAGAATGGGTAGTACATACAAACGGCTGCCGCGAGAACGACGATAATTAAAATAATTGCTCGCCAGTCCATTGTCGCCAAATACTGCGCGAGTGGAATCGGTGTGCCGCCAACATTCGCAATCGGAGGACGAACCCAACCAAAGTGGAACACGAACCATTGCCCTACCGCTAAAATTGGCGTTCCAAGTACGAATGGAATAAATAAATACGGGTTAAAACAGATTGGCAAACCGAATACAACTGGTTCGGAAATCGTGAAAATCGCTGGAACGACGGATACTTTTCCGACCGCTTTTAGTTCTCTTGATTTACTGAATAGCGCGAGGATAACTAGCGCACCTGTGATACCAGACCCAGAGAAGCCCATGAAGTAATCCCAGAAGTTTGGCGCAAATACGTGAGGAATTGGTTCTCCCGCCGCATAAGCCGCCGCGTTTGCTCCTAAATATTGTGTCATAAATGGAAGTACAAAGCCAATCAAAATCGCATAACCATTTAGACCGATAAACCAGAATAGCATTTCCAAGAAACAAATGAGGAAAACTGCATATGGCGTATCGATACTATTAATCGCCGGAGCTAGCATCGTCGTAAAGGCTTCCGGAATAATTTGCCCACTTGTGACACTTTGCATTAAAATACTTAAACCAACCGCACTGAACAGTAATACCACAAGCGGAATAATAGCTTCAAAAGTCGTCGCAATCCCGGCTGGTAAACCTTTAATACGAATAGTAATATTTTTTCTAATAAATAAACCGATAAGTTCTACAGAAATAAGTGCTGCGAAAATAGCGATAAATAGTCCCCTAGAATCTAGGAATTCAGTATTAAGAACGCCATCGACCATTTTCGTATTAAGGATTAGCGTTACCATGACAGCAGCCATGACACTATGTAACACAGGGACTTTCATTTGTTTCGCGTGGCTGTAGGAAATAGTTATTGCAGCATAAATCGATAGTAGTCCAAACGTAAATTGAAACGGTAAGTTAAGTGCTGCTGCATTTTGAACAAAGAATTCTTTTACAACAGAACCCGCCGGAAACATATTCCCGATTGCGGAAATAATCAGCGAGAATGACCCAATAATTAATACCGAGATCAAAGCAATCATCCCATTTTTTATTGAGGAAATATGACGTTGCTTTTCAATTCTAGCTGCGACAGGCTCAAAATACTTCTCCATAAAAGCGATAAAACGATTCATAAAAGATTGTTTGTTTTTACTCGACATGTTGTTTCCCTCCACTTTTTTATTTGTTCATTTTAAGGATAATCGCGTCTTTTAAAATGTTCGCACCATTGACTGTGCCGTAATCTTTCGTATCGATGACTTGAATTGGCTTATTATATTCCGCCGCGATTTCGCTTAAATGTTTTAATTGGTGTTTAATTTGAGGTCCGACTAAAATAACGTCGAAATCTTCAATATGCTCGCGTAATTCTCCTGCTGGATGCGCTTCGATTTTCACATCGGTGTTGGTTAATTTTTCACTATTTTGGGCAATTTCTTTCATTTTTGTGACCATTACCCCTGTAGATGCGCCTAAGTTACACACTAAAAGTACATGTAATTGATTGATTTCCATTTACTTTTCCTCCTCTTTTCTTAATGTTTTAATCTCTTGATGCATTTCGATCATTTCGCGAATCAAAGTTGATGCTAAGATGGTGTTCATTAATGTATCTTGCGCGTGTACAAGTAAAACGGAAAAATTAGCTTGTTCCCCTCTTGTTTCTTGAATCAGCATTTCCGTTTGTACTTTGTGCGCTTCGATCATGAGGTCATCTGCTTCTTTCAAAAGTTGTGCTACTAATTCTGAATCTGACTCTTTTGCGGCCTGTAAAGCTTCAATTAATTTAGAAAATGAATCCCCCGCTAGTGAAATTAATGAAAACGATATTTTTTCTATGTCCATTATGAATCCCTCTCTCATTCAAAGATAGCTGACTTAACGTAATGATAAATATCACGTTTTGAGCTAGCCATTTTAATTTTTTGCATTTTTTCTTCATTCAGCGCTAATTTCATTAATTGTTCCACGATTAAATGCGCTTCTTTCGTTTTTAAAGCCAGTGTGAAAATGACATGAACCGGCTCCTCGTACCTGTCAAAAAACATAATACCGTCCTCAATGATTGTCACCCCAATCCCATCCATCAAAACGCCATCACTTGCCCCCGCGTGCGCAATTACTACACCTGGCGCCACAACCATATACGGCCCATATACTTTTAAATTGTGGATGATTTTTTCGTGATAACTTGGCTCAATCACATCTAATTGCTCCATACATTTCGTTCCAAGCTTAATCGCTTTCCGCCACGTTGGGCACGTTTCTTCCATAACAATGGCCTCTTCTGTAAATTGAAACGGCGGAATAAGCCGCTTTGGTGTTTCTCCTTCGTCCGATATAAGCGCTTCCAATAAATCGAATTCTAACTTGCTTAAATTATTGATTTGCGTATTTTCACCAATAATCGCTAAAATCTTACTAAACTTATTAATAATCTGCTTATCACTTTTGACAAGTTTCATCCGTAAATGCTTTTGCAGTAATTCCATATCTTCTTTTTGCAAATAACTATGGATTCGGAGTACCTTAGAATCTTGCATATCCGGCAAATCCACGGTACTAATGACAAAATCAAAATCGTTCATCATGGCGCGCTTAAACTTCCGTAGGCCAATCGTCTGAATCGACTCAAACTCAAACATCCGCTTCAACTGAATGGCGATCATTTTCGAAACTGCGACACCTTCTGGACAAATAATCAACAAGTTCGGTTTCATTTCGACCGTTTGCTTATTGCGCTGTACCTCGGATGCAAAGTATATCGCTAAAAATGAAATTTCCTGAGAGCTAACTGAAATTGGGAGAAGCGACTTTAACGCTTCCAAACTTTCCTTCACGCGCATAAAAATTTCACGATTATCACGCATAAATTCATTAAAAATCGGATTTTCAATAATAACCCCAGCACGAACACGTCGAATCATCAACTTAATATGCGCCTTGATTTGTGTATAAAAATCCGTATCGCCATGCACAAAATCGACTTGATAAATTTCGCCCATTTTTTCGCAAATACCAGTCACAAACGCTTCAATAACCGCTTCATCCTCACGCCCATATTGATACTGTTTCAGCGACCCAATAATCGTTTCTAGCGCCTTATCGAGCTCATCAACTGCCACAAAATCTGCTGTAAACTGAAAATCCACTTTTGCCTCATGCTGCTTCAATAAAATCGCAATTAACGTTAAATATAATTGCTCATCCATCGCACGCGTCATATTCTCCTCAACCGAATGCGCCTCACGATTCACTTCCTGCAAAACTTCCATTTCAAAAAGATTATAAAAAAATAACTCGCCTTTTTTAGATAAGCTATTTTCCGAATCTAAAAACTGATAAAATTCGCGGATATTAATAAAACGCAAGAAACTCCTAGCAAAAAGCGATGTTTTCGTAATTAAATTGCCAGTCACTAGAAAACCATGCCTCGGCTGATGCGATAAATCTAAATTATTTAAAAAAAGTTCTCCTTCAATGGCACGCAGATGATTTAACACAGAGGATCTTGAAATAAAAAGAACTTCTTCAAAATAAGTAACCGGGAGCACTTCTTCACTTAGAAGCAGTTTTAGTAGTAAAAATTGCTGCACTTCTTCTTGGCTGTAACGATATTTTTTCGGCGTGATTTGTTGTTTGAACTTACTCACAACCGGGTTTACAATGTTCTTTTCCGGAAGTAGCACCCCTTTCCTCGTATGTCTGATAAGAGCTGGTAACGTTTGCTCATGGAGAAAAATATCGATTTTTTCCAAACTATAACGAACACTGCGCTCAGAACAACCAAGCGAGTTAGAAATATAACCAATATTTTTAAAATCTTCCTGCTCCATAAGAAAATCTAAAATTTGAATACACTGCTGATTTAGTTTCATCAGGTATCACTCCTCTTTCTAAATTCAATTTATCATTTTCATGATAGGGCTTACAATAAGCTATATAGCTATTTTTGTCAGACACGTAGAGACAAAAAAACTACCCATTTTACTATAACTGGAAAAAAACCTTGCCGGAATAGGTCGGAGCTACTGAAAGCACAAAAAAAGCCTCCTACAGTCACTGTAAAAGGCCTATTATTTGAACTATTTATCTTTTTTCATATAGAAAGTTAAAATAATTGCAATGAAAACCATCAAAAATCCGACAATCGGCGTGTAACCTAAACCAATATATTCAGTCACCAATCCGCCAATAAATGCGCCCAGTGCAATCCCAACATTGAAAGCCGAAATATTAAGCGCCGAAGCCATGCTCACCGTTTCCGGCAAATACCGCTCCGCTAATTGCACAACATACAGCTGCAAACCCGACACATTCATAAAGGCAAAAAATCCCATCAACATAATAGTAATTAATCCCAAAATCGCATTCCCCGATGTAAATTGAAGCAATAACAACGTCACCCCTTGCAAACTAAACATCACAAAAAGTGCCTTAGCTGGACGCTCATTCGCAAAATGCCCACCAATCGTATTCCCAATCGCAACCATCACACCATACACAATGAGTAAAATAACAATCATGCTCGTAGAATAGCCCATTTTGCTAAACAGCGGCGATAAATACGTATAAACCACAAAAGTACCACCATAACCAAACGCCGTCATAAGTAATACCATCACGATTTTTTTATTAACTAACAATTGCCCAATCGATTTAAATGAAATGCTCTTGCCATTCGATAAATTTTTCGGCACAAGGAAAAAGTTAGCAATAATCGCAATCACACCAATCGCCACAATAAACATGAACGACATCCGCCAGCCAAAAAGTTGACCGATAAACGTCCCAAGCGGCACCCCTGTCACAGTCGCCACCGTAAGTCCCGTAAACATCACCGCGATTGCACTAGCCCGTTTGCTCGGATGAACCACATCTGCCGCGATGACAGAAGCAATCGACATAAATACCCCGTGCGCAAAAGCCGCAACTACACGCCCGCTAAGGAGCATCCCAAAACTCACAGCAAATGCCGAGACAAGATTCCCTATCAGAAACACGAGCATGACTAATAATAACAAATTTTTACGATTCATCTTCGCAGTCATAGTTGTTAAAACCGGCGCCCCCACCATCACACCAAGCGCATAAATCGATACAGTCAAACCAGCCGTACTAATTGACACTCCCATGCTAGAAGAAATCAGTGGAAGCAGCCCGACACTAATAAATTCCGTTGAACCAATCCCAAACGCACTAATCGCCAGCGCCAAAAGTGTCAAATTAGGATTTACTTTTTTCATATCCACGTTATTTCCCCCTAAAAAATTGCAAATTGTTTCGTTCTGTTATACAGTATCTTATATACCGCATAAAATAACAAGAAGGTACTTAAAAGTCACATAGATACTAAAAAGTGCCTATAGGAGGATTACGATGACTAAAGTATATAATATCGGCGTCGAAGCTACACTAGAAGTTATCGGCGGCAAATGGAAACCAGTCATCCTTTGCCATTTACGCGAAGGCAAAAAACGAACTGGCGAATTAAAACGACTAATCCCCAACATCACACAAAAAATGCTCACACAACAATTGCGCGAGCTGGAAAAATCCGGCGTTATTATCCGTAGAGTTTATGAGCAAATCCCACCAAAAGTCGAGTATTCTTTGAGTGAATACGGCGAATCGTTGTCCGAGATTTTGAATAAACTTTGCTTATGGGGCGAGAATCATGTTGATCTTTTGCTTACGAAGAATGAGGATATTGTTTTGTTGAAGCGAGATTAATAAAAAACAGCCACCTTTTTGGTGGCTGTTTTTTAACGATCTCCCTCACTTAACACTCCAGAATCAATTTGTCCCCCATCTAAAAACCAATACCCATGATAATCTCCACCAAGCGCCGTAAACGGAACAGCCGTCTTCCCTGTCTCCGCGACCTTTTCAAGCAAATAATTTCGCAAAATCCAGCCATCATTTAATGAACGTTGTTTCAAACCTAAAATCCGTTCAATTTTCACTTCGCTTGTATTTAATTCTTTTGCCACTTCTGGGACGGTTAGATCCGCCAGCGCTAGATTTGCCGCAAATTCACTTTTCGTTGCCTTGATTTGTTCTTTTGATAAAGTCATTTTTATTCCACCTTTTATAAATGTAATAATTTTTCTGCGTTTTTGTGAGCGATTTTTGCTTTTGTTTCATCCGTTAAATCAAGCGTATCTAAGAAAGTTCCTGCATTTTCTGGTTTTACAAAAGGATAATCTAGCGCATAAATAAGATGGTTTTCATCTAATTCATTTAATAAAAACTTCCATTCATTTTGGTATAATAAGCCGCTTGGTGTCACATACACATTTGTCCGGTAGTAATCAGAAATTTTCCGTTCAAGCGTTGTCCAGTGTCCTAGCGTGTCGTCCATTCTTTCTAAAAACATTGGTACCATTTCGCCTAAATGTCCTGTAATGATTTTTAAATTCGGCAATTTATCAAAAATACCGGAAAGAATCATTCGCACAACTTGAATACCAACGTCCATATGCCAACCAAAACCAGCGGAAGAAAATACTCCTGTAACCACGTCAGACCAAGCTTCACTGGCAAAATACTGTTCCGTAATTTGTCCTGGAATAAACGATGGGTGGAATGAAATCGGTACATCTAATTTCTCCGCCATTTCAAAAATCGGATAATAAAAGCTATCATCAAAGTATTTATTTTCAAATTGACCTTTTACAAGCGCCCCTTTGAAACCTAATTCTTCTACCGCTCTTTTTAATTCAAGCGCTGCGTCTTCTGGTGAGTCCACAGGTAAAACGGCGAAACCTGCAAAACGACTAGGATTTGTTTGAATCACTTTCGCTAGTTCATCATTTGCTCGTTTACACAGTGCTACCGAAATTTTTGGATCTAAGTTTTGCGGCGAACTATTTCCATAAGAAAGAACTTGCATATCAATGCCATGTTGATCCATAAATGCTAACCGATTTTTTGTTTCTTGCATTTCAGTTGCTGACGGAAGTTCCTTCTGCATATAATTAAACATTTCCGGACTAACCTGTCCGCTTACTATGTTTCCAGTCACCTTGTTAATTTCGTTCGTGATTACTTCGGATTCAAAATGTTCTTCTATCGTGATAATTTTCATGTCCATTCCTCCTTAACTAAACAATACCCCTTTTCAGGTTGCTAATACAGCTATGTTTCGATACAATAATAACTATTATGTATCATAAAGAGGAGGTGCTCTCATTAATAAATATATAAAAGTACATCAGCCATTAAATGTCGATTTACGCGCACAAAAAACGCAAACTAAATTATATACGGTTATTGAGCGATTTTATAAAGAAGGCCAAACATTCGAATCCATTACTGTAAAAGATTTATGTGAACAAGCGCAAGTATCACGTGCCACTTTTTATCGTCATCACGAAGAAATTATTCAAGTCGTTGAAGTCCAGCTTTTACGGACAATGCAGTATTTTTCTTTGAAATTCGATCAAACTTTTTTGACAAAGCAAAATATCCAGCAGTTAATTATTGCTACCATTCAGGAAAACCAACTTTTATTCCAAGTGATTTTTTGGAGTCGCGCTGAAAATATTTTTTTAGATGTCGTCTCTGGAGAAATACTTCGAATTGCTTTATTAAAAGAAGTTTCCTTTTCCGATAATAAGTTTATTCCCAATTATTTAGCTAGGATGATTTTAAGTTTGGCGGCTGAAGTGCATCAAGCTAAAAAGGAATATACGAACAGCCAATTAATTGATTTAGTACAGGAAGCCGCTCATTTTCCCCAAAAATAAAAAAGAGCCTAAGTTTCCCTAGACTCTCTCGCTTAATCAATCATTTTACGGAAATTCAACCGTTTATTTAATAAATACATCAACGGAATCCCGACACCCATCACAATGAACTCACTTGCGGCTGTTGTTGCCCAAGTAATCAAGAACGGTAAGTCAAAAACGATCACTAGCTCCCAAGCGATAATCGCCATCGTTACGGAGAATAGAATCGTATTAATAATCATCCGCGGAATAATTCCTTTAACGTATTTAGAAATTCCAATCATTAGTAAAAGGGAAATAGCCGACTGCGCTACGCCAAAAACTAAATCAATCCAACCTAATCCAGAAAAGAACAAATTCGTAATAAAAACACCTACGATAATGCCCCAAAAGTACTTTTTATTAAAGACGATTAGGTGATTAAAAATTTCTGGTATTCTAAATTGTAATGCCATAAACCCAATTGGCGCCACAATCATCCCAAGCACTACATACAGTGCGGCGATAATTGCATTCACCGTCAAAATTTTCATTTTCATTATTATTTCCTCCTAGTTTTTTTACGTGGGATGGTATGAATGAACCACGTGTGGCAATTTTGCCAACATGCTATTTTCTCATATTTAGAAGTTATTGTAAATGACTTCTTATGCATAAAAAAACGGCTACCTTTACAGGTAGCCGTTTGTCTAATAATCTTATTTAGATTTTTGTGAGTAGTTGCCTTTGTTGCCGCCACTACGACGATCACGATTGCCGCCACCGCCAGAGCCATTTCCACCACCGGAACCGCCGCCACTACGACGACCTTTTCCGCTGTTGTTGCGATCACGGTAGCTTCCGCCTTTGCCGCTTCCGCCGCGATAGCCGCCACCTTTACCGCCTTTACCATTTTTACCTTTGTAGCCACCGCCACCACGGGATGGTAATGGACGCTCTTCAGTAATATGGACAGGAGTTTTGTCTGGCTCTTTTGCTAACATTTTAAGCATTGCTGCTGCGATGTCAGTTGCATCGTATTTTTCAAGAAGTTCGTTAGCAAACGTTTTGTAGTCAGCTAAGTTTTCTTCTGTGATTGCTTCTTGAATTTTTTCAGTTGCTACGCGTAATTGGCCTGCAAATGCTTCGTCCCATGTAGGAGCTTGAAGTGGTTGCATACGTTTTTTCGTAGTTTCTTCAACAATACGTAGGTAACCCATTTCACGAGGTTGTACGAAAGTAATCGCCATACCTTCTTTACCAGCACGACCAGTACGACCGATACGGTGAACATAGCTTTCTGGATCTTGTGGAATGTCATAGTTATATACGTGTGTTACGCCGGAAATATCAAGTCCACGTGCTGCTACGTCTGTTGCAACAAGAACATCAATTTTTCCTTCTTTAAATTTGCGTAGTACGCTCATACGTTTTGCTTGCGTTAAGTCACCGTGGATACCTTCAGCCACATAACCACGCATATCAAGCGCGCGAGATAGTTCGTCTACACGACGTTTTGTACGACCGAAAACGATTGCTAGTTCTGGTGCTTGAACGTCTAATAAACGAGATAATACGTCAAATTTTTCTTTTTCGTGCACTTTTACGAAGAATTGTTCGATTAATAGTGCAGTCATTTCTTTTGCTTTAATGCGAATAAGTTCTGGGCTGTGCATGAAACGTTCACCAATACGGCGAATTGGATCAGGCATCGTTGCAGAAAATAGTAATGTTTGACGTTCTGCTGGTACTTCTTTTAGAATAGTTTCGATATCATCAATGAAGCCCATGTTTAGCATTTCGTCTGCTTCATCTAGTACAAGTGTTTCCACATTGTCTAGTTTCAGTGTGCGACGGTTAATATGATCCAAAATACGTCCTGGCGTACCAACTACGATTTGTGGGTTTTTCTTAAGTGAACGGATTTGACGGCTGATATCACTACCACCGTAAACCGCTAGCACGCGTACATGTTTGTCATAGCTAAGTTTATAAAGCTCTTCAGAAACTTGGATTGCAAGTTCACGTGTTGGAGCAATAATTAAAGCTTGTACGTTGTTACTCTTTTGGTCAATTTTGTGGATCATTGGAAGACCAAAAGCGGCTGTTTTACCAGTACCTGTTTGTGCTTGCCCGATTAAGTCTTTACCTGCTAGTCCTAGTGGAATTGTCTTTTCTTGGATTGGTGTTGCTTCTTCAAACCCCATCCGATTTACTGATTTTACAATTTTTTCGTCCAGTCCGAACTCCGAAAATTTTGTCAATGTCATTTCTCCTTTACCTGTTTAAAGTTTGGTAGGAGAGCTACTTTTATAATTCATCACAATACGCTTATTACGATTGTTTGTCTGTTCATTTGCAGTTGTTTTTATGAAAACTGCTATCTTTCATTTTCATTTTTCTGCAATAGAAAAGCCTGGGCGCACCAAGCAAAATGATTCACGGCATCAGAAATACTCTCTGCCATTATAGCAGTTCTAACGCATCAAATAAAAAAGCCCTCATTAATCACTAGGCTAAATATAAACCTAATAAACTTCCATCTATCATCATAACACACTAACTATTTCTTTTCAACGGCAAAACCCTATCTTTCCGAGCTATTATCGAATAAAAAAAGTTATTTCTTTTCAAATGTACGTTTATCAGCGCCCTTTAGCCATTTTTAATATTAAATCTTTTAAAAAAAGCTGAAAATTGTCCGAAAACAATTTCCAGCTTTTTATTAATTTCCATTTAATACAGCCACATCTTTTTGCAAAAATGTTAAAACAGCTGCAAATAATTTGTCTGCTTGTTCATCCTGACAAATCACGTGTTTCGAACCTTCTAAAATAAATAACTCTTTCGGTCCAGGAATACTTTCCATTAAGAAATTGACACTTTTTTCAGCAGGAACTACTTGGTCGGCACTGCCTTGTGCAATAAAAGTTGGAATTTCAATATGTTCAAAAACTGGTTTTGCTAAAGCGACCATTTTTTTAAACTGCAGCGTCGACGTCCAAGGTGTTTCCGTTACTTTCTTTTGGTAGCGTTTGAACATCGGGCTATTTTTGAGGGTCACTTCTTTTGCCTCGGTAATGACTTGCTTGGAATTTTCGACAAGTTGCGGCCACTCCATTGCATTTACAGCTGTGCTTAGAAGTACCAGTTTTTTCACTTCTGGGTAATGTCTCGCAAGCCAGCCCGCGAGTAAGCCACCCATAGAAAAACCAATAATATATACTTCATCGTCTTCTTTCAACATTTGACTTAAAATGCTGTCTACAAAAACGATCCAATCTTTATACGTCACATTTTTTAAGTGGCGCAGGTGATCATGGCCAGGTAATGTGGGTGCTAAAACATCCCAATCTGTATGCTCTCGCAAATAGTCAGCGAGTGGCTTCACCTCGGACGGCGAACCAGTAAAACCATGAATACACAAACAAGCAACCATTATGCCTTTCCTCCTGTCCAAAATTATTACCTATTTAACGGTAATATTATATGTCCAATTTTATTCGTCACTTAATAATAAGATTTTCTACTACATCTTTCAAGCCCATTCCGTAAGAACCTTTGACCAGTATCCATTCATTTCCAGTAATTTCGGAAAGAAGCGCCATCTCAAGCGATTCTTTTGTGTCAAAATGTTGAACTTTTCCCTGACCAATTTTTGCTTCGGCTACTGCTCCAAATGCTTTCATTGCATCGCCGTATAAGAAAATCTTCGCAATCGTGTCATTTTCTAGCACTTCAGCAGATTCTTGATGTAGTTTTGTCGATAAATCCCCAAGTTCAAGCATATCTGCAAGTACCAAATATTTTTGTTTGCCATTCGAATCCATATGCATAAATGTTTTTAAAACGGTTTTTAACGCCGTCGGACTGGAGTTATACGCATCATTTAAAATCCGCGCGCCACTATTCGTTGTAATCCACTCTAAACGACTTTTAGAACGTTCCATATTTTTAAGCGCAGATTGAATTTTTTCGCCTTCGATGCCAATTTCACGCGCCGCAAGCATTGCTGCCATTGTATTAAAAACATTGTGTTCGCCGATAATTGGCACAAAAATTTCGAGTTCTGGCTCCCAGTTCGTTACAAAAGAAGTACCTTCCGCTTCGGCACGAATTTCTAGTGGATAAATTTCAGCTGCTTCCGATTTGCCAAAAGTAAGCTGTCTGAAATCCCCATCAATATTGCCTAATAATAAAGTTTCTTCGTGTGGATAAATTAGGATCCCACTCGGATTCAAACCAGCTGTGATTTCTAGTTTTGCCTTCGCGATTTCTTCACGTGAACCTAGGTATTCAATATGCGCCTCACCGATATTCGTAATAATCGCGATATCTGGCTTGGCGATTTTAGAAAGTACTTCGATTTCGTGACGGTGATTCATACCCATTTCAAGTACGGCCACTTCGGTATCTTCTGGCATCGTTAAAATCGTGTATGGTAAGCCGATATGGTTATTAAAATTCCCGCCAGTATAATGTACTTTATACGTCGTCTCCACAATCGCTGCCATAATATCTTTTGTTGTCGTTTTACCATTGCTTCCTGTAATCGCAATGACTTTCGGTTTTACTTGTTGAATATATTTCGCCGCTAGTTCTTGTAATGCAAGCAGCGTATCTTCTACTAAAATGACCGGAAAATCCGTCGGTGGATTCGGTACATCTTTTTGCCAAAAGGTTGCAACTGCGCCCATTTCGCGTGCTTGACTTACGAATTCGTGTCCATCGCGCAAATTCCCTACAAACGGAACAAATAAATCCCCTGACTTTATTTGCCTTGTATCAAAACAAATGCCAGTAATGACGACATCGCGAAATGTATCTACATGGATGGAACTATCTAACATTGCTACTACTTCGCCTACTGTTTTTTTCAAATTAAATCGCTCTCTTCCATAAAAAAGCAGCTTCCGCATCTGAAAACTGCTTTCTTGTTTATTTTAGTCTTCTAATTTATATTTAAGTGCATTTTTGGCTGCGTGGCGTTCTTTTGCCAAATCAACTAATCGTTCAATTAACGCTCCGTATGGTAAGCCCGTTTCCTGCCAAAGAAGTGGATACATGCTATATGGCGTGAAACCTGGCATGGTATTAACTTCATTTAAGAATAACTGGTTATCAGCCGTTAAGAAAAAGTCCGCTCGTACTAGTCCGCTTGCATCAAGACCTAAGAACGCTTGGACCGCATATTCTTTCATTTGCTCCAAGATTTCTGGCTCTACTTCAGTCGGAATAATTAACGCTGTATTATTGTCTTGATATTTCGCTTTATAATCATAAAAAGTAGCAACCGCACCTTCTGGCAAAATTTCACCAGGAACGGAGCAAACTGGCGTATCGTTTCCAAGTACACCCATTTCAACTTCACGAGCGACCACGCCTTGCTCTACAACCACACGACGGTCATATAAAAATGCTTCTGTCATCGCTTCTGCTAATTCTTTTTTGTTCGTTGCTTTACTAATACCAACACTTGAACCAAGATTCGCTGGTTTTACGAAGACTGGATATGTAAGCACTTCTTCCATTTCGGCAACCATTTCTTCTTGATAATTTTTCCAATCGATTAAACGTACCGCAACAGCTGGAACTTGTGGAATACCAGCGTCTGCAAAAATTTTCTTCATAACAATTTTGTCCATGGCAGCCGATGATGCTAAAACGCCATTACCAACGTAAGGAATGTTTAATACTTCGAACAATCCTTGAACTGTGCCATCTTCTCCGTTTGGACCATGTAAAAGTGGGAATACGACTGTTTCTTGTCCATCAGCTTCTAACACTGCTGGGCTGATCGCTTCACCTTCTGATTTTTCTGCTTCAGTCGTAGCAAGCTTCACTGTATCTGCTGCGGTAAAACGTAATTGTTCGACAAAATCTAATTTGCCAGTAAGCAGTGGTCCTTGAATCCACTCGCCTTCATTTGTAATATATATTGGCTCAGCTTCGAATTTTTCTAAATCCAAAGCGTTAATAACTGAAAATGCTGTTTGTAAGGAAACTTCGTGTTCAGCAGATTTTCCACCGTATAATAAGATTAACTTGGTTTTCATAATACCCCTCCGTCATCATTCGCTTTATCTATTTTACCATGTTTTAGCAAGATGAAAAGACATAACTAAAAAATAGGCTGAAAAAATCTTCTTTTTTAAATAAGAAACGTGCTAACTTATTATAAAAAGGACTTTTCCAGCCTAACTTATTAAACGCCTGATGTTAATTTCAAGCCAACCACGCCGGCAATAATCATCGTAATAAACAGCAATTTACCAACACTTTTTCGTTCTTTAAAAACAATCATTCCAAGCGTCACACTGCCAACTGCACCAATTCCCGTCCAAATCGCATAACCCGTACCAATCGGAATCGTTTTAAGCGCAAGCGATAGTAAAAAGAAGCTCGCTGACATAAAGATAATCGTGAGTATCGCAAATCCAAGTCGTTTAAAGCCATCTGAAAGTTTCAGCATCACAACAAAGACCATTTCGCATAAACCTGCTACAAGTAAAAATATCCAATCCATCGTTATTTAGCCTCCTTTTCAGACTCATTGCCATCCACTAATTTCAAACCAATAATCCCTACTAGCAACACGACTAGAGAAACAATCTTCCAAAACGAAACACCTTCCGAAAGAAAAATCATCCCGATAATCGCCGTCCCGGCAGCCCCAATCCCGGTAAAGACCGCATATGCTGTCCCAATCGGAATGGACTTCATCGCAACCGAGAATAAAGCGAAACTAACAATTAAAAATGCTACCGTTATAAGGCTCCACCCGAGCATCGTAAAACCATGTGATTCTTTCAACCCAAAAGCCCAAACAATTTCTGATAACCCTGCCATAATTAAATATAACCAAGCCATTTTTCTTACCTCCCATTCAATCTAATAAACTTGCGAGAACTTCCCAAGCGGACTCTCTACGCAATTCAAATTCCGTTTCATCATAAATTCCGTGTTCGACGCTAAGCCCATCAAGCATGGCATAAAATACATGCATCCATCTTACAAGGACTTTCTCCGACACTATTTCCCCTAACGTTTCGCGCAATATACCATCTGTCATTTGTTCATATGTCTTTGTTTCTTCCTTTAACTCTTGAAAAAGTGACTTAGGTGGATAAAATACCGCGCGTTGGAAAAATTTCTTCTCATTAGGATTACTGGAAAAATCTGTCGCTACAAAGAAAATTGCTTGTAGTTTCTCTTTACCCAATAAATCATCCCGCTCCGCCACACGTCCTAATTCTGTTAATTCCATTTGGATGCTGTCTCGATAAACTTCTAAAAAAAGCGCTTCTTTTGACGGGAAATGGGCATATAAAGATGGCGTCTTAATTCCAACAGCTTTCGCAATTTCCGATAGCGCTGTTCCATCATAGCCTTTTTCTGCAAAAAGCGTTAATGCGGCTTCTTTTACTAGTTTTTTTGTCATAAAGCAACCTCCTAACTAACGTTCATTAGTTAAATTCTAGCAAATAAAAAACCAAACGTAAAGGAAAAAGTTTGATTTTTTATTTTTCGATATATTTCCACTCATTTTGTTTTAAGTCATAAACTAGTTTGGCAACTTCTTCTTCATAATAAATTTTGGAAGAAATTTCTAGTTCTGTCATCTCTTCTGTTAAGCCATGGCCGATTGGCACTTCGATTTGCGTGCGTGATTTAACCACATCATCCAGCGCAATACAAGCTCCATCTTTAAAATGATCTGCCATTTTTTTCAAAAGTTCCACTGGCGGCTCGGCAACATATTTTTTCTTACTAAAAGAAAAAATGCCTTTTTCATTCACAAGCTCTGCCGTTTTCCGAGCAATGACGTAACTAAGTAACATATAAAAATGATTGAGATTTCGGTAATATACTTTATTGTAACGACCGTCTTCCCTCGTTAAGTAAACAAAATTGTTTTGTAATTTATAGTAAAATGGCGAACGCAAATGGCGTCCAGTATGTGCAAGATACAGCATTTCTGCTACTTCTTGTGGTGTTAATTGGTTTAAAAGCTCTACGTCTTCAAAATCAATCCAACAAAGTGGGTTAAAATTCCCTTTGGATATATTCGCTAAATCGCCTGGCTCTAAGTAGTGAAACGCTGTGTGAGCATTGTAGGATGCGTCTTCAATATTATGCTTAATAAGCAAAATATTTTCCGGCGGCTGCCCTACGCCATTTAAGAAATCACAAAAAGAAATGCCGCTTGTTGCCACATTATTAATAACATGATCGATATGCACATAAATAGATTGTTGATTAACCGCTTCTTTTTTCATGTATATGCCTCACTCTATTTCTATTTTCTTCTATGACAAAAGCCTTCCACTCCATCATACAACATTTTTACGTAAAAAGGATAACAGAAACATCAAAACTTAATGACTAATTTATGACAAAGAAAAAAAGTGAAGTGATTTTATACGCTAATTACGCCATCTAAAGTAATTTTAATTACAAAAGACTTGATAAACTCACCTATAAAAAACTCCACTTTTCGATTTACTGCAATCGAAGTGTCATATTCGGCATCGCCTTACTACTCACCGATTTCCAAATATCTTTTCGTGATTTTGTTTTTTCAACAACTATTCCTTTTTCTTTGAGCTGACGGATTACTTGATTCAAGTCTTTCTGATTATTATCCAATCTCATCACTCCATCTTCAAAATTTGTTTTCATTCTTTTTATTTTTCTCTCTTTCTTTACTTTACCATATACTCTTTACTAAGAATACCCTATTAAACAAAAATTTAACCAAAATCTTTGCATTTTTTCAAGAAAGCGTTTGAAAACCGAATTTTTCCAGTGGTTTTCTTTTTAATATAAAGAAAAACATCGCTATTTTTCATTTTGCTCACACTATTTTAAACGTTTTTATGTAATTAGCCTATGTATTAGTATAAAATAAAAAGCTATAAAATGGGTGATTAATTAGTAAATTTTATTTAAAATGTGTCTTTTTTATGAAGGTTTATACTCTTAAACATGATATCCCTTTTTAAAGTATTGATACAAAACGGTTTCCTCCGTTTCAAACATGCCGATTTGGCAGGGAAAAAGCTGTTAAATAGCACTGTTAACTTTTAGAACAAGTAATTTTGAAAATATTTTGTAGGTTTCACAGAATCGTCACTGGATTCTTGCCTGAGTTATTATATAATTGTATACATATATAACATCGGAGGAATGGCATGAAAAGACGAATTATAATAACAAGTATTGCAGTTTGCACGGCGCTGAGTATTGGCGGTGGTTATTTTCTATATACTCACCAACAATCCACTGAGCCAGAAGAAAAACCGGCAACCATAAAAGATAGTATATACGACCAAAAAGAACCAACAAAACCAGCAACCGACTTAAATATTGGTTCCAATAAAAAGAATTTACATTTAGAAAAAAACTTCGGCGGCAAGCAACTACAAGTCGAACGAATAACAGGCCGAATTTCACAAAAATCTCTTAAAAAGAGGACAGTTATCAAAATTAAGCCAAATGACGCGGAAAAAGAAGAAAAGCCGGCAACCAATCCCAAAAAGCCAAACAGTAAACCTTCCAAAACCACGCCAACTGAATCGGATCCACAAGAAGATACACCCGCTAAAGTTAGCCCATTTTACGATAAAGAGCGCGTAATGACACCGATTAATAATCAATTAGCTTCGTTAGACATAGCGACACTCGAAGCAAAAGAATCGCTTGTTGTTGGTGCAGATGTACCAAAATTACAACAACTCATTGCGACAAAACAACTTAGCTACAAAGAGTTGGCCGGTATTTATTTAAACCGCATCAAAAAATATGATCAAAACGGTTTAACTTTAAATGCCGTTACAGAAATTAATCCAACTATTATTGCCGAAGCAGAACAACTAGATAAAGAAGCTGCCACAAATAAATCCGCTTTATACGGTATGCCGGTTCTTTTAAAAGATAATATTGGTACAAAAGAACTCCCAACCAGCGCTGGAACCGTCGCGCTGAAAGATTGGGTCATTGGAAAAGACGCGGCGATTGTCGAAAAACTTAAAAATAATGGCGCGTTAATCCTCGGAAAAACCAATATGTCCGAATGGGCGGCTGGGATGGATGACGAAGTACCGAACGGCTACTCAGGTAAAAAAGGCCAAGGTAAAAATCCTTATTCATTAGCTTTGGATCCTTCTGGTTCAAGTTCCGGCTCAGCTACAGCGGCTACAAGTGATTTTGCAGCGATTGCCATTGGTACCGAAACGAATGGTTCCATTATTACACCAGCTTCCGCACAATCGGCTGTTGGATATAAGCCAACGCAAGGTTTAGTAAACAATGCAGGTATTATCCCACTTTCTAGCAGATTTGATACACCGGGACCGCTAACAAGAACCGTTACAGATGCTTACCTAACAGCAAATATTTTAACAAATACAACAAACCAGCCAGCTCTTTCAAAAGATGCACTCAAAGGTAAACGAATCGGCCTTTTAGCTGATGGTGAAAGTAATGAAGAAACGGCTGTTATCAAAAAAATAAAACAAGATTTGCAAAATGCTGGCGCAACTATCGTTAATGGTATTGCAGTTGGCGAATTCGAACAAGTGGATATTGATTTTTCTCAGTTACTGAATACTGACTTTAAGCGCGATTTGAATCAATTTTTACAAGTGAATCACTCGCCTATGACTTCATTAGAATCTATTATCCAATTTAATCAAACGAATCCCGCAAAAAATATGAAATACGGGCAATCAGAACTTGTTAAAGCGCAGCAAAGTACAACAACGAAACAACAAGCAGACACTTTAGCTCGTAATTTAATTGGCACAGCGCAAAATGAACTAGATTCTGTGCTTCAAAAAGATCAACTTGATGCAGTAGTTACCATTGGTATGGGCGGTTCTGTTATGTTTCTTGCTCCGATTGCTGGAAATCCAGAACTAACAATTCCAGCTGGCTACGATCCAGAAACAAATCAACCAATTAGCCTGACTTTTATAAGTGCACGAAATAGCGATACATCCTTATTAAATATGGGTTATGCTTACGAACAACAATCTAAAAATCGAAAAAGCCCTAACTTAAAATAAAAAAAACACTATGTCCGAGGACATAGTGTTTTTTGTTTATAAAACTTTATCTAAGAAACTGATTGTTCTTTCATGTGTTGGGTTATCGAAAATTTCAGCAGGTTTGCCTTCTTCAACAATATAGCCACCATCCATAAAGATTACGCGGTCGCCAACTTCGCGAGCAAATCCCATTTCGTGGGTAACAATAATCATTGTCATGCCATCTTTTGCCAATTTTTTCATAACTCCTAGAACTTCGCCGACCATTTCTGGATCGAGTGCGGAAGTAGGCTCATCAAACAACATAATGTCTGGATCCATCGCGAGTGCTCTTGCAATCGCCACCCGTTGCTTTTGTCCACCAGAAAGTTGATTTGGATATTCTTCTGCTTTTTCTTGTAAGCCTACTTGTTCTAATAAACGCAAGGCATTACTTTTCGCAGCTTCTTTATCCATTTTTTTCAATTCAACTGGAGCGAGTGTGATATTTTCTAAAACAGACAAATGTGGAAAAAGATTAAAGTGTTGGAAAACCATGCCGATATTTTCGCGAACTTGGTTAATATCAACTTTTTTATCGGTAATGTTAAAATCATCAACAATAACGTCTCCCGCAGTAATATCTTCTAAATTATTCATACAACGAAGGAAAGTACTTTTACCAGAGCCAGAAGGTCCGATTACACAAACTACTTCGCCTTCTTTTACTTCGATATCAATGCCTTTCAGCACTTCATTAGCACCAAAACTTTTTTTAAGGCCTGTTACTTTAAGTTTAGTCATTTCGTAATCTCCTTTCTAAACGATCGGATACTTTCGTTAAAATAGTAATAACGATAAGGTACATAATTCCGATGATTAGCCATGTCCATGTACTTTCAAATGTACGCGCCATAATGATTTTACCAGATTGAGTTAATTCGACGAGCCCAATTGCTGACATAATCGATGTATCTTTCAAAGTGATAACGAATTGGTTAATAAATGACGGAATCATCATTCGAATTGCTTGTGGTAGAACGACTTTCATCATCGCTTTTTTATATGGTAAGCCAAGACTTCTAGCTGCTTCCATTTGTCCTTTGTCGACAGATTGAATCCCGCCGCGGACGATTTCGACCATGTAGGCACCGGCATTTAAGCTTAACGCGATAACCCCGGCCAAGAATACTGGCATCCTGAAATCAAGTGCTGCTGGAATACCGAAGTAGAAGAAGAATGCCTGTACAATTAATGGTGTTCCTCGGAAAATATCTACATAAACAGTAGCAATTCCGCGTAAAATTTTGTTATTGCTGACTTTCATAAAGCCGAATGTAATACCAATAATGAATGCAATAATAAGTGAAACAACTGCTAATCGAATGGTTAGCCACATTCCAGCTAAAAGTGCAGGCCAGGAAGATTTAATAATCCCCATAAAGCCTTTTTCTGTAGTGTTTTCTTTAATAGCGTCTTTACCTAAATATGTTTCAAGAATTTCATCATATTCGCCGCTTGCTTTAATGTTAACAAGACCAGCGTTAAATTTAGCTAAAAGTTCTTGGTTTTTGCCTTTATTGACAGCAAAACCGTATGAGTTTCCTTTTTCTTTGTCTGTTACAATTTTTAAGCCGTTTCCTGTTTGAACACCGTAAGCTAGTACTGGATAATCATCGAAACATGCAACTGAATTTCTTGTTTTAACGTCATCGTACATTTGAGCTGAATCGTCGAAAACAACGATGTCAAAGCCGTATTTAGCTTTGATTTTTTCTGCAAATGCGTAACCTTCTGTACCTGTTTTAACGGCTACTTTTTTACCTTTTAAGTCTTCATATGTTTTGATTTCGTCGTTATCTTTCAAAATCCCCATAACAACGCCAGAATCAAAATATGGGTCAGAGAAGTCGAACTTTTGTTTACGTTCGTCCGTAATACTCATTCCAGCGATAACACCGTCGACTTGGTTAGCTTCTAGTGCTTGTACTGCTGCATTGAATCCCATTGCTTTAATTTCGTATTTAAAATTTTGGTCTTTGGCAATAGCTTTTAGGATATCCATGTCGATACCAACATGTTCTCCGCCTTTCTCAAATTCAAAAGGTGCAAATGTTGTATCTGTACCAATCAAGTATGTTTCTTCAGCAGCTTTTGCATTTAACCCGTTTCCTGTGAAAATAAACGCGGCAACACAAGCAATTGCCATCATTAGTAAAAATCGTGAAAATTTCTTCATGTTGTGTCCTCCCTCTATATGTGTTTTACTTTAATTAATTATTTTATGTAGCCTAATTTTTTTCCGTACTCGTAAGATTTTACCATAAGGATAGATTATTGACCATACTTATTTGTGATAAGATTTTCAACACCGAAAAAGAAAGAAGCTAATCCTTGGAAATTAGCTTCTAATGGTTGTTTATTTCTTTTTCAAAATCATATTCTTTCATCTTAGCGTAAGCGATGTACGCACTTTTTGCATTTTCGATTGCAAGGTCGATTTGTTTCTTTTTACCGCCTTTTTGTGGGAATAAACAAGCTTTTCGAAGTGACTCTTGTAGCAATTTTTTATCGATTTTTTCAGCGATTAGTAATTCTTTTGGTTGAATATTATTGGGATCTTCATAAAAATGGTTGATAAAATTGGCTAAATCGTCTTGGAGTGATGTTTCGATTTCGAAAACATGCCACTTGCTTCCATTAATTGCGCCGTTTCGAACGAAGAAAACAAAGACGCTTAGATAGTTGTCTTGTTGATAACAACCGATGATATCGCGATTTTTTAAGCCCGGGAAAATAATGTGCTGTTTTTCAATTGTTTCATTAATAGCCTGCATTTTATCGCGCAGTTCCGCCGCTCGTTCGAATTCGAGTTTTTCTATCGCTTCTTGCATCTCGGCTGTTAGCTTATCTTTTACATCTTTAATATCGCCTTCAAGGAAACGGCTAATTTTCCGGATTTGATTTTCATAGATAGCTGGCTCAATTTCCTCGTGGCATGGCCCTAAGCAAAGTCCTAGGTGGTAATATAAACACGGGCGGCCCGGCTTTCCGTCGCATCTGCAGAGTGGAAATAGTTTTTCGATTAGTTCTACGGTTTGTCTAGCGGAATAGCGACCAGGATATGGGCCAAAATAGTGCGCACCATCTTGTTTTACTTCCAACACGACTTCGATATGCGGATTTTTTTCGTTCGTAATTTTAATATATGGGTAACTCGGTCCTTCTTTTAACTGGATATTAAAAGGTGGCTGATATTTTTGAATTAAAATCATTTCGAGTAGTAGAGCTTCTTTTTCGGAAGTAGTAATGATTAATTCTAAATCGCGAATTTGCCGTACAAGTCTTGCTGTTTTTCCGATTTGTTTGCTATGAAAATAGGATTTTACGCGGTTTTTCAAGCATTTTGATTTACCGATATACAGAATTTCGTTATTTTCATCTCTATAAATATAACAACCTGGTGATTCAGGTAATAAGGTTAATTTAGTTTGTAATTTGTCATCCAAAGGGGCACCCCTCCTTCTTGAACATCTATTCTAGTCCTACTTGCCATTTTTGTAAAGACGCAAAAAGAACTAGCGCACAAATGTGGCTAGCTCTTCTTATTAGTTATTTACCCCAAACATCTTCTGCTAGTTGGACAACGTAGCGTAATTTATTCCATTGTTCTTCTTCGGTCAGGATGTTGCCTTCTTCTGTGGAGGCGAATCCGCATTGTGGACTTAGGCGTAATTGGCTTAATGGGACGATTTCGCTCGCTTCTGCAATTCGCGCTTTAATCGTCGCTTCGTCTTCTAATTCACCTGTTTTCGAAGTAATTAAGCCGAGAACGATTTTCAAATCCGGGCGCGTCACATATTTTAATGGCGCAAAATCTCCAGAACGTTCGTTATCATATTCTAAAAAGAAACCATCGATGTTTAATTGACCGAATAAGGTTTCCGCAACTGGTCCATAGCCGCCTTCCGCAATCCATGTAGAACGGAAATTCCCGCGGCAAATGTGCATTGTGATGACCATATCAGCTGGTTTATGTTTGATAGATTCATTGATAAGATTTTTATACGTTTCTTGCAATGTGTCCGGATCAAATCCTCTTTGTCGCACGACTTCGCGTTGTTCATCCGAGCATAAATAGCTCCAAGACGTATCATCTAATTGTAAATAACGACAGCCAGCATCATAAAATGCTTGAATCGCTTTTTGATACGCAGTCGCTAAATCAGCGGCAAATTTGTCGGCATCATCTAAATATGGCTGATACTCAATGTCGCCGCGATAATGAAGCATTGCTGGACTTGGAATCGTTTGTTTCGCGACATGATTTTCACCAACTGCTTCTTTTAGGAAAATAAAATCTTCTATAAATGGATGCGTGGTGAAATCGATCGGAGCCGTGATTTTTACCGAATGCGATTTTGTTTGCACTTTGCTAAACTGAATACCTCCAGCCGCATCGTATCCTTCTACCCCATCCAAATTCTCCAAGAAGTCAAAATGCCACCAAGCACGGCGAAACTCGCCATCTGTGATTGATTTTAAGCCGACTTCTTTTTGCTTTTCGACAATGTATTTAATTTCTGTATTTTCAACTTCGCGCAACTCTTGGGCTGTTATTTCGCCAGCTTGGAACTTCTCCCGCGCGTCTTTAATAGCCTTTGTCCGTAAAATACTTCCAACATGATCTGCATAAAATGGTGCTACTTGATTCATTTCCTTCGCCTCAATTCGTTTTATTTTTATGTACAAAAAAACTTTCCCTCAAAAGACAGCTTTTAAGGGAAAGTGAATTTACCTGATTCGCGTGCCTTATCTGTCAGTGTTACCTGCTGGATTTGGCACCGTGAAAAATCCGGTTGCCAAGGCTTCGCTGGGCCAGAACCCTCCACCTTTCTTGATAAGTACTATGTAATTGGTTCTTATTATATCGTTTGCTTCTCGTAGTTGTCAAATTTATTTCTGAATATTTATGCTTCTGCGATAACTTCGATTTCAATTTCAGCATCAAGCGGCAATTTCGCTACTTGGAAAGCACTTCTCGCTGGGAAATCACTGGAAAAGAATGTCGCATAAACTTCATTTACAGCCGTAAATTCATTTAAATCTTTGAAGAAAACGGTCGCTTTGATGATTTTATCCAGTCCAGAACCTGCTTCTTCTAACACTGCTGCTAAATTTTTAAAAGCTTGCTCGGCTTGTTTTGTCGCGCCTTCTGCTAATTCTCCAGTTGCCGGGTTAATACCAAGTTGACCTGACGTAAAAATAAGTCCGTTCACTTTTACAGCTTGTGAGTATGGTCCAAGTGCTTTTGGGGCTGACGATGTTTGAATAATTTCTTTTGCCATTTTATCCCTGCTTTCTTTTATGGTATGCTTTTATTCTAATCAATAAAGTTTGTTTTAGCAACGAAGGGGGATTTCTGGATGATTTTAACAATATATTTAATCGCGATAACGCTTATTTCTTTTCTATTATTCGCTATCGATAAACGGAAAGCAATTAAACACGCTTATCGGATACCTGAATCTGTACTGCTTTTCACCGCATTTCTCGGCGGGGCATTTGGTAGCTGGATGTCGATGCAGTTGTTTCATCATAAAACACAAAAACCGAAGTTCCGGATTTTAGTGCCGCTTGCGATGGTTTGGACTGTTGGGGTTTTGGTTTGGTGGTTGTATTAATCTCCATTAAATTTTAAGCTTTGTAATTTTCATATTCCCAAAAGAAATAATTTTGCAGCGCTTCACAAGAATCATCCCAGCTCTCTTTTGTACATTTTTCCAAAATGGATTCTATTTTATCCAAAAGTAAATCATAACGATAATATTCCAATACGATTGCTTTTCGTTTCCCTTTTGGAAGTTTATACAAAGTTGCTGGTGTTACCACTGGAATGTGAAAATAATTGCCTCTTTTCGTGCCATCATTTGTTCCAATAAACAAATCAATAACTAGATAAAGTTCTTTTTCTGGGTCATATTCCCAATCTTTAAGCGGGACTTCTATTTCTGTTGAATGGATTTCTTGTAATAAAACAAGTTTTGAATTATGTTGTTTTTTCATTTAACTCCTCCGTGTGAATTAAAATTTGTTAATCTAAGAATCTATATTCAGTATATAATAGATATAGCACTCAATGTATTATTAAAAAACAGAAATCCCTCATTTTAAAAAGGGATTTCTGTTTTTTTACGCTTCTTTAAAAAATTTATTCTGAACTACTTTAATTATCTCCATCATCACAACTGCTCCGAGTGCTAAGCCTGCTGCAATCGACCATTCATGTAAGCCGAATGTTGCTGGGATTGAGAAGATTTCGCGAGCTCCTGGTAGTACGGTGATTCCGTATAAGACGAAACAAAGTAATACGGCGCCGATAACGTATTTGTTGCTGAAGAATCCTGCGCCAAATGCGGTTTGGACGTTCGAGCGAGCTGCAAATGTTTGTAATGTACGCGCTAGGATAAGTGTAGTGAATGCCTTTGCGACACTCATCTCTGGTGAAATTTGCATTCCGATGTATTGCGAAATGATAACGGCGATACCGATTAAGACGCCGCGGCTAATAACGGCGCGCATCGTTCCACCGGCAAAAATACCTTCGTTAATATCTCTTGGTTTGCGTTTCATTACATCAGGTTCTGCTTTTTCCATACCTAGTGCGATCGCTGGTAAGGAGTCATTGACTAAGTTGATAAATAGTAATTGTAGTGCTGTGAATGGGTTAATCCAGTCGAGCACGAGCGCAAATAAAATCGCGATAATTGCGCCTAAATTTCCTGCAAATAGGTAAGAAATTGATTTTTTAATGTTATCAAAAACGGTTCTACCTACCCCAACTGCGTCCACAATTGAAACGAAATTGTCATCAGTTAAAATCATTGCAGCGGAGTCTTTAGCAACATCCGTTCCGCTTCCCATTGCCACACCAATATCGGCTTGTTTTAGGGCAGGCGCATCATTGACACCATCACCAGTCATTGCGGTGATTTTGCCTTTTTTCTGCCAAGCTTTGACGATTCTGATTTTATTTTCTGGAGATACACGGGCGTAGACAGCGATATGCTCAAGTTTTTTGTCGAGTTCTTCTTCTGGCATTGCGTCGAGTTCTTGACCAGTTAACGCGATATCGTCGGCATCCATTAAACCAATATCACGGCCGATTGCTTGCGCCGTTGTTTTATGGTCTCCGGTAATCATCACAGTGCGAATGCCGGCTTTTTTCGACTCTTCAATCGATGCATAAACGGCTTCACGTGGCGGATCAATCATTGCAGTTAAGCCAACAAGTACGATATCTTGCTCGTCTTCTAGTTTTAATTCGGTTGTATCAGCCGGCATCCGTTTATAACCATACGCTAGAACACGCAGCGCTTGATTGGAAAATTCTTCGTTAGTTTCTTTTAGTTTCGTTAAAATTTCTTCTGTCATTGGTTTTTCTTCGCCGTCAAGGAACACATAGCTACAACGCGCGAACATCACATCTGGTCCACCTTTTGTTAGCATTGCTTTGTTGTCATTGAAGGTGTGTAGCGTTGACATTAATTTACGATCTGAATCAAAAGGAATTTCGCCTTCACGGATGAATTTTTCGCGAATTTCATTGTAATCTTGATTATTTTTATTACTAAAGGCAATGAGCGCCACTTCGGTTGGGTCGCCTAGTTCTTTGCCTTCGCTATTAATATTGGAGTCGTTACAAAGTACCGCAATATGAATTAAACGGCGCTCCCCGATGGACCATTTTTCTGGACTATCTGGGAAGTTTTCTTTCGTTCCATCTGGTAAATAGTAATCAACCACGGTCATTTTATTTTGTGTTAGCGTTCCTGTTTTATCTGTACAAATAACGCTTGTGGAGCCTAGAGTTTCAACTGCTGGGAGCTTCCGAATAATCGCGTGTTGCTTCGCCATTTTGTTCGTTCCGACTGCGAGTACAATCGTTACAATAGAAGAAAGTGCTTCCGGAATTGCTGCTACTGCTACAGCCACGGCAAACATAAAGGCATTTAAAATCGCCGTTGCCATATCCGCTGAATTGTCGCCAAGTAACACACGACCAGCTTCGACTGCAAAAATAAGTACACAGAGTGCTAAAATACCAATGCCTAACTTTTTACTAAATGATTCTAGTTTTCGTTGTAATGGTGTTTGTTTCGCTTCTGCTGTTTCTAGTAAACCGGCAATTTTTCCGATTTCTGTTTCACTCGCAGTGCCTGTTACGACGAACATCCCACGGCCATAAACAACAAGGGAACCACTGAAAACCATATTGACACGGTCGCCAAGCCCTACTTCATCAGGAATGGTATCGATATATTTTTCAACCGCCTCGGATTCCCCTGTAAGCATCCCTTCATCAATTTTCAAGGAGCCACTTTCGAACAAACGGCCGTCTGCTGGGACGAAATCACCTGCATCCAAAATAACGACGTCACCCGGGACAAGTTCGCGCGCATGAATACTTTGCTTCGAACCATCACGAATAACTTTGGCGACTGGCGCAGACATTTCTCGTAACGCATCGAGCGAACTTTCCGCTTTCCGCGTTTGAACTACGCTAATTATCGAGTTCACAATCAGTACTAAAAAGATAATAAGCGATTCAACTACTTCGCCTAAAATCAACTGCACCAAGGCAGCGATGACTAAAACAATAACCATTGGATCTTTAAATGTTTCAAGGAAAAGCTTCCAAAGTGGATCTTTCTTTTTATTCTTCAGTTCGTTAAAACCGTATTTTTCTTGTCGTTTTGTTACCTCACTAGTTGTTAAGCCTTTTTCTGTCGCTTCTAGTTGTGTAAATGTATCTGCCGCGCTTTTGCGGTAAATCTCCAATCATGTCAGCCCCTTCCAATCAATTTATGTGTTAAGTATAACAAATCTTTACGGGGAAATAATATTGATAACACTGGAAATTTACACACTCTTAACAAACAGCGCTTTCAAGGATTAATTTCTGCCAGCCCATTAAATAGTTGAACCGGACACAAAAAACGGCTATACTACTAGCAGATAGGTAGATTAGGAGGACATGGCATGGATAAAAATGAACAAGTCATGGCAAGTGTCAGAGATTTATTTAATAAGCTCGCGTGGATTAACAAAGTGAAAATGGAAAAAGCGCTGGAAGGATATAAACCCTCCGAAGTCCACTGCATTGAATATATTGCCAAAATTGAAGATCCAAATGTGACGAAACTAGCGGAAGCTTTTTATATGACTAAAAGTGCGATTAGCAAAATTACGAAAAAACTGATGGATAAAGGCTATATCGAAAGCTATCAAAAGCCGGAAAATAAAAAAGAAATCTATTTTCGTTTAACTGCTAAGGGTGACGAAATCAACCAAGTGCATGATAGTTTACACCAAGAATTCCTCGATCGGGATAAAGTTGTTTTTGAAGATGTGTCGGATGAACAATATGCGGAAGTTTTAAAATTTGTTGATAAATATAGTCGGCATTTAGATGTTGAAATGAAGAAAGTTTTAGATGCCAAATCTGAATAAATCTAGTGACAGCCTTACTTTTTTCACGTAGGGCTTTTTTTATCGTTTTATTTTTGTTGACAAGGAAACAAAAACGAGTTAAGCTATTTATGTTTCCTAGGACACCAATTAACTATTCGATAGGAGAATTACATGTTCCAATCTAAATCTACACAACCTTTAATCAATAAGAAAACCTTACTTTTCGGTCTTATATCTGTTTTCCTTTGCGGGATGGGCTTTAGTATTATTATGCCTGTTGTCCCTTTTCTAGTCGCGCCTTATGTGAGTAGTGCCAGTGAGCAGGCGCTGATGGTGACGCTACTTACGTCCGTTTATGCGCTTTGTGTGTTTTTTGCGGCGCCTGGGCTTGGCGCTTTGAGTGACCGGTTTGGCAGACGTCCGGTTTTACTAATTTGTTTTATTGGCTCTGCAATTGGTTACTTTGTTTTCGGACTTGGCGGGGCGCTTTGGGTGCTCTTTCTTGGTCGGGTAATTGAAGGGATTACTGGTGGGAGCATTAGTACGCTTTTCGCCTTCTTTGCTGATATTACACCGCAAGAACAACGGACGAAATACTTCGGGTGGGTCAGTGCCGCTGCTGGTGCGGGCGCTGCACTTGGACCGGCTTTTGGCGGATTACTCGCCCACTTTGGTTATGCTGTGCCATTTTTCTTTGGAGCGGCGATCACTTTGCTCAACTTTATGTTTGGTTATTTTTACATGCCTGAAAGTTTACAAGAAGAACATCGCTTAAAACGAATTCCACTTGTGCGGCTCAATCCTTTTTCCCAGTTGCTTAATATTTTGACGATAAAAAACTTAAGTCGTTTGCTGATTGCAGCGTTCTTGATTTGGGTACCAAATGGTTCTCTGCAAGCTGTTATGACTCAATTTACGATTGATAGTTTTAGTTGGAAGCCAGCTTTAATCGGGATGATGTTTTCTATTATGGGGATTCAAGATATTCTTTCGCAAGCGTTCGTTATGCCCAAACTGCTACTCAAATTAACGGATAAACAAATTGCTATTCTGGGGATGATTGCTGAAATTATTGGCTATGCGCTAATTGCAGCTTCCTCGATTTTCACACTTGCTCCACTGCTTGTTATTGGAATGTTCGTTTTCGGATTCGGTGACTCGATTTTTGGTCCTGCTTTCAATGGAATGGTCTCAAAATCGGCTAGTGCAAGTGAGCAAGGTCGAATTCAAGGTGGTAGTCAAGCCATTCAATCGTTGGCGCGCATTATTGGACCAATTATCGGTGGGCAAATTTATATCACACTTGGCCACGCAGCCCCGGCCGCAATGGGCGTCATCTTAATAACCGTAGCGATTTTCGTTCTCTATCAAAGAACTCGCCCGGCAATATAAAAAGGGATTCCAACTCGGAACCCCTTTTTCATTAAATTGTATTAAATTGGGCATCATATAATCGTTTGTATGCGCCATTTTCTCGCGCTAAAAGTTCCTCATGTGTGCCGGTTTCTGCAATGCCTGTTTCGTTGACCACGATAATTCGGTCGGCGTGCTTAATTGTCGCGAGTCGGTGCGCGATAATCAAGGTCGTTCTGCCTTCTGCTAACTCTTCTAGCGAGGCTTGAATCACTTGCTCGGTTTCGGTATCAAGTGCCGAGGTTGCCTCATCCAAAATTAAAATGGGTGGATTCTTCAAAAACATCCGCGCAATTGCTAACCGTTGTTTTTGCCCGCCAGAAAGTTTCACACCGCGCTCGCCAATGATCGTATCAAGGCCATCTGGCATTTCTTCTACTACTTTGGAAAGGTGCGCGAGTTTCACGACATGCGCAATTTCTTCATCGCTAGCATCTAATTTTCCGTAGGCGATATTTTCGCGAACTGTGCCAGAAAACAAGAAGACATCTTGTTGCACGACGCCGATTTGTGCGCGCAAGGATGGTAAGGTAAATCGTTTAATATTTTCGCCATCAATCGTAATCTCGCCATCTGACACTTCATAAAAACGTGGCAATAAATTACAAATCGTCGTTTTCCCAGCACCACTCGGCCCGACAAATGCGACTGTTTCGCCGGCTTTAATAGAAAGGTTAATATGATTTAGCACATTTTTTCCATCGCTATATTCAAAAGATACTTGGTTGTATTCAATGTCGCCGCGGAACTCACCAGCTGGCTTGGCATCTTTTTCGTCTTGGATAGTTGGCTCTGTATCCATCACTTCTAGGAATCGCTTAAAGCCCGCGAAACCTTTTGGATAGCTTTCGATTACGTTGTTAATTTTCTCGATTGGCCGGATGAAGACGTTTGTTAGCAAGATGAAGCCGACAAATTCCCCGTAAGAAATTTCGCCATTGATTGTAAAGTAAGCCCCGAATAAAAGTGCGAATAAACTAATCAATCGCATTAGGAAATAGTTGAACGAAAAACTTAGTCCCATTACTTTATAGAACATTAATTTTGATTTACGGTAAGCTTGGTTGAGAACTGCGAAGCGACCTTTTTCATGTGGCTCATTAGCAAATGCTTGGACGACGCGCACCCCGCTGATTGCATTTTCGACTCCAGCGTTAAAATTCCCTAAATCTTTAAAAATTCCAGTCGTTACTTTCGTCATTCGCTTATTGAAGTACACAATTAACACAGTCAAAATTGGCACTAAGATAAACGTCGAAATCGCTAGTTTGACGTTGATATTTAACATTAAGAAAAATGCGCCAAACAGCGACATAATCGAAATAAAAATATCTTCTGGACCGTGATGCGCTACTTCACCAATTTCAAATAAATCGGTTGTCATTCGCGACATCAATTTCCCTGTTTTCTGATTGTCGTAAAAGCCAAATGGTTGTTTTTGCAAATGGCTGAATAAATCTCTGCGCATATCTGTTTCTATGTTAAGACCAAGCATATGGCCAAAGTAAGTGACAATGTACTGCATAAATGTATTAAGTATGTAAAAGAATAATAAGGCGAGTGCTGCAGTAATAATCAGCCCAAAATCTTTTCCTGGAAGTAGCGTATCTATCACGTGGTTTACAGCAACTGGAAAAGCCAGCTCCAAAATAGCAGCTAAAACGGCGCAACCAAAATCAATGATGAAAAGCGTCCGATACGGTTTATAATAACTAAAAAATCGTTTTAAAATAACAATCCCCCCTTAAAAATAGTCATGTTTCTCATTATAGTGTAAAATGACTAAAAAAGCGATATCGTTTTTGGAAAGGAGGCAACTGATGAAACGATTAGAAAAAATTTCTTCGATTGTTCCCATCGTGCTACGAATCACCTTAAATCTGGCGCTAATTATGGTCGGCTTTACTCTTGTTGCTTTTTTAATTAGAGAGGCATTTACGATATTCAATAATATTTTCTTCTTAGACACGGACGTTTCTTACTATTATATGACACAAGATATTTTAACGTTTTTCCTTTACTTTGAATTTATTGCGCTCATTGTTAAATATTTCGAATCCCATTTCCATTTCCCGCTGCGCTATTTTATTTATATTGGTATCACAGCGATTATTCGATTTATTATTGTCGATCACTCTAGCGCAACTTCCACGCTAATACTTTCGGGGGCGATTTTACTACTTGTCGCCGCACTGTTTTTAGCGAATACGAAGATGCTCAAGCGAGAAGGATAAAAAAAGCAATCCGGTTTTCCCGGATTGCTTTTTTTGCTTATTCTTTACGACGGCGTTTTTGGGTTTGTTGCACGAGTAAATAAACCCCACAAGAAACGATGATAATACCAAGACAGGTGATTAATAAGTCTATCGAGCTATCACCAGTTTTTGGTAAAGTTTTTTTGGCTGGCTGTTTTTTTGCTTCGACTTTGGGAGCTTTTACTGTAGTTGGTGTGATTTGTTCTTTTGTCGAAATTGGTTTTTCTGTAATTTCGACTTTAGGTTTTTCTAGTTGAGGCTCTGCTGGGGTAGTTGGCTCTGGCGGATTTTCTAAACTTGGGGTTTGTTCAGGCACATTTTTCTGGTAAATAATATTGATTGTTTGCGCGCTTTCTGTGAATACACCAAGAATTTCTGGATCGTATTTTAGTAAAGTATAGCCTTTGATTTTTTTCATTGGCACTTTGTATGCTTCGTCAAAAAGCCCACTCAAATATAGCGATGGCGCTATTTGCATATTGTTTTCGTCAACATAATTGACTGTTACTTGATTCGGTTTTCCAAAATCAGGAATAGTAGAAACGTTCTTTTTATAACGAAAAATAATCTGCGAACTATCTGCGCTAACATCTTTTCGTACAAATGTATAATCAGGGATAGTTTCAAGTACTGCGGCATCGCTATCTGCTACCTCCACAGTAGGCAACAAATCTTTCCCAGTTTCATCTACGTAACTCACTTTAATCGCTCTTTCATAAATATAATGCACTTCGATACCCGAGTCGGTAATTCTACCAGTTGCATTAGTGGGTGTTTCTTTTAATTTGTAACCAGGAATATTTTTTTCGACCGATACATAATAGTAATCTGTTAAAGTTTCTGATGGCGCTATTTCAGTCCCAGCTTCATCCATATATTTTACAAGCACCGTAAACCCATTTGGATTTAAAGTAGCATCTGCATGCGCATGGATTGGTGAAAAGGCTCCACTCCCCAGACTCACGGTAATTATTACAGCTAAAATACTTATAACTAATTTTTTACAACTTACGAACACGGATAATTCCTCCTAAATTCTTCTACATTTCACATCTTATAGCTACTTCTTCTGGAAAATCAGTAGACATTTCATCGACAATCAGAACGAAATGGACACACCGAAGCTTGGCCCAACTTTTCCAAAAAGATAGAAAAAATGCTAATTCTGTTTGATTATCAAGTAGCTTTGCCCCTTTTTTTAAACTGTATTTTAACTCATCGATGTAAGGCGTAAAAATAAGTGTTTGTTCCATAGCGCCACTTTCGATATGCTTGGAAATAAAATAATGCCATTTTTTCAACATTTTTAGTCTTCCCTTGAGAAAAGCATCTATGTCCTCTGGAGAGAAATGCTCTCTTTCACCTGCGCTTATTTGGCTGTCTCCCACCAATTCAATCGTTATTTGTTTGCTAAATGCTTTTATATTTTCTAACAAGAGCATGGTTTCTCGGAAGTATAGTTGTTGAAAAGAAATTTTAATAATAAAATGTTGCTCTGGATGCTCTTTCAATACTTTACGAATTTCACGCTCGTACCACTTAATAAAATTCCTATACTCTGCTTGATTTTTAATACATAACAGATAAGAAGTGAGATGTTCTACTACGTTTTTAGTGGGAATTATTTCTTTTTTGATCAGTTGACCACTTCTCGGATCATATTGATCTTGAAGTACTAACTGGTATTGCTGAGTCAAAATACCATTCACTCCTTTCATTACACTCATGTGAAAATTAGTACATTCCAAATATTACAACAAACTGCCCGCAAAAATCATTAGGTCATATATATAAGACCAAAAAAATAAAACTTCTTAAAAAGTAATATTTTTTAAGAAGTTTTTATGATGGATAATATAAAATTTCATCTAAAATCGATAATTCAATCTGCTGTTGTTTTTGCGTTGTGCCGAACAGACTTGAGATTTCGCGATTGATTTCTGATAAGTTTTTGAATCTATTCTTTCTCTAAAAACTGCATGAGTAATGTCTGGTAAAGTAGCGCAAGTGATTCATAACCAAGCGTATCAAGAATTTCTATCGCACCTTTAGACTTATTGTAACCTTGTTCGACCTGCTCGCTTTTCATCCATATCAAGCCTTGATAATAATTGTGCATAATTCGGTAAAAAGCACAGTCATGCGAAGCCGATAGCTCGTATAATATTTCTAATAATTGTGTGGCGTAATCTAGTTGATTTCGGGCAATTAATTCTTCTGTTATATTCGTTAAAAGGGTCGAAAATACTTTTTTGCCGCGATCATAATGTTTGTATTTTTCGATAGATTTCAAGACTAATTGGAAAAAATAAATTTGTACATCTTCGTCAAAATAATCGACCGAGTTTGCAAAAATACGAATTTCTTCTAATGTCCACGATTGGACTTTCCACAAATAGGTCTGGATAACTTCTTTGTCTGCTTTGGAAACGATGCTCACATCAAATTTATTATTTAAAAGGAATTGTTCTTGGATTTCGATTCTTGAGTGAACGATAGCTTCCCTCAGAGTCGCCCTTTCCCCTTTTTGCTGTAATACTTCGTTGTGTAATGCTTGTAACTCCTTCAAACTGTTTTGATTCGCCGCATGAGCAAATTTGTACCAGAAATTATCCTCCTCAGCCAACGAGTAGCCTCTATTCATAAAGAAAAATTCATCCGAGCTTAGCATCACCCGTTTCAAAATCTCTTCAAATAACACTAATGTAATATCATGTTTGCCTTTTTCAAAACCTATTGCGTAGGACTTCGAAATAATTCCGGTATAGACTTCTTTTTGCGTTAAGCCTTTAGATAGCCGTACTTCTCGAATTAATTCCCCGTAAGCAACCATGTTCATCCTCCTCCACACAAAATTCCAGTTCAGAAAATATAGGTTGAAATTCTTGGAAGAAGCGATTGTTGCTATTCTGGCATATTTACTTTAGTAGTTTAACGCTTCTACTTTTAAAATGAAACTTACAAAAATGTCACATTCGTGATAAAAAAGACTACTCACTGTTTTTGCTTGAGTAGTCTTCTTTGCTATTAAACTGCGTTATAATCAGAATTAAAAAGCTTGATTGCTTTTGTTAGTGCTACTACTTCTGCTTCTAATTTCGCTTTTTGTTTTTTAAGTTCGTACATTTGTAAGATGTTGGCTGCTTCATTTAAATCTACAGTTGTCACATCGTATCCTTTAATCCATCTAGAAAGGGAGGCGATTGAAACACCAAAGTCATCACATAATGTTTGTTTAGATGTTCCTTTATAGTGTAAATAAACGAGGCTAATTTTAAATTTTTCGGTGTATTTTTTAGTAGGCATGAACAGTTCCTCTCCTGTGCGTATTTCGTCTAAAGTAAAGTTTTCAGATAACTGTTTGTATTTAGTTGTTTTTACTGAAATCAATTAATTTTTTTGTTGTGGGAATATTACTGCTACTTTCTATAAGGGAATTTCACTTCTAATACTTCAGTTACAGTAATGTTTATTGTCTAACATAATAATTATAATTCACTTCCCCCTATTTCTAATACTAAAAAAAGACCTTTCCATCTTATTTTATGACTAAATAGTGTATTTTACGTGTCTATTCCGTGACGTTGGCAAAACTTCTAGCCGCATTAACTACTTTATTAGCACATTTGAGGCTAAAATGTCTTTTATTATTAGCTAAAATGCCACCTTTAATTTCACTTTTTGCCTATTTTTTGTCTTGTTATATCTATCGAAAAGCTTATAAATAAAGCGTTTTCGTAAATTTCAGTGTTTGATGACTATTAATAAATGGATGAATCATAGCATTATTTACTCCATTTAGTCTAATTTAAATATATAAAATCGTAAAATCATCTTACTGATTACTTTTTGTATCAAAGGAGATAAATATCACAATAAGCTAATTTGCAATTCTACTAGTAGCTTATTTCTTGGCCGCAAGCGTTTTATAGAAGAGCTTTTTTTCTTTTGTGGTACAATAAGCTACAATATACATAGAAAAGAGGGCTGCTATGGAGTTTCTACTTATTTTATTACCGGTTTTTGGGATTTTTGCAATTGGGTTTGTTGGGCAGAAAACGTTAAAATTTGATATTCCAAACTTATCTAAACTCACGCTTTATTTAATGTCGCCGTTTCTTGCATTTAATACTTTTTATACGAATCCGCTTACGATGGATTATGTTTATTTGGCGATTTACATCTTTGCGCTTTGCTTGAGTTTGATTTTGCTTGTTAGTTTGATTAGTTTTTTACTTGGTTATAACTTGCAAGATCGTTGCGCGCTCATTTTGGCTAGTGCGTTTATGAATAATGGGAATTACGGAACGCCTGTTGTGCTGCTTGTTTTTGGGGCTGTTGGGCTTGATATCGCGGTTGTTTTGATGGTCTTACAACAACTGGCAATGAGTACAATTGGGATTTACTTTGCTGCCAAAGGAAGTAAAGATGCTAACGGAATGAAAACAGTGATGAAGCGCGTTGTTCGAATGCCGATTGCTTATGGGGCCTTACTTGGACTCGCTTTGCAATTGCTACATGTTTCGCTTCCATCAGCTTTAATGACTTGTGTGAAACTTGTCGGTGATGCGGCAATTCCAACGATTATGATTGTGCTTGGAATGCAGCTGGCGGTAATTTCATTTAGACGAATTGAACTTACGAAAGTTGGGATCGCTTTAGTGCTAAAATTGCTCGTTGCACCGATTATCGCTTTCGGTTTAACGCTAATTCTCCCTGTCGATGAAATGACCAAGCAAATCATGATTTTGCTAGCGGCAATGCCAACTGCAGCCAACACTACTTTGATGGCAGTTCAATTTGATACAAAACCAGATTTAGTTTCTAGCGCCACTTTTATTAGTACGGTTTTAAGTATTATTACCTTGCCAATTGTGCTCTATTTTCTACATCCAGTTTTCTAAGGCGGGCTTCGGCTCGTCTTTTTTTGTATAGACCAATTATGAAACAAAACGTTTGCTATGCTTAATTTTTAGAAATATAATAACTATACCAATTGAAAAAGGAGGCCACGTTCTGATGGAAACTATTGATATGAAATATTTACAATTGTTAGCAAAAGAATACCCTACCATCGCAAACACTGCCACAGAAATTATCAACCTCGAAGCAATTATGAATCTTCCAAAGGGAACCGAACATTTTTTAAGTGATGTCCACGGGGAATACAGCGCTTTTGAGCAAGTGTTGCGCAATGGTTCAGGTGTTGTAAAGCGGAAAATTCGTGATATTTTTGGTGCTGAGTTAAATGATGCTGAGATCAATTCCCTAAGTACGTTGATTTATTATCCAGAAGAAAAGATGGATTTAATTGCTAGTGAGACGGAAGATTTGCATGCTTGGTATCGGACAACGCTATTCCGTCTGATTGAATTGTGCCAGTATGTTGCCTCTAAGTATACCCGCTCTAAAGTGAGAAAAGCGATGCCGGAAGATTTTGCCTACATACTAGAAGAATTACTGCATGAAAATTACAATGAAGACGATAAACGGCTTTATTATGAAGAAATTTTACAACATATTATTTCGCTTGGTCGTGCGGAAGAATTTATTAGTGCACTATCGCGGCTTATTCAACAATTGGTTGTCGATCATTTGCATATTGTTGGCGATGTTTACGACCGTGGCCCTTACCCAGATAAAATTATGGATACGTTGATGAATTACCATTCGCTCGATTTCCAGTGGGGTAATCATGATATTTTATGGATGGGCGCCGCTAGTGGTTCTAAGGTTTGCGCGGCTAATGTTATTCGCATCTCCGCTCGTTATTTAAATTTAGATATTTTAGAAGATAGTTATGGCATCTCGCTTCGTCCACTCGCCCTCTTTGCTGATGACGTGTATCAAAATGATCCTTGTACTTATTTTCAACCTAAAAATGAAGATAATATTGACTACAGCAATGCAGAAATCACTCAAATCGCGCGGATGCATAAAGCCATTTCGATTATCCAGTTTAAATTAGAAGGTGAAATCATTCATCGCCGCAAAGAATTTAATATGGAGCATCGGCTACTGCTTGATTTTATTGATTATCAAAATGGCACCATTCATTTAAAAGGCAAAGATTACGCGCTGCTAGATACGCATTTCCCAACGATTGATCCAGAAAATCCGTACAAACTTACTAGTGCGGAAAAAGAGCTGATTGAAAAAATTACCGCCGCTTTTAAAAATTGTCGCAGACTGCAAAAACATGTGCAATTTTTATATTCAAAAGGTAATATGTTTTTGACGTATAATGGCAATTTGCTGTACCATGGCTGCATTCCTCTTCATGAGGATGGGTCTTTTATGGAAATGAAACTGCGCGGAGAGAATTTTTCTGGCCGGGAACTTTTGGAGCAATTCGAAATACTCACCCGTGAAGCTTACGTCCGCCCTCCCGGAACGAAAGAAAAGAAATACGCTTGTGATATCGTTTGGTATTTATGGACTGGCGCTATTTCTTCGTTATTCGGAAAAAGTGAAATGACTACTTTTGAACGTTATTTTGTTGCGGAAAAAGAAACGCACGCAGAGGAAAAAAATCCTTACTATAAATTGCGGAATGATGAGCAAATTTGTAAGCAGATTTTGGAAGAATTTGGGCTTGATGGCGAATGTGGGCATATTGTTAATGGGCATACTCCAGTCAAAGAAGGTAAAGGCGAAAGTCCGATTAAAGCTGGCGGAAAAATGCTGGTGATTGATGGTGGATTTGCAAAAGCTTATCATAAAGAAACAAGCTTAGCTGGCTATACGCTATTGTTTAATAGTTATGGGTTGCAATTAGTAAGTCACCAGCCGTTCACCACGAAAGAGGATGCAATTAAAAATGAAACGGATATCCTCTCCACTCGCCAAGTCATCGAAATGGAAATTAACCGTAAGCGCGTTAGAGACACTGACATTGGGACAAAACTAAGTGAACAGGCTCGGGATTTAAAATTATTACTTGATGCTTATCGCAATGGTTTGCTTCATGAAAATCGATAAGTACAGTGTTTGGAATTGTCATAAAACTTTCACAAGTGGCGAATGGGTTGGGCCGCAACCACTAACACTTAATTATCTCCTGAGTCCTTAATTTAGCTAGTGCATCTTCTCTCAAAAAAAGTTATATTTAAATAGTAGTTATTTCTTAATAACATTCATAAGAGAATATCTATTCATTCCCACATCGCTTCTGATTCCCACAGATCAAAAGCAAAAAAGAAGGTCCAGAGCTATCTGGACCTTCTTTTTATTTACCTTGTTCGCGCGCTAATCTTCTAGCTTCCCGTGCAGCTTTTCTTGCTGCTCGTTCATCATCAACTGGCGCTTTTGCCACTTCTTCTGTGACTTCTTTTTTCTTTAATATTTTTTCTAAATCAAGCCCAGCCATTGTAGCATAGCGTTTAAAGCGTTTCTCAGCGTCTAAACGGGTTTTCTCGGATAGTTTTGTTGCCACTTCCGGATTTGCTTTATATAGCGCCGAATAGCGTGTTTCACGTTTAAGGAAATCTTCAAATTGATCGAAATCGACTTTTTTGTAGTCCATCGTCATTGGATTTTTTCCTTTTTCTTCCAGTGCTGGATTGTAACGATACAAACTCCAGTAGCCGCATTCCACTGCTTTTTGCGTTTCACTAAGCATCGTTTTCATACCGCTTGAAATTCCGTGATTAATACATGGCGTATAAGCAATAATTAATGATGGCCCTGGATATGCTTCCGCTTCTTCAATTGCTTTTAAGGTTTGGCGCTTATTCGCTCCCATCGCAATTTGGGCTACATAAATATTTCCATAGCTCATCGCCATAATGCCAAGGTCTTTTTTGCCGACTGATTTTCCGCCTGAAGCAAATTTGGCAATAGCTGCAGTTGGTGTGGCTTTCGACGACTGACCGCCTGTGTTCGAGTAAACTTCATTATCCATCACGAAAATATTCACATCTTCACCTGATGCTAACACGTGATCAATTCCGCCAAAGCCAATATCATAAGCCCAGCCATCGCCACCTAGCATCCACTGCGAACGTTTAATAAATAATTCGCGGTCATTATAAATTGATTCGAGTACCGCATTGCCTTCCATCTCACTAAGAAGTGCAAGTTGTAATGCTTCTGCTCGTTCGCGCGTATCTTCTGAAACGTCCATTTGCGTTTGCCAATCGACCAAAGCTTCACGTAAAGTCTCTGAAATAGATTCTTCCGCAAGCGCTTGTGTCACTTTATTGTTTAAAGCTTTTCGCATCGTTTGGTTGGCTAAATACATACCGTAACCATATTCCGCATTATCTTCTAAAAGCGAGTTCCCCCACGCTGGGCCGTGTCCTTTGTCATTGACGGTATATGGCGTTGCTGGTGCGGATGCGCCCCAAATCGAGGAACAGCCAGTCGCATTCGCAATCATCATCCGGTCGCCAAACATTTGCGTTAATAATTTAACATACGGCGTTTCACCACAACCCGCACAAGCTCCGGAGAACTCAAGTAGCGGTTGCTCAAATTGGCTGCCTGGAACAGTATTTTTCTTACCAGGATTTTTCTTCGGTTTGACATTAATTGCAAACGACCAATTCGGATTTTCTTTGGCAGCCACTTCTTCAAATGGTTTCATCACAAGCGCTTTCTCTTTCGCCGGACATGTTTCCGCACATAAATTACAACCAGTACAGTCCATTGGCGAAACTTGGATGCGGTAACGAAGACCATCTTTTCCACGCATTTCACGTGTCATAAAGCCATCTGGAGCGGATTCCATTTCTTCCTCATCCGTTAAAATTGGACGAATCGCTGCATGTGGACATACAAAGGCACATTCATTACACATCGTACAGTTTTCAGAAATCCATTCGGGAACTTCGAGAGCAATCCCGCGTTTTTCGTAAGCTGCTGTTCCCGGAGGATAAGCACCACTAACCATTCCATTAGAAATTAAATCGCCAACGGTCAAATTGTCGCCTTCTAAACGGTTCACAGGTTCAAGAATATTTTGGATGTAAGCTGGTTTTTCGGTCGTTACAGTTGTTTCGGCTGTGACAACGGGATTTGCCCAACTTTCAGGAACTTCTACTTTATGCAAATTAGCAACGGTTTGGTCCATTGCGAGAATATTTTTCTCCGCAACTGCCATATCTTTTTTCCCGTAAGTCGCGATAGCCGATTCTTTTAAGTCAGCCAGTGCTTTTTCGAACGGTAAAATGTCGGTCACTTGGAAAAAGGCGGTTTGCATGACGGTATTAATTCTTCTACCAAGTCCTGCTTCCCCAGCAATTCTCATCGCATTTAATGTATAAAATTGGATATTATTTTTCGCAATATATTCGCGCATTGCAGCTGGTAAATGGCGTTCTAACTGCTCGCCTTCCCAAATGGTATTAAGCAAGAATGTTCCACCCGGTTTCAAACCTTTTAATAAATCATACGAACGTAAATAGGCCGAGGTAGAGCAGGAAACGAAATCTGCTTGTTGGATTAGATAGGCCGAGCGAATCCGTTTTTCTCCAAAGCGCAAATGCGAAACGGTTAGCCCGCCTGATTTTTTCGAATCATAGGAAAAGTAACCTTGTGCATATAAATCGGTGTTATCGCCAATAATTTTAATCGCGGCTTTATTCGCGCCAACAGTGCCATCCGAGCCGAAGCCCCAGAATTTGCATTGGAATGTTTTTTCAGAAGTAAGGTCACTTGGTCCATCATTTTCGATAGATAGATTTGTAATATCATCTGTAATCCCAATCGTAAAGCGCGGTTTTGGTTTTTCGGTCATTAGGTGCGAATAAACACCGAGAATCTGGTCTGGTGTAACATCTTTTGAACCTAAGCCATATCTACCGCCAATAACTAGTGGACGAGTCTCACTATCATACAGTACACTTTGCACGTCGAGTAGAAGTGGTTCGCCGCCTGATCCGGGTTCTTTTGTCCGGTCTAAAACAGCCACACGTTCTACTGTTTTCGGCAGTTTTGCTAAAAAGTTTTCTGCTGGGAAAGGACGATATAAGCGAATATTTAGCAAACCGACTTTTTTGCCTTGGGTTGTTAAGTAATCGATCACTTGCTCGATAACTGGTGTCACGGAGCCCATTGCCACAATAACATCCGTAGCATCTTCTGCACCATAATAATTTACTAAGTCGTAATCTGTGCCACGAAGCTGATTAATTTCTTGCATGTAGTTTTGCACAATACCGGGAATTTCCTCGTAATAGCGGTTCACTGTTTCTCTTTGCTGGAAAAAGATATCCGGGTTTTGGTTCGAACCTAATGTTTTAGGGTTGTTTGGTGTCATTGCGCGATTTCTGAATTGTTGTAACGCCTCTTTGTCGAGCAATTTTTCTAATTCATCATATTCGAGTACTTCGATTTTTTGTAATTCATGGCTCGTCCGGAAGCCGTCAAAAAAGTTTAAAAATGGCAAACTTCCTTTTAGTGAGGCCAAATGAGCAACGGCGGATAAGTCCATAACTTCTTGGACGGAACCTTCTGCTAACATCGCAAATCCTGTTTGGCGCGCTGCCATGACGTCACTATGATCGCCAAAAATATTCAGCGATGCCGCCGAAATCGTTCTTGCGGAAACGTGAAAAACAGTCGGTAATAGTTCGCCGGCAATTTTGTACATATTTGGAATCATTAAAAGTAAACCTTGGCTCGCCGTATATGTACTAGTTAGCGCGCCTGCTTGAAGTGAGCCGTGAACCGTTCCTGCTGCCCCTGCTTCGGACTGCATTTCTACTACTTTTACAGGTTCATTGAATAAATTTTTCTTGTTTTTTGATGACCATTCATCCACGAGTTCAGCCATGGTGGAGGAAGGGGTAATCGGATAGATTGCTGCAACTTCAGTAAATGCATAAGAAATATAAGCTGCGGCTGTGTTTCCATCCATTGTTTTTCTATTTCGCATAAGACTCAACACTTCCAGTCATTCTAGTTTTATAATCATTCTTATTTTACACCACTATTCGCTTATACTCAATGCTTCACAAGGACTAGTAAAAGTGTAGATTTTTAACAAAAAAAAGAAACTAGCTGGAAATTAAGCTAGTTTCTTTTTTCTTTTATTCGTTTAATTCTAAAACAGACTCAGCAATGTTGTTTGCATGGTCGCCGATTCGTTCTAAATCACTAACGATATCGATATACAAAATCCCGCTAACTACTTGGCATTTGCCTTCATTTAAGCGGCGGATATGACTTTTACGTAATCTGCGTTCTGCTTTGTCGATATCTTTTTCAACTAAAATTGTTTCTTCCGCAAGCGAGCGATCTTTTTTATGCATTGCTTTTACTGCACGTTCGAAATTCGCTGTTGTCAGTTCAAACATTTCGATCAGTTGTTCGGACGCTTCATCGGACATTTTTGCTTTATTTTTAATCAGTTGATCAATGTTTTCGACGATATTCTCCATGTGATCACCAACACGTTCAATGTCACGAACGGTATCAAGCATTAGCGCGTGCTCTTCTGTTTCGTTATTAGTTAAAGCCACAGAAGAAATTTTCGTTAAATACTCGGTGATTTTTCGGTCTAAATTGTTCACGGCTTCTTCTACTTGAATAGTGGATTCTGCGTGTTTAGATTCCCGGTTAACCAAATATTGTCTTGCTTCTTGTAAACCAAATTTTGCGTAATCAGCCATACGAAGTGTTTCTTCGCGAGCCATTTCAAGTGCAATACCTGGTGATTGGTCGATTAAATTGGTATCTAAATGTTTTGTTTTATAATCAATTCGTGAGTCGTCGCCTGGAATAAGTTTTGTTACAAGCCAAGCAAATGCACCGATAAACCAGAATTGGATAAATGTATTTGTCACGTTAAACGTTCCGTGCGCTACGGCAATCGTCATTTCTGGATTCAAGCCAAACAGTCCTTGTAAGTATGAAACCAGTGCGGTAAATAGCGGTAGGATCAGCATAAAGATGACGGCACCGATTAAGTTAAATATTACGTGTGTCGCTGCTGCACGTTTCGCTGCAACACTCGCACCAATTGCTGCAAGAACAGCTGTAATCGTTGTACCAATGTTGTCCCCGAATAGTACCGGTAAGGCCGCTTGAAGATCAATCGCACCTTGACCATATAGTTCTTGTAAAATCCCGATGGTCGCACTAGATGACTGTACAACCGCCGTGAAGATCGTTCCGATTAACAAACCTAAGAACGGATTCGTACTCATTTGAGCAGTTAATTCGTGGAAAGATTCCATTCCAGCAAGAGGTTTCATCCCTTGCCCCATCAAATCTAAACCATAAAATAATGCACCAAAACCAAAGAATACTTGGCCGATATTTTTCACTTTATGATTTTTAAAGAAGAATAAAAGTACTGCACCAACAGCAATAATTGGTAAAGAATACTCGGATAGCTTAATACCAATAATAAAGGCGGTTACGGTCGTTCCGATGTTCGCCCCCATGATAACACCAATTGCCTGTTTTAACGTCATAAATCCGGCACTTACTAATCCGACCGTCAAAACAGTCGTACCTGAGCTACTTTGAATTAATACTGTAACTAAGATCCCGGCAAGTACACCCATAAAAGGATTCGTTGTGTACTTATCTAAAATATCGCGGAGTCTGTCGCCGGCTGCCATTTGCAGTCCGTCTCCCATATATTTTATACCGAAAAGAAAAATTCCAAGTCCTCCGATAAATTGAAAAATCATCTGCTGAATATTTATGTCTCCCATGAAAATCTCCTTTTTGTTTGTAATCTTGTAATTTCACTCTTTTTTCATCATAAAAGAAAGTAAAAGCAACGTAAATAACTTTTTTTTATTTTGTAAAGGGAAATCCAAGTAAATCTCTGAAAGTTGTTGATACTAAAGGTTTTATCACGTTCCGAATGTATTGTTAAGTTTTTGTAAAGATGGGCTTAACAAACCACTTTATTTTTCACTGCGTAATTTTGCGATAAATTCTTTTGCAGCTACGACATTTAATTGCTTGCTTTCTTGCAAAAATGTGGCTACTTTTTCGATTTCATCGGCTTTCGCACCAGCTGTCATGGCTAGTGATTTTGCTTGTAGTGACATGTGACCACGTTGAATTCCCTCTGTTACTAACGCTTTTAAAGCAGCAAGATTTTGCGTTAAACCGACAGCGCATACTAACATCGCTAATTCTTTCGCTGATTCGACGCGGGCAATTTTTTTCGAAAGGGTTGCGATAGGATGGATACCGATAGAACCTCCTACAAAGGCGACTGGCATCGGTAAAGTCAATTCGCCAACTAAGTACCCTTCCGCATCTTTTGACCACTTAGTCATCGGTTTATAGCTTCCTGTGCGGGCGGCGTATGCATGACTTGCTGCTTCAACTGCACGCCAATCGTTTCCAAATGCCATAATTACCGCATCAATTCCATTCATAATGCCTTTGTTGTGCGTTGCTGCTCGGTAAATGTCGGCATCGGCAAATTCATACGCAGCAATGATTCGGTCACGCACCCATTCACCGCTCTGGGTTTTGGTTGCTAAGCTTTCTGGTTTTATGCGACACATCGCGGTTGCGGTCGCTTCATCTACTAAATTGGATAAAATGCGCATATTAGCTTTTCCGGAAGTTAACGCTTCTAATTCTGGCGCTAACGTTTCGACCATGGTATTTACCATATTGGCGCCCATTGCTTCTTGTGTATCTACGAGTAAATGAACAATAAATAATGTTTCGTCGTTGGCTGTTTGCGCTGTTCTAACTTGGAGATCAACCGCACCACCGCCACGCTTTTGTAACGATGGATGCGCTTGGTTAGCGATAGTAATTAGCTTTGCTTGATTCGCAATTACGTTTTCTTTAGCAAGTTGGATATCTGGAACAGAAATTAACTCGATTTGTCCAATCATTTTCCGCTTCGTTGCACGGCCTGTAATCCCACCATTTTGCGCAATAAGTTTGGCCCCGGAGCTTTGTGCGGCAACAACGGATGGTTCCTCCATCGCCATTGGAACAACGTAGGATTTACCGTTTAATAGCATATTCATCCCTAAACCAAGTGGCAGCGAATAAATACCAATTGCGTTTTCAATCATATGATTCGCTTTATCAAAAGAAAGTGCCCCTGTAGAAGCTAAAAATGCTTGTTCTTCCTCATTTAAGCCAGCATACTCAGCCAAAATTGCGCGGCGTTCTTCTACTGTTTTTTTATAAAATTTATCAAAAGCATTCATTGCTTTATCACCTCAAATTAAAATTTATCCATCTAATTGACTATAGCATATTTCGAAACTGGATGTAACGGTCCCAGTAATCTCCTTCTAATTCGACGCGTTTTTTTGGTTTGTCCCATTTTCCGACCACTTCGCCATCTGTAATAATCGCCGGTCTGAAAATCCCATTTTTCGTGATAATTTCATCGTGCCATATTTCCGGTAAAACGACTGAACGGTCGCGGTAGCCGATAATCCATTCGTCAAAACCAGCGAGTGGAATAGTAGCTGGTTTTTCACTATTTTCAACCAAATTTGTTATGTAATAATCACCCATTTTAGGCATATCCACTAACCCAATTTTAGCATCCGTCATATTTAATCCAGACCAAAAGCAGAAATCTTTTAATGTCGCCGGGGCATGGCTTTGGAGGTACCGTTTCGCGAGCTCTTTTATCGCGCCCTCCCGCGTGAAATGATGCGTATCAGCTGGAATATGTTTCGTATTTCTAAAAGTTTCATCCGGTCCTGAACAAATGACTTTCCGCGAGCTTAAATAAACCAACAGCTGTGCAAAAGGGATTCCCGCGCTTGGTAAATCGATTGTCGCTAAATGTGCCGCCAGATTTTTTCTAGTAACTGCTTGTTCCGCAATAAATGCCGCAACAACTTCAGTAGCCTTTTCAAGTACCTCTTCTGTTAAACCTAACTTCGCCCGATACGGTTTACATATTTTATCTATCGTAGGCGCAATTAAGTCCATCATCCAGTGATAATCTTTGGCTGAAAAAAGATGAATGGTTCCGCGCAAAAGCCACGTTCGGATAATTTCACCATTATCAATTGCCTCTTTCACAGCTAGCTCACTAGGCGCCGTCATTCTACTTCCAACAGCCCAAAGCGATTGACCATAATTTTGCGATTGCATGGCACCAAAATGAGAGACAATTTTTTCGGGGGAATCGCACCACGAGGATGCTACTAATTTTTGATTAATAAAGCGGTTTTCAATTATTGTTTTTGCGTCCATCTGTTAACCTCTTTTTTTAGTTTATTGTAGCATAAAAATCCCCTCCAGTTCGATAAGCTGGAAGGGATTTTTTTCATATTAGAAATTAAAGTTATCTGGATCTGGGCCAGTTCTTTCATCTTTATTTAATCCGCTGATTTTTGCAACCTCTTCTTCGGTTAATTCGAAGTCGAAAATATCGGCATTTTGGATAATACGTTCTTGGTGGACTGATTTTGGAATAGTCACGACACCGATTTGTAAGTCCCAGCGAAGAATGACTTGCGCAACTGATTTACCGTGTGCATCTGCAATGGCTTTGATTTCTGGGTTAGAAAGTAATTTACCGTTACCAAGTGGAGACCAAGCCTCTACGACGATATTGTTGTCAGCACAGAATTTGCGTAATGGTTCTTGTGTTAATTGCGGATGTAATTCGATTTGGTTTACCATTGGAGCAATTTCCGCGTCTTCCATTAATTCTTTTAGGTGATGTTCGTGGAAGTTACATACGCCGATTGCGCGAACGCGTTTGTCTTTATATAATTTTTCAAAAGCGCGCCAAGTGTCTTTGAATTTACCTTTGACTGGCCAGTGAATTAAATATAAGTCGACATAATCAAGTTCTAATTTGCGTAAACTTTCATCAAACGCTGCCAAAGTGGATTCGTAACCTTGTTCTGCATTCCACAGTTTTGTTGTTACAAATAAGTCTTCTCTCGCAATGCCAGACTCTTTGATTGCTTGACCAACGCCTTCTTCATTTTTGTAAGCAGCTGCTGTATCAATGCTAATGTAACCAGCTTCGATTGCCCATTTAACAGAATTTACTGCTTCATCGCCGTCTTGCACTTTCCATACGCCAAATCCTAAACGGGGCATTTCTACACCATTTGCAAGTTTAACTGTATCTTTTAAGTTCAATATAATCCGCCTCCTAAAAGTAATAACACGTTTACTATACACCTTAGAGTATACTCAAAGGCAAACATTTGGCTTTTCGATTTTCGAGGTGCTATTATTAAGAAAAAACGAGGTGATTTTAGTGCAACAAACAATCAAAGAAGCTTCCGCGCATACAGGTTTAAGTGCCCATACGATTCGCTACTATGAACGTGAAGGTTTGATTCCTTTTCTCGCGCGTGATAAAAATAATAATCGGATTTTCGATAACGATGCTTTGCACTGGCTGGAATTACTTACATGTTTGCGCGTCACTGGTATGCCACTTGCGAAACAAAAAGAAATTGTCGAACTAACTAAATGCGGCGATGAAACTGTCTCCGAACGCATTGCTGTACTCAAAGAACATCAAGCCGATATGTATCGCCGACAAGCAGAACTTGACCGCGCGTTTAAAAAAATCGAGAAAAAATTAGCTTGCTATGAAGAATTAGAACAAGAAGTAAATAAAAGTGTGGACCAGCTTAGCTAACTGATCCACACTTTTTTTATCGTTGTTTTTTCTTTTTGCGGTGTCTTCTAATAAGATAAATAAGCACACCAATGATGACAATAAGTAAGATGCCACCAACAATCGCAATGTTTTTCACGTTTGGCACAGTGACCTCAAAATACATTTCGGATTTCTTATCAAGTGGAACATCCCAAGTCAGCTTCCCGCCATCGACACTTTTAGCATTGTTATCCCCAATCGTCGAAATCGGCAAATCCAAAACAAAGGTATAATCGACTTGGCTTAGAATTTCTTTTGGAAATGGAACATCCGCCACTTCTTTTTTCCAAATTTTTTCGATGTCGATATCCGCATCTACTTTGATTTTTTGCGTGAAGAAACTTTTTGTATTGGTAATTTTCACACCAAAGTCTTCTGGTTTCATATCGCTGTTCGTTGTATCGTTCTTATCTAGTTTCTTTTCGATATGATAGCTCGTATTTGATTTTTTATCGACCGTAAAGCCAGCTTCTTGCAGTTTCGCTACCATTTCATCGGAATAGCTTGACGCGAAAATTCCCGCCACAGCTGAAATATCGACATCAAAGGAGATAGTTGCCTCGCCCTTTTTATCGACTTTTACCGTATTGGTCACATTGGCGCACCCTGCAAGCACTAAAACCAAACTAAGTACCACTGTGAAAATTATCTTTTTCATTGGCTTGCCTCATTTCTTATTTTTGCATATGTTCGTATTCGTGGCCGCTAAGGGTAATTTCCCCGGTCACATGAAAGCCTAAGCGCTCATATAAACGTTTAGCATGCGGGTTTCCTTTATCGCAATTTAAGCCAACTACTTTTTCGCCATCTTCTGCGGCAATTTCTGTTAGTTTAGCAAGCAAAGCCGTTCCAACACCATGGCCGCGATATTTTTCGTTTGTAACAATTGAATCTAAATACCATTCGCCCGGAAACGTTTCTTTATCCGCAAAAATGGGCTCCTCGTAAGTAATACCATGCTTTTTCGCGATTGCATTCCAAGGTTGATCGATTTCAGGTTCAATTTCGCCAGGATACCCCGCTAAAACGCCCGCAATATCGCCGTCTTGTTCAAACACATGCAGATGTCTGTAACTATAACGATAATTCTCTGTCTGAATCGCTTCAATTAACGCATTCGTAATCGCTTCTTCCGTCTCTACTTCTAAAATGGGCAACTCCATGTCTTTCCATATTACTAGTAAAAGTGGCGCAATTTTCGGCGCATCTGATTTTTTGGCTTGTCGAATCAATTTTTACATCCTCATTTCTCTTTTCATTGTATCATTTTACTATTCTTTCCATCACTCTTGCAAAAATAAAATGCTATTTAGGACCCATTGCCTCCAAATAGCATTTTATTCTTAGTTTTGTGCTACTGTTTGCAAGAAATCTAATGCTTTACTTGATAAATCTGTATCTTCCATAATTTTCGGTTCTTCTTGAGTGAGTAATTTAGTTAGCTTTTTCGCTTCTTCATCGGTCAAATTTTCTAGTGTTTTTACGCTGTGGGCGATGGGTAAAACCGAGTGAATATAAGCTTTCAATGCTTCCAAACCGAGATTTTCTGTTAAAATCCCTTGGCGTAAGAGCAGTCTCGCATTATCCACCAGTTCTGTATCCAAACTAACATCATACCCTAAATGTTGTTGCTCTGTATCATGATTGTCTAAGAAATGCACCTCGACCGCAATGTGCTCTACTTCATAAATTCGTAAACGAACGCGCATATCCGACTCAAACACTAATTTCACACGAAAAGTGGCACCAAGTTCTTCGTTCATCTCTACTACTTCGCCTAATAGCCATGCGTGGAAAGCAAGTAATTTTTGCCGAACTTTATTATTTTTAATATGGTCTAACACATATGGAAGTACGATTTTATTCGCATCATCCGTCCAATATGTTGGCAAATCACGCCAATATTTTTCGGTATCCGCACTCGTTCCATTAACTAACAAAAGCGGATACGGATAAGCACTCATATCGCAAAATTGATTTTTTTGAAGCTCATATAAAAATGGAATCGTCTTTTTCACTGTTTTACTTTCGATTCCTAGTTTTTCAACAAGTGGTGCAATCACAATCGCAATTTCTTCAATAACTTCCTCGGCACGCAATTGCGCTTCTTCATTTCCCGGATAACGCGTGCCGATATTTTTACCAAAATTACGTTCTAATAAGGCTGCTACAACTTTTTCTGTCTCATTCATTTAGTTACCCTCCTTCAAGCTTTTGCTCTTTTTCGCTGAATAAGCTTTTGAATTTCTACAAATAGGAGTGGGAACATCGAGAGGATAAATGCGAGAATCCAGTGCGTTAAGCTCATTTCTACTAAGAAGAACATGTTCGCAAGTGGTGGAATAATCGCAAGTCCTAGAATAATCAACATCGAACAAATCGCGCTAAAGAATAAGCCACGGTTGGATAAAAACCCGATGGTGAAAATCGACTTATCACTTCTTACGTTGAAAATATGTGCGACAGACGACCATGCTAAAATAACAAACGCCATCGTCATCCCCACTTCATAACTTGCGCCAATCGATTGATTAATCGTTACAAATTGGCCAATATAAAATCCTGCAAGTGTTACAATCGTGAAGACGACTGCTTGTGTCGCCATTTTCTTCCCAAGTCCATTCGCAAAAATCCCAGCATTTTTCGGAATTGGCTTCCGCTCCATAATCGAGTCATCTGCTTTCTCGCGACTCAAGAAGAATCCCGGAATCCCGTCGGATACCACGTTGATTAATAGCAACTGAACAGCTACAACCGGCGCACCCCAGCCAAGGATAATCGCAATTAACATAATGAAAATTTGTGAAAAGTTAGTGCTTAACAAGAAGTAAATTGTTTTGCGGATATTCTCATAGGCTGTACGCCCTTCTTTGACTGCATCTACAATCGTTGCAAAATTATCGTCTGTTATAACCATATCTGCAGCGTTTTTAGATACATCTGTTCCAGTGATTCCCATCGCAGCACCAACATCTGCCGCTTTTAGAGCTGGCGCATCATTCACACCATCACCTGTCATTGTGACAATTTCACCGTTTTTCTGCCAAGCTTTAACGATTCGAATTTTATCTTCTGGACTAACACGCGCATATACCGCGTAATCTCGAATGTTTTTCTCCAGATCCGCTTCTGACATTTCAGCAAGCTCTGCTCCAGTAATCGCTTTGTCCCCATCCGTTAAAATACCAATTTCTTTTGCAATTGCTGATGCCGTTACAATGTGGTCACCAGTAATCATTACAGTCTTAATACCCGCTTTTTTCGCCGCTAACACAGCCGTTTTACTTTCCGGTCTCGGTGGATCAATCATCCCAACCATCCCAGCAAAAGTTAAGTCGGTCTCAAGCGCCTCACTAGACAAGTCAGTCGGCATTTCCGGATATTTTTTATAAGCAACGACTAGCACCCGAAGCGCATCCTCCGCAAAACTGTCATGCACCCGCTCTGCTTCCGCTAAAAACTCCTCTGAAAAATCTACCGGAATGCGGTCAAAGGCACCTTTTGTAATGGAAAGAAATCCGTCTTCTACTTGGTGAATCGTCGTCATTAGCTTTCTATCTGAATCAAAAGGAAGTTCGAACACGCGTGGATATTTGGCTTCCAATGCTTTTTTCGTTGTTCCTTTTTCTTCTAGTAAACGGATTATCGCGCTTTCGGTTGGGTCACCAATGATGGTTTCTTTGCCGTCTGTTACATCAATTGTCGCATTACTAGAAAGACTCAGCATCTCCAATACTTTTTCCTCAGCCGCATCAAACTCAGCTGTTGCTTTTATTGGCGCATGATCAGCTGCCCAAATTTGTTGGATAATCATTTTATTTTGCGTTAATGTCCCTGTTTTATCAGAACAAATAACCGAAGTATTTCCGATTGTTTCTACTGCAGGAATTCGGCGGATAATCGTATTTTTCCGCACCATATTTTGAACCCCATAAGCAAGCGTCAATGTCACAATAACCGGCAACGTCTCAGGAACCGCTGCTACAGCTAGGGAAATCGCAATCATCAATGTTTCAATAATCGTTTCACCGTACACATACACATCAATAATAAAAATTAAAATACCTGCTAAAAGTGCTACAATACTAAGGCGTTTAGCTAATTCTTTTAATCGTAGTTGCAGTGGCGTCATCAGTTTCGAGGTGCTATTTAAAAGTCCAGCAATTTTCCCCATCTCTGTTTCCATCCCAATTTCTACGACAACCGCTGTGGCGCGACCATTCGTTACAAGGCAGCCCGAGTAAAGCATATTCAACCGATCTCCAATTGGCGCCTTTTCCGAAACAACCGCATTTGCGTCTTTTTCAACCGGAACACTTTCACCAGTTAATGCGGATTCCTCGACTTGTAAACTGCTGCTGGAAATAATCCGCGCATCTGCTGGAATCATATCTCCTGCAACGATTTCAATAATATCCCCTGGTACTAATTCCGTCGCATCCACTTGCATCCGCACGCCATCACGAACAACCGTCGTTAAATGCGCGTTCATACTTTGTAATGCAGCAAGTGCTTTCTCGGCGCTGTTTTCCTGATAAATACCCAGCACCATATTCAAAACGACGATTCCTAGAATAACAACAACCTTCGCCCAACCATATCCAGTTGTAATTGCTAAATAGGCCGAAATTGCTGCTGCAAAAAGCAACACAATCGTTGTAATTTCAATCAAATGGTGACCAATTTTTTGAAGCAAGGACTCTTTCTTCCCCTCTTCAAATTCATTCGTCCCAAACTCTGCATGTTTTTCTTTAACCTGTTCTTTCGTTAACCCTGTGTCTAAATTCGTGTGTAGTTTACTGAGAAGTTGCTCGATTGACTCTTTTACCCAAAGCATACATCTACCTCCTACGCACCTACTCCCAAAAGCAAGTACTTACTTTATTTTATTACAAAAAAATATTTATTTAAATGTATCCGATTCCTTAGTTAAATTGTATAATATATCACGTTTGTTTGCAAGTATTTTGTTTTTATTCACAAATCCTTATTAATTTGAGACATGACTTCGCAGTAGATTAGGCTTATACTAAAGCTATTAATTGTATAGGAGATGGTGAGATGTCTTTTGCAGTTCCATACTTAGTTTTTAACGGAGAAGGTCAAGATGCGCTAACATTTTATGCAGATGTGTTTCAAGCTGAAATTACAAGCGTTCAGCGTTTTAAAGAGATGAACAATTTTGATGGCGATGCTGTTTTTGGTGAGCGATTGATGCATAGTCGTTTAGCAAAAAACGGCGAAGAATTTATTTATATTACCGATGCGCCTTATGATGGTTTTACAATTGGCAATCGGGTGACGATTCTTATTAATTTTGAGTCTGAGAATGATATTAAGTATGCCTATGAAGCTTTGAGTACTGATGGAAAAGTGGAAATGGAATTGCAAGTAGCGTTCTGGGGTTCGACCTATGCGCAAGTGACGGACCGGTTTGGGGTGTTTTGGCAGCTTAATTTTGGGTGAGATTTAGAAAACCAGTTATGCCGTGTTTGGTGGGTAACTGGTTTTTGATTTGAATAGGAAATGTATTCTAATTTACTCATAAGTTGTTAGTAATTCTGTAATCCAATTCTAATAGCGCCTCTTCAACATCTTCTTTTAATCTTGAATTAGTTTTATAAGACTCAATAATTGTTCTGTAATCTTTTTTTCCAGAATTTCCTAATAAACTTAATATATAACTTAAACACTCATCATTAAATTCATTTAAATGCTTTACAACAGGACTTAAGTTAATTGATTTTTCAACAAAAGGCGCTTTTGACCCTTCTAGCATTGCATCAAGTATGGATTGTTTAATGTCTAAATCATTCTGTTTTACAACTTGCTTAGCTAAGTTATTGACTATTTTTAAAGCAGTATTATCTGGTATATCCCCATAATCTAAAGTATCTCGGATAAAACCAATCGCTTCCAATTTATCCCGTTTACTTTTCTTTGGATCATTTAGTACAGTTAACCAATCCATTTCAAACTCACCTTCTTATAAAAGTTTAAATCATGTTTTTTAAATAGGAGATTTCTTCCTCTGTCCATTTTTTGTGAACTAGAGCATCTAGTTTTTTTAATCCTTCAAATGTATTAGCCCATTCATCTGAACTTTTTACTGAAGCGATATTCCATGAAGGGCCATTTATCATTTCCAATAATTCATTTCTTAGATTCTTTGACATAGCATAAATGTCTTCATCAATTATACCTTCAGCTTCCAATCGATCTAACGTATAAGGACTTAAATAGGCTACTATATCACCTAAAAAAACTTCAAAAATATAATTATAAAGTTCTTCGTCACTCATAATTTTTATGTCTTTTCTTACTTTTAAACTATTTAAAAAACCATTAAATGAATCTCCTACTGTTAATTGTTTCATATTTACCACCTTTATTTTATTATTACTAAAGTTGCTCCATCATCTAATTTTGTAATATCGCTTCGTTAACTTTTATCTCTCTCATCTCGGTGGTTCCTCTTTATGTCTAGTTTTGCACTCTTTCATTATAGCACCAGCAACGCTTTCCTTTTGTGAGCGTTTTGTGAACCTCTTTGTATAAATATAGCCAACTAAAGAACAACTTAGTGCATTTTTTGAGTTTACCTTTCAAACAACATAGCAACTACAAAAAAACAGCTATTCTCTACTTTACTAAGCAGAAAATAACTGTTTTTAGTTTATAATTCTAACCCAGCAATCACATTCTTAGCATCTGTCATCATCTCTTCGATAACATCTTTACAAGGTTTGATTTCTGTGATTAAACCAGCGATTTGACCGGCCATGACAGAACCGTTGTCTGTGTCGCCTTCTTGTACTGCTTTTCGTAAAGAACCTAAAGTTAGCTCTTCTAACGTGTCGCGATCGGCGTTTTCTTCTTCTAAACGGATATATTCTTTGATCATTTTGTTTTTAATCGAGCGAACTGGTGCGCCTGCTTTTCGGCCGGTAACCATTGTGTCGCGGTCAGAGGCTTTGATTACAGCTGCTTTGAAATCTGGGTGAACTGGGCATTCATCGGTTGCTAGGAAGCGTGTGCCGATTTGGACACCTTTTGCACCTAGGGCTAGGGCTGCGGCGATTCCGCGACCGTCGGCAATTCCGCCTGCGCCAATGACTGGGATAGTAACAGCATCCACGATTTGAGGTAGAAGCGCCATTGTTGTTGTTTCGCCAACATGTCCGCCTGCTTCTGTTCCTTCTGCGATAACTGCATCTGCGCCCATTTTTTCCATGCGTTTAGCAATCATCACGGATGGGACAACAGGGATTACGATAATTCCAACTTCTTTCCAAATTGGCATGAACGTTTTTGGCGTTCCCGCTCCGGTTGTAACGATTCCTACTTTTTCTTCAATAATTACTTCGGTTAATTCGGCAATATTGGTCATCATTAGCATTAAGTTAACGCCAAATGGTTTATCTGTCAGTGCTTTTGTTTTTTGGATTTCTTCGCGAAGCATATCAGCAGTCATTCCGCCTGAAGCGATAATTCCTAAACCTCCTGCGTTGGATACAGCTGCGACAAGTGGAGCTTTAGCAATTTGCGCCATGGCACCTTGGATAATCGGATATTTAATATTTAATAAGTTCGTAATGGACATCTTTTTCCTCCTGCGTTCTTGTTTGTTTTATCACATTTCAGTATATCAAAAAACAGCCCTATAAACTAGAGCTGTTTTTCGTCATTAATTGGACTCTTCCGCATCCACTGCAAGTAAGACACAGCCAGTTATTCCAGCGTCATCTTCTAGTTTTGGTGGAACGATATACTCATCTAAGTCTGGCAATTGCACATAATTGTTTACGAGTGCTTTTAATTTTTGACGGACAAGTGGGAAAAGTTGGCGCTGTTTCATTACGCCACCACCTAAGACGATTCTTTCAGGGGATAGGATAAGCGTATAATTCATTAAAGCTTGAGCGATATAATGCGCTTCTAAATTCCAAACTTCCTCATTATCCGCGAGTTCTGCTGCTTTTTGACCCCAACGTTTTTCAATCGCGCCACCTGCTGCAAGGCCTTCTAAACAGTCGCTATGGCTTGGACAGCTGCCTGTGAAACGGTCGCGCTTATGACGGCGCACCATAATATGCCCCATTTCTGGGTGAGAGAAACCTTCGAGAATTTTCCCAGCGACAACTGCTCCGCCACCAATTCCAGTTCCAATAGTTAAGTAAATACAACTATCCAAACCTGCTGCTGCGCCTAGGTTTACTTCACCTAAAGCGGCTGCATTAACGTCCGTTGTAAAACCGATTGGGACATTAAATTCTTTTTTCATAGCGCCAACGATATCATAATTGCGCCATGCTAGTTTTGGTGTTTGCGTGATGTAACCGTATGTAGCACTTGATTTCCGAATATCGATTGGTCCAAACGAGCCAATTCCGATTGCTTTTAATTCATCTTCATACTGTTTGAAAAATTGAATGACTGCTTTCATTGTTTCTGCTGGTTCCGTTGTCGGATAGCTCGCGCGTTTAATAATTTTCCCTGATTTTTCTCCAATCGCTACGACAAACTTAGTTCCACCTGCTTCAATTGCTCCATAAACCATTCAAAAAACTTCCCTTCGCGTAAGTTTTATAACGCTTTCATTTTACAATAGTTTTTCGGGAAAAGAAACTTGTTTTCTAAAAACTTATCAATTTAATTCTAATTACCTAATTTGACAGATATTTAATCATAAAATTTTACTTCTTAAAAATCCACTTAACTAGTCGGGCATATTCATTAAAGAAAGCGGGGATTTCGGCCGGATTTATCCCGTATTCCATATTATTTTTAATCCCTTCATTGTACCATTTTTGCAGCTCGTATCCGCGTTTAAAATAGCCCCAGACAGACTTTCCTTCTGAACTTAACGCATATTTGACAGAGGTTAAATTATCTAATTTATCCGCCACGATTAATGCTTTTTCTTCTAAGTTTCCAGTGCGCACCTGTTCAATCGTATGCGCTTTTCGTTCTTCCCACGATAACGTTTTATTCTCTGTATGAGAAGCTACTAAATCCGCAACAACATCGCCAAAAGTCGCGCGAATATCTTGATCCGTCATCTCCGTATCCTCAACGGCATCATGCAGCAAACCAGCGACAACAACTTCTTCACGGAAACCAGCACGGCGCAAAATTCTCGCTACATTCAAAGGGTGTGAAAAATAAGGCTCGCCAGTAATTTTGCGAACTTGTCCACTATGCGCTTCGATCATCATTTGTCTCGCTTTTTCATACATAAAAAGAAGCCTCCACTCAGAATCTATGTCTATACTATACAAGATTCGAGCGAGGCTTTCTAGTTTTTTAATTGTAAAAAGTAATTTCACGACCATTCAAATCTTGCACTGGTCGACTTGTATTGCCAATTGCTTTTTCAAATTCAGTGAAATCTTCTTGGCCAAGCGTCTTCGCATTTTTTAAAACAATCCAAGTTACGCCTTCCACGGTTGGTGGTGTTGTCCGTGAACCTTGGTACGTATAGAAAACACGCTCTTCTGGCATAAATTCATTCACATCTAAAGTAATTTCCCGTTCTGTTTCAAAATCAGCAAACACTTCTGGGAAATAGGTTGGTAAATTTTTGAATTCGACATTATTTGTATTATCAATATCCATCCAAGCACTCATTACAAGCGTTGTGCCGTCTGGTTTTTCGTGTACAAAATGCCATTCAATTGGATACATATAACCGTCAAGCAAATGCTCTGCCGGAATATGCGCATGAAACGATACAAGCGGATAATACTCGCCGTTAAAGCGTAACCCTTGTTCTTTATCATGCGGAAAAACATGTACCGATTGCTCAATTCTTCTAATCGTATAGTCTGTTTCTTTATAGTAAAATTTCATTGTTGATGGTTTTAATTTTACAACGTCAGCTTGTTCAACATTTACTGGCGATTGAGCCTTTCCAGTATGTGCGATTTCAAAGTCAGAACAGATATGCCCCCACATTTCTGGTCCAGTCTTTTCATCGTAACCCCATAACACTTTCTCCTTTGTCATAACCATTTCTCCTTTTCGAAAAAAATTGCGTAACATTATTTTAGCGGATAGCTGATCTATTCCACAAGTAATTTGCTTAATGTTCGTGTTTTGACTTGGGTGTGAACTTGCGTGAAGATACTGGTGGCTTTATTTCCGGTACATCTTAAACTCCAAAAATAATTCATTATAATACGACAGCATTCGTTTACCAAGGTTATCATATACTTCTAAATTATTCAGTTCGTCCATATCCGGATAAAAACGTTCGTCACTGGAAATTTCTTTTGGTAACAATTTAACCGCTTTTGCATTTGGTGTTGCGTAGCCGACATATTCGGCGTTAATTGCGGCATTTTCTGGTTTTAGCATGAAGTTAATAAATTTATGCGCGCCATCGACGTTTTTCGCCGTTTTAGGAATGACCATGTTATCGAACCATAAATTGGAACCGTCTTTTGGAATAACGTATTCTAAATCTTCATTTTCGCTTAGCATTTCCGCTGCTTCTCCGGAGAAAGTAACCGCGACTCCCGCTTCATTGTCCGCCATAAGAAGTTTAATCTCATCACCAACAATCGCTTTAACATTCGGCGTCATCGTTTCTAGTTTATCTCTGGCAGCTTGTAAGTGGGCTTTATTCGTATCATTCAACGAGTAACCTAGACTATTCAGCCCAAGCCCCATCACCTCACGAGCCCCGTCAATCAGCAAGATTTGGTTCTTCAACTCAGGATCAAATAATGCATTCCACGTATCGAAATTCTTATCCGGGAACATTTCTTTATTATAAATAATTCCAAGTGTTCCCCAGAAATACGGCATCGAATATTTATTATTATCATCAAACGACAAATCCATAAAACGCGGATCAAGGTATTTTTCATTTGGTAGTTTGGAATGATCAAGCGGAATTAGTAAATTTTCTTCTTTCATTTTACTGATCGCGTAATCACTTGGCACCGCAATATCAAAGGTCGTTCCACCTTGTTCAATTTTTGTCATCATCGCTTCATTAGAGTCAAATGTTTGGTAAATGACTTTGATACCTGTTTCTTCTTCAAATTTAGTGATGAGCGATGGATCAATGTAATCGCCCCAGTTATAAATCGTCAGCGTATTACTCCCAGCGTAGCCCTCCGAACGGTTCATCGTCGTTGCAAGTAGCATCATTAGGAGCGCGACAACAATTACTGGTACAAAAATTTTCAGCAGTTGCTTCATTCTTTCGTCGCCCCCGTCCGAATATTTTTACTTGTATTGCGTTGGTTAATAAAGTAATAACCGATCACGAGAATAATCGTGAATAGGAAAATTAGTGTCGATAAAGCATTGATAGAAAGCGAAATCCCTTGTCTTGCACGGGAATAAATTTCTACGGCTAAAGTCGAGAAACCATTTCCTGTTACAAAGAAAGTGACCGCAAAATCATCTAGCGAGTATGTCAACGCCATGAAAAATCCAGCTAGAACGCCTGGCATAATATACGGCAGAATCACTTTTGAAAGAACTTGCCACTGGCTCGCACCTAAATCGCGTGCCGCATCCATTAACGTCGGGCTCATTTCTTGCAACTTCGGCAAAATCATCAACACGACAATCGGAATACTAAAGGCAATATGCGAAACAAGTACGGAGATAAAGCCTAATTTCACACCTAAAATCGTGAAGAAAATCAAGAAACTAGCACCGATAATAACATCCGGACTAACAATCAACACATTATTCAAACTTAAAAGCGAGTTTTTCGCGAATGGTTTTGGCATAAATTTAATCGCCAACGCCCCGCAAACCCCAATAATAGTCGCAATCACAGAAGAAAGTAGCGCAATCACAAACGTATTTAGCACGATAATCAGTAAACGCGTATCTTGGAAAACTTCCTTATAATATCCAAGCGTGAAGCCGCTAAAGTTATGCATCGTGCCGCCTTTATTAAACGAGTAAAAAATCAAATAGAAAATCGGCGCATATAAAATCACAAAAACAAGCACTAAATAAATTGTACCCCATTTACTTTTCTTCATTTACGCGCACCTCTTTTCTTTTTCGAACCTGTTAGGAACATTATTAAAATCATCGCGATAATTAAAAATACGCCAATCGTCGAGCCCATTCCCCAGTCTTGCGTGACAAGGAAATGTTCTTCAATCGCTGTTCCGAGCGTAATCACACGGTTTCCCGCAATCAATCGAGTAATCATAAAGAGTGATAACGCTGGAATAAAAACAGCCTGACACCCTGATTTTACGCCGTCAGCAGTGAGTGGAAAAATTACTCGTCTAAACGTCGTCAAACTTGATGCACCTAAGTCGCGCGATGCTTGAATCAACGTTGGATTAATTTCCTCAATCGCATTAAAAATCGGTAAAATCATAAACGGAATAAAAATATAAGTCGATACAAATAAGAAACTAAAATCGGTAAATAAAATCTGTTTCGAACCAATTCCGATAATTTCTAAAAACTGATTCGCCGCCCCGTATGTGCCAAAAATCCCAATAAAGGCATACGCTTTAAGCAACAAATTTATCCAAGTCGGCAAAATAATCAGCAATAGCCAAAGTTGTTTATGCTTTAGTTTCGTTAACAAGTAAGCCGTTGGGTACGAAATCAGCAGTGTGAAAACCGTAATTAAAAACGCATACCAGAACGAACTCGCCGTCATTTTTAAATAGACAGGGGTGAAAAAGTGAATATAATTATCTACAGTAAAATTGCCGTCAACATCAAAAAACGAATAATACACAATCAATAAAATCGGTGCAACAACAAAAAGTAAAATCCAAAGAACATAAGGAACAAGATAAACTGTACGGGTGCGTCTATTCATTACTGCACCTCATCGTAGCTATCAAGCCGCTTATCGAATTCTTCCTCCGTTTCCCCGAGACGCATAACATGAATTGCCTCTGGTTCAAACGCTAAGCCAATCTTATCACCCACACGAACTTTTCTCGTTGTGTGAACAAGCCATTCATTTCCATCAATATCGATACACCCTACTTCATAATGCACACCGCGGAACAGCATCCAATCAACCGTTACTTGCAGTTGGCCTTTTTCAGCTGAAGTAATCTCTAAATCTTCTGGACGGATAACTACTTCCACGACTTCATTTGGACGGAAACCTTGGTCGACACATTCAAAACGTCTTTCCACAAATTCCACTTCGAAATCTTGAATCATTTTGCCATTAACAATGTTGGATTCGCCGATAAAATCTGCGACAAATTTATTAATTGGCTCGTCGTAAATATCAATCGGTGTCCCACTTTGTTGAATTTCACCTTTATTGAGTACAAAAATTTCATCGCTCATTGCAAGTGCTTCTTCTTGGTCATGCGTTACAAAGATAAATGTAATTCCAAGACGTTTTTGCAAGTCGCGTAGTTCATATTGCATTTCTGTGCGTAGTTTTAAATCAAGTGCTGATAGTGGCTCATCAAGCAAAATAACTTCTGGTTCATTGACGATTGCTCGCGCGATTGCGACACGTTGTCTTTGTCCGCCAGACATTTCGCTAATTTCTCTTTTTTCGTAGCCTTTTAAGTTAACAAAGCGCAAAGCTTCTTTTACTTTTTCGTCAATTGCTTCTTTTTTCAACTTTTTAATACGAAGTCCAAAAGCAACATTTTCGTACACGTTTAAATGCGGAAATAAAGCATAATCTTGGAAAACGGTATTTACCGGCCGTTTGTTGGCTGGAATTTGGTTAATTACTTTTTCACCAAGGAAAATTTGTCCTTCTGAAGCTTCTAAAAAACCGGCGATTAAGCGTAAAATAGTTGTTTTACCGCAACCAGATGGGCCGAGCAAAGTATAAAATTTCCCTTTTTCTATTTCAAAGCTGACATTGTCAAGCACTGGTGGATCATTATCAAATTGTTTTGTTACATTTTCAAAACGAATAATTGTTTCTGTCACAATCATTTACCTCCCTTATAAATATGAATCTGTCGCTACTAAGATGAGTGTTGCTTGTTCATTTGATCGATTAATAATTTGGTGCTCATCTGCGGCGTGAAAATAAATAGCTTCTCCTTTTTTGGCTAGATACTCATTTCGACCAAGTATCACGGTCACTTCCCCTTTTAGCACATAGGCAAAAGTTTCTGAAAGTGATGGCTCGAAGCTTTTAAAACAACTGTTTGCCTCTATTTCAAGCAGCACTGGCTCCATTTCTTTTTCGTTCGATTCTGGAACGAGCCACTTAATTCTGTATCCTTTTTCTTCATCTTCAAAGAAAGTATGCTCTAGTTCTCCGTAAATTACTTTTTGATTATGTTCTTCTTCATCAAAAAAATCTTTCGGAGTGGAACCTAACACTTCCAAAATAGCAAATAACGTTTCAATAGAAGGAGAACTTAAATCTCGTTCTAGCTGAGAAATATATCCTTTCGTCAAATCCGTCCGTTCGCCTAATTCTTCTTGCGTCAAATTCTTACTGAGCCTCAGATTTTTTATGCGTTTGCCAATTTCCATGTCGATGTCCTTTCTTTCAAGTTTAGTGATAGTAAACCTCAAGTCACAGAAGTTTACTAATATTAAACACAAAGTTTACTTACAGCAAGCTACATTATACAACAAAGCTGCCATATGAACAATAGTTTTTTCGATTTTTTCTACGATAGACATGGTTTGATTTTAGTGCTAGAATTTTGTTATAAAATCAACGTAGGCGGACAAACATTCATGAAAAAATATTGCTTTTCGAAAAATAATCTCAATCTATCTACAGTCATCTTAATCGTTATGTTTATCTGTGCTTTGATTACTTTCTTGGTTCTCGCAATTACGCTGCATATGCGCTGGGAATTTTTTGCTTTTCTTTTCGCATTCGCCACCACCACAGTTTTCTTTCTCAAACGATTTTTTCCTGGTGACATTTCTGTTAGTGAAGAAGCGTTCTATTATAAAGAAAAACCGTACCCCTATAGCGAATATATTATCGAATGCGATGCAAAACTAATTCGCTTTAAAGGCGCATCGAGAGCATTACCCTACTATCGAATCGTTATCATAAGTAGAGACACTCGTGCGGAAAAACTTATTCGAGTCTATAATGCCGCGCGTAAATATAATGATGGTGAAAAGCATTTGCAAGAAAAAATGGAAGAACTACGTAATCAACTCGAGCACTATCAATCTTAACTAAAACATCTTAGGTGGTACACAAATATGAAAAACTATCCTTTCTTCAAATATAATATGAATATCAAAACATTTTTTACATTCATTGTTGGCTTGGCTATTATTGGCATTGGATTTTACATTCTTGCTACTTTTGAGTCGTTGCGTATTTGGCCATTTATCGGTATCTATGTTGTCTTTAGTCTATATATTATCTGTGTCAGCAGTACTTATTTCAATGGGACTGTTTCTATTAATAATCGCTCGCTATTTTATAAAAGAGGATTTGTGGATAAAAAATATCCTTTTAGCCAATATATGCTGGAATGTGATACGAAATTGCACGGTCGGACGATTTCATTTCTGCCCTATTACACAATAAGCATTCTCAACTTAGAAACTGGTCAAGAGCAAAAAATTAAGCTTCGTAATGCGGCTATCGTTTTAAATAATGGCAGAAAAAATTTCCATTTAGAAATAGAAAACCTTGCTGAAGATTTGAAAAAAATTTCATCCTAAATAAAAATCCCTAAGAACGATGCATGGTTCTTAGGGATTTTCTGTTACTCTATAAAATCATCATATAAATACGTTTCTATCATATTTAAATTTTGGCGTAGTTCCCGGGCTAAGTCTCTGGAAATTCCGCCTTTTTCAAACATATTTTGAATAATATCGCGTTCTAATTGGAAAGCCACTACTTGGACTTCGCGTTTCTTTTGTTCGAATTTCGCGCGTTTGCCTCGTGGACTATGTTCTTTTCTAACACGTTCTAAAAACATCGTATGTTCGGTAATTAGTGGCCCAATAATATCGGCATTTTCATCTGTTAATTGTTCTTTGAGTTTAGAAATAATCAGTATTTCATTTTCTTCTCTTAATTTACGAATCGCTTGGAAACGTTCGCTATCTTTAGAAATACCTTTTTTCACTTTATGGGTTATTTTGCCCCATTTTTTCGGGTGAATGACAAGCATGCCTAGACGATAAAGAAACATCCATGCGGTTTTAATTTTTGTTCGGAATCGTTGTTTAATCGCTTGTTCCATCATATTAAGATAATGCTGGTACCGGTAGCTATCCGTTGCAACAATGAGTCCTTCATCGGTCATTTTTTGCGTATTTTCGCGTTCCCACTGGATAATTTCTAACCGTTTAGCGCGCTCTCTTTCGTCCATCCCCCGATTGGATTGACTATTTTGCTGCAAGTCATAAATCCGTCTTCGGTAGTCTTCAATCACTTCATCTGTTGCTGCTTTCGTTTCTGGCAATGTTTGTTCTTTTAATTCACGAATAACATTTCTAAGAATCCGAATTCGTGTCGCTATTTCCGCTCGTTCATCCTCGGTTGTCACTTCTTCACTTTTGGCAAGTAACGGTAAAATGAATGTCGCAATGACTAGCGTACAAAGAATAACACCAGATGCAATAAAAATAATCAGTGAGCGTTGCGGAAACAGTGAACCGTCATCTAAGAAAAACGGAATCGCGAGCGCACTGGCAAGCGTAACTGCTCCTCGAACACCAGAAAGTGATGTTAAAATTACTGGCCTAATCTTCGGAAATTGTGTCTTTTTATTTTGCTTCTGTCGCTGTTTCGCCCCGATGCTCCACGAGATATACACCCAGATAAAACGCAGTATAATCAGCGCAGCCGTTATCGATAAAATATACGCCATTACTTGTAAATTGCTGCTACCGGAATCGTTCCATACAACTTCTGTAATTGCAGGAAGCTGCGTACCTAGCAGTAAAAATACTAACCCATTTAAAACGAAAATGATTACTGACCAAGTACTTTGCGAAACGACATTTAATTTTACCAATTGCGGATCCATTTTCTTTTGTTCCATTGAGTGCATAATTCCAGCCGCAACTACCGCTAAAATGCCTGAAACATGAAATTCCTCTGCAACTAAATAAATAATAAAAGGCGTCAAAATTTGGATTAACATATGGAACGTAACGTCTTCCATTCCCAGGCCTCGAACCCATTTTAACAGTCTGAATTTCAACCAACTTAGTGCTAACCCAACTAAAATACCGCCGATTGCAATCACAAAAAAGCTAATGCTCGCGTCCATTAAACTGAAAACACCAGTAACCATCGCCGCTATCGCAAATTGGAACGCAACTAAGCCAGAAGCATCATTAATAAGCGCTTCTCCTTCAAGCAAATTCATAATCCGTTTTGGCAAATTTATTCGTCCGGAAAGTGAGCTTACTGCTACTGCATCAGTTGGCGCAAGAGCTGCTGCAAGAGCAAACGCCGCCGCAAGTGGAATTGTCGGAATCATCCAATGAACAAAATAACCAATCACCACAACCGTTGCAAACACAAGGCCAAGCGCAAGGACCAAAATCGGCATTCGCATTCCCCAAAGTGCTGCTTTATCCGTCTGTCTTCCGTCATTAAATAATAAAGGCGCAATAAACATCACAAGAAAAAGTTCCGGATTGAGTTTTAAATCAAAAGTAATCGGCATAATCGCGATAATCACACCTAGGCCGATTTGAATCAGTGGTACGGATACAAAAGGCACAAATCGGTTTAATAAATTAGAAATAAAAATTGCAACTAGTAATGCTAAAACATATAAAAATATCTCCAATATGTATCGTCCCCTCTCCTTTTTCTTCTATATTATTATGAAGCAAAATAGATTATCCCGCAAATATAAAACAGCTTTATTTCTTTGCATCCATCCCATTCGCAAAGAAATAAAGCTAATTATGAAGTTACTTTTCTTTCTCTTTTTTGTACTTATCAATTTGATCATTTAAGTTTTTCATTTTTTCATCTAAATGCGTAATAATTCGTGCGGCGTCTTGCAATTCATTGACGAGTTCCTCAGGCGCTTCCTGCTGATATTTGTAGTAAATTTTATGCTCCAAGCTCGCCCAAAAATCCATCGCAACTGTCCGAATTTGAATTTCCACCGTCATTTTCTCTGAACGATTTGTCAGGAAAACAGGTACTTCGCAAAGTAAATGCAAGCTCCGATAGCCATTCGGTTTCGGATTGGTTACATAATCCTTCACTCGTTTAATCGTAATATCACTTTGTCCAGCAAGCATCTCGTGAATTCTAAAAATATCTGATACAAAGGAACAAGTAATCCGAATACCCGCAATATCATGTACATATTTGAGCGCGTTTTCCGGTGTAATATCAACCTGCTTCTTTTCTAATTTTGCTCCGATACTTTCCAGTGATTTCACTCGCGATTTCAAATGTTCCATTGGATTATAATCATGAATAAATTGAAATTCTTCATTCAATATTTTAAGTTTCGTGTTCACTTCTTCTAGCGCAAAACGGTGAAGTAGCATAACATTTCGCCAGTTTTTCAGTTCATCAACTGAGGGTTGTTCCATGATGACACTCCTTCCATATGTATAAACTTCCTATTCCATGTTACTACAAAACCGAGGTCAGTGTAACTATATGTCTAAAGTTTCACCACATTCTCATGAAATTTTCATAAAAAAGCCTAGAATAAAAATTTACTCTAGGCTTCTCTTCTATTATAAAGTTACTGGGCAACTAATGACCTCATCTTTATCCGTTACAAGCAACAGATTGCAGTTATAATACTGGCCATCACTTTTTAAAATCAGTGTTTTTTGCGTGTCATCATAATCAATAATCAACGCTTCTTCTAAAAAAATTTCCGTCCAACGTTTAATAAGCACTGGGCCAATGTTGGATTCAATTTCGTCGTCTTCGGCGGTTTTCTCTTCTACTAATCGAAGTGTAAAAATACCACTATTTTCACAAGAACAGCCTTCCGTATCATAATACAAATGCAACTGCCCTTCTAAATTCGATCGTAGTGCATCAAGCCGATTCTTGGCGTTCTCTGTAAATGTTATATACATAACTAATCACCTCTAACTCTATTATACACCTAGCCTGGCGCGATTTCCCATCCTCTGCTCACACACGATAAATTTCACAAGTTGGCATTTTGGTTTTCACTCATTTGCGTGGTATGATAGGTTTGTATGTACAAAGGGGGAGAAACACGCAGATGACCGCTTATCCAAAATTCGATGTTATTTTAAAAGCATTAAATTTGTCTAGCGTAGGAGTAATTATTACAGATCCTGAGCAAAAAGATAATCCCATCATTTTTGTGAACAACGGGTTTGAAAATATTACTGGTTATGCGAAAGAAGAAGCTATTGGCTCCAATTGTCACTTTTTGCAAGGAGATGATACTGACAAAGAAGAGGTTGCAAAAATCCGTCAAGCCATAGACCAAAAATCCACTGCGAATGTTTTACTAAAAAATTACCGAAAAGATGGCACTTCTTTTATGAATGAGCTTACGATTGAACCGATTTACGATGATAATGAACATTTGTATTTTGTTGGTATTCAAAAAGACGTGACGAACGAACATGATTATCAGCTGGAACTCGAAAAATCGTTACGTGAAATCGAGAAACTCTCCACACCGATTGTCCCGATTAAAGAAAATATTTGTGTACTGCCACTAATTGGTTCTTTAACACATGACCGTTTTCAGCATATGTCGGAATATGTAAGCGAATATATGGATCATGGTAAGGAAGACTATTTAATTATGGATCTTTCTGGCCTAGCTGAATTTAACGAAGACGCCGTGATGAACCTCGTGAAATTCCATGGCTTTATGAAATTAACTGGTGTCGAACTCATTATCACCGGTATTTCGCCCAAATTCGCGATGACTTTAATTCGCTACGAAGAAAGTCTAGCCAGCCTAACTACTTACAGCACTATCAAAGAAGCACTACAATTTTACTAAAACGTATTGCAAAATAGCCCATTTTCCGTTATTATGGGTAAATAATCAAATATAAACCCTCATCCAAATGGTGAGGTAGAGGTTGCGAGACACACTAGTAATTTTTTCGAGGCGAAACAAAGACGCCACTGACAAAAAATGAACAGGTTGATCGCCGAAGTGACTATTTTCTCTTTGTTTAGAAATAGTTGTTGGGACAGTTTCCTAAAGGGGCTGGACTGCTATAAGAATTTGTCGAAATTTCTTATAGGTGTGCTATCTGACAAAATGATGTTGGTAAAATACGTAACAGCCAATTTCTTGCAGATTGGCTGTTTTTGCGCACTTCCTCTGATAAAAGAAAGGGAGATTAATAGTGAAAAAAGAAACACACGGCGAAATACGTCGTGACTTAAAAACAAGGCATCTCTCCATGATAGCCATTGGTGGTTCGATTGGAACAGGATTATTTTTAGCAAGTGGAAATGCGATTCATACCGCCGGACCTGGTGGAGCATTAGTTGCTTATATCGCAATCGGAATTATGGTGTACTTTTTAATGACGAGTTTGGGAGAAATGGCTACGTATATGCCGGTTTCCGGTTCGTTTAGTACGTATGCTAGTCGGTTTGTTGACCCGGCTTTCGGTTTTGCACTTGGGTGGAATTATTGGTTTAACTGGGCGATTACGCTGGCGGTCGATATTTCCACAGCGGCGATTATTGTTCAATTTTGGTTACCGAACACCCCTGCTTGGTTATGGAGCGCGATTTTCTTAATTTTGATTTTCGGTTTAAATGCACTATCGGTAAAAGCTTACGGGGAATCGGAATATTGGTTCTCGATTATTAAAGTAGCTACTGTCATTATTTTCCTTATCGTCGGTGTGCTAACGATTGTCGGAATTCTTGGCGGCGAAGCCATCGGTTTTTCTAACTTTACTGCTGGCGATGCCCCATTCAAAGGTGGATTTTTCGCGATATTAGGTACGTTCTTGATTGCCGGATTTTCTTTCCAAGGGACGGAAATGGTTGGGATTGCGGCTGGTGAAAGTGCTACTCCAGAAACTAGCGTGCCAAAAGCGATTAAACAAGTTTTCTGGCGGATTTTGTTATTTTACATTTTCGCGATTTTCATTATCGGGATGATTATTCCTTATACTAATCCTAATTTACTTAGTGCTGAGGCGACGGATGTGGCAATTAGTCCATTTACGCTCGTTTTTGAAAAAGCTGGCCTTGCGTTCGCGGCTTCGGTGATGAACGCGGTTATTCTAACTTCTGTGCTATCCGCTGGTAACTCAGGTCTTTACGCTTCAACAAGGATGCTTTGGGCAATGGCTCGTGATAAAAAAGCACCTCGTTTCTTAGGAAAAGTAAACCGTCGTGGTATTCCGATGGCGGCTTTAATCGTCACTACGATTGTTGGCGCGATGACGTTCATTACAACGCTCACTGAAAATGGTACTGTGATTTATACGTGGTTGCTATCAGCGTCCGGTTTAACTGGATTTATCGCTTGGGTTGGAATCGCGGTCAGTCATTACCGGTTCCGAAAAGCTTTTGTTAAACAAGGTCATGACCTAAACGAACTAAAATATAAAGCGAAATTCTTCCCATTCGGTCCAATTTTAGCGCTGATTTTATGTATTTTAGTTATTGTTGGTCAGGATTACGCGGCGTTTTTAAAACCAGAATTTACCAATGTGGCTTGGTGGCAAAAAATCGGTATTTCTTATATCGGCCTCCCTATTTTCCTCGTTTTCTGGTTATCGTATAAATTTACCAATAAAACAAAAGTCATTCCACTGGAAGACTGCAAATTTGATCAAAAATAAAAAAACATCTCTTGTTCATTCATTTTTACTTGAATGATACAGGAGATGTTTTTATTTGCTCTTTTTCAGCAAGGTTTCTACTTTTTTATTAAGGCGAATTAAGTCTTCTATTTCATTTTCGGAAAGATTTTCAAACACTTTCATCATTGCTTTGTACATAAAAGCGTTTGCAGTGGAGCGTTTTGATAAGTCTTCTCCTTTTTTTGAGAGCTTCAATTTTAAATCCATGCTGTCACTTGGAATTGTTTTATTTAATTTTACCACTAAACCTAGGCTAATTAACCCGTCCACATTCGCTGCTGCAGAGCTTCCCGTGATGATTAATCGTTTCGTTAGATCTGCCACCGAAATTCCTGGTGTGCTGTAAATCACATTTATCATCGCAAGTTGCTGAATGGTTAGTCCTAAACTCGCCGCGTTTTGATCGGCATATCCCGCTGAAATCCGTTGAATCGACCAATACGTCTTTAATAGTTCACTAATATTTTCTGTATCTGTATTAATTCCTACCATCATCCAACCTCCTCTTTTAACCTATTCTACGCACTTTGGCAGAAAAACTCAATCATATTTACGAAAAAAATATATTTGCATTACGTTTTAATAGTTGCTTATTAAAAGTAAGTGTGATATAGTTTATTCATAAACAGTTAAGCAATTGCTTTTCTAAGGCGTAAAAGTATTTTTTCAAAGGTTTAAGCTTAATTGATTTAGGCTAGATTATAAGAGAATGCTTTTATAAAAAAACATATTTGGAGGAATGAAACAATGACAGTAGAAAAATGGAACGTAGACCCAGCGCATAGTTCAATCGAATTTCAAGTAAAGCACATGATGGTATCAAAAGTAAAAGGTGCATTTAGCGATTTCACAGCAGACATCGAAATGGATCCAGAAGATTTAACATCGGCAAAATTAAACTTCTCCGTTGCAGCTGCTTCTGTTGACACTCGCCAAGCTCAACGTGATGGTCACTTGAAAAGCGAAGACTTCTTTAATGTAGAAAAATATCCAAACGTTACTTTCACTGCAACAAAAATCACTGCTGATGGTGATGATGAATACGTAGTGACTGGTGACTTAACTATTCGCGACGTAACTAAACCTCTTACACTAGAAGTAAGCTACGAAGGAACTGGAAAAGATCCAAACACTGGTAACATGGTAGCTGGCTTTGAAGCAAAAGGTAAATTCAACCGCAAAGACTTTGGCCTTAATTACAATGCTGCGTTAGAAACTGGTGGCGTACTTATCGGTGACGAAGTAAAATTAAACATCCAAATCGAAGCAAGCAAATAATAAAAAAAACTACGAATAGGCTAGCTATTCGTAGTTTTTTTTGTAGCTTTATTCGCCCTTTTAAGCTAAAATAGTTCTATTGTTTAAAAAGGGGGCTAACATCGCTATGGAAAATAAACAAAATGGACAGCTAGGCGGAATCATCGCTGGAGCTCTCGCTTACGTATGTTGGGGCGTTCTTCCAATTTACTGGAAGCTAGTTACAAATGTTCCACCAATGGAGATTTTGGCCTATAGAATTATTTGGTCTTTTATTTTTATGCTATTTTTGATCGTTTGTTTGCGAAAAGCCTCGATGGTTTTTCAAGAAACAAAAGATGTGTTGCTTAAACCAAAAACGCTTATCGCCATTATCGCGGCGGCTTTTTTAGTTACAGCAAACTGGTATTTATTCATTTACACGGTGAATAGTGGTCATGTAACGGAAGCAAGTCTTGGTTACTACATAAATCCACTTGTAAACGTACTTCTAGCAACGGTTATTTTAAAAGAGCGATTAAGTCGTGGGGAAATTATCGCCGTTATTTCTGCAACTATCGGTGTCTTGATTCTTACTTGGCATCTTGGTTCCGTTCCTTGGGCGGCAATCGGTATGGCCGTGACGTTCTCGCTTTACGGGCTGATTAAAAAGGTTGTTTCCGTTTCTGTCTGGACTGGCTTAACACTTGAGACGATGATTATTACACCATTCGCGCTCATTTATGTGGTCTTTTTCGCAACAAATGGATTAATGCAATACGCAGCGCAAACCAATGTTATTTTAGTCGGTGCTGGTGTCGTCACAGCTATCCCGCTACTTTTATTTGCCACAGCCGCGAAGAAAATCAGCTACACGATGGTCGGCTTTTTGCAATATATCGGACCAACGTTAATGCTCGCACTCGGCGTCTTACTATTCAAAGAAAGTTTCGATCATATCCAATTATTCGCCTTTATGTTCATTTGGCTAGCACTGATTATCTTCACGATTTCCCACATTTATTCCGCAGCCAAAATTAAACAACTAGCAAATGCAGCAAAAAAATAAATGTTTTCCGGCCCCCTCTTTCGGGAATAATTCTTCTATCAAGCGAGAATCTATTCCATAAAAATGAATAGGGGGCTTTTTTTATGAAAATTGGTATCATTGGTGCTACGGGGCGAGCTGGTTCGAGAATTTTAGAAGAAGCGAAAAGCCGTGGTCACGAAGTCACAGCAATTGTTAGAAACGCCGGGAAAATCACACAAACACATAAAGATATTAATATTTTACAAAAAGATATTTTTGATTTAACACTTTCAGATTTAGCCGATCAAAATGTCATTGTCGATGCTTACGGGGTCAGTCCAGAAGAAGCAGAAAAACATGTTACTTCGCTTGATCATTTAATTTCTGTTTTAAATGGAACCGTTTCGCCGCGCTTACTTGTCGTTGGCGGAGCAGCTAGTCTGCAAGTTGACGAAGATGGCAATACCCTTTTAGAATCAAAAGGTCTTCGGGAAGCGCCGTATTATCCGACTGCAAGTGCGCAAGCGAAACAACTGGAACATTTAAAAGCACATAAAGCAGAGCTCAGTTGGACTTATATTAGCCCTTCTGCGATGTTTGAGCCGGGTGAACGTACTGGCGACTATCAATTAGGTCGAGATCATCTTTTATTTGATAGCGAGGGCAATAGTTTTATTAGTATGGAAGACTACGCGATTGCTGTTTTGGATGAAATCGAACGACCAAATCACTTAAATGAACGCTTTACAGTAGCTGGAAAATAACGCTAAAGTCGAAGGAGCAAAACGCTTCCTTCGACTTTTTTATGCGAAATAAAACTCCCAATTGGCAGAAAATTCCTGTATACTAGGGCTATATGCTAAAAAAGGGAGGAAAAAAATGGTTTTACTTGGTGCGCTAGTGAATGGGCTTGGGATTTTGGTTGGGTCTGTTCTTGGCATGAAATTACATAATATCCCTGAACGTATGAAAGATACTGTCATGAAAGGGATGGGTTTATCCGTTATCGTCCTTGGCATTCAAATGGCATTTAAAACGAGTAACTCGCTCATTGTCATTTTAAGTATTTGTTTTGGAGCCGTTATTGGGGAATGGCTTAATATAGATTTTCATCTGAATCAGCTTGGTCACTGGATTGAGCGTAAAGTCGGAGCAAAAGGAAAAAGTAATGTTTCGAAGGGATTTGTGACAGCGACGCTTATTTTCGTAATTGGCGCGATGGGTATTATCGGTGCGCTTGATAGTGGCATTCGTGGAAATCATGATGTCCTTTATACGAAATCGGTGATGGATGGATTTATCGCCCTGCTTCTTAGTACAACACTTGGTTGGGGCGTTATGCTCTCGGCTATTCCAGTATTTTTATTTGAAGGCATTATCGCGCTGTTCGCAACACAAATTAATCAATTCATTCCCGCCGATTTGATGGCACTGATAATCGAAGAACTCACTGCCACTGGCGGAATTATGATTTTGGCGATTGGTTTGAATCTGCTCGGTTTGACGAAAATCCGGGTCGCGAATTTGGTTCCAGGGATTGTGGTTGTTGCATTGATTGTGACGGGGATTTATTATTTTTAAAAGGAAAACAGAGATACGGTAATCTCTGTTTTTTTAGTTCCAGTTGAATAACATTTCCTTGTAAAATAAAAAACACCAACAACCCGAAAGTTGCTGGTGCATCCTAATTTAAAAGCTTACATTCCAGCCATGAAAAATGCTGTAGTTAATTCTTGCATGAATGCCACATCGTTTTGCATTTGCCATAAAGAATCATCTTTTGGATCTGCTTTTAGTTTAAGTGTAACTGTTTTTGGTTCTGATACTGCGCCTGCATTTTGAACAGCTTTCGTATAGATTTCCATTGTTTTTTCAGCCATTTTTTGATCATCTGTTGCAATAGATGGATCGGCTGTTACTGCTTTTGTTAATTCTTCTACTAGTTCTGCTTGAACGCCCTTCATATCAAGTCCTTTAACCGCAAATTGAATTTCTGGACTTTCTTTGTCGTCATTTGTTACTTTAGTAGTGTATGAAGTTTTTTCGTTTACTTGTTTGCGAAGTGCTTTATAGAAATCATCTACTTGCTTATCAATATTTACATCACTAGAAAAACTTGCTGCAAATGTGTTGATAAAGCTTTCTTTAAAGCCCTTTTCAAATTCTTTCTCGAATTTTGAACCGTCTTCACCGTATACATCTTTTATTTTATCTGTATCTTTGTTGTAAACTACGGCATTAACTGTAATTTCCCCTGCTTTTTTCGGTTCTACTCTTGATGGGCCACCACATGCACTTAAAACGAGTGCCATAGCAAGAACAAGAACCAGACTGAATAACCCTTTTTTCATTATTAAATCTCCCTTTCTTATTTGAATTCCATTTCATTGTACAGAACGAGAGATAAAATGCCAACTATTTTACAAAAAGTGTCATAATATGTACATAATTTCAAATAAACCGAGGTGAAAGACTTGAATAAAAAGACAAATGCGTGTCGGATTTTAGATAAACAGAAGGTTCATTATGAATTGCGTGAATATGCGTGGAGTGAAGACGCATTGGACGCGCTTCATGTTGCGTTAGAAACTGGGAATAATCCCGCGCAAATTTTTAAAACACTCGTCCTAACTGGGGATAAAACTGGAAATATTGTTGCGTGCATTCCGGCTGATAAAACCTTACATTTGAAGCATTTAGCAAAGATTAGTGGGAATAAAAAATGTGAACTGATTGCGGTAGATACACTAGAGAAGCTGACTGGTTATATTCGCGGTGGATGTTCTCCGATTGGCATGAAGAAATTGTTTCCAACTTTTGTTGATAGTAGTGCGGAATCGCTGGATACTATGCTAATTTCAGCCGGAAAAAGAGGACTGCAAATCGAACTTGCGCCAGCTGATTTGAAGAAGGTCGTTCGTGCGGAGTTTGCGATGATTACGGAAGGATAAAGAAGTTAATTTGCGACAAAAAACCGCCCATTTTATACGGGCGGTTTTTTATTTAGTCATTATCTGTTTGAACATGTTCACTACTTGATGCCACATGCTTCACTTTTTGAGCGATAGCCCCAACTGGATCGGCTTCGCGCGCTTGTTTGACTTTATTGCCAATCATTTCGACTGGTGCGCTTTCTCTTACTTGTTTTGCTTTCCCAAGGATTTTTTCTCTTGGGTTGAATCGTGTATTGGTTGCTTTTTCTGTCACAACTTCTGTCGTTTCTAGTTGTTTTCTAGCGATGGAGAGCATTAGTTTAATACGGTTTAGTTGGTTTACGGAACTTGAACCGGCATCGTAGTCAATTGACATGATGTTGGCTTCTGGGTACATTTTTTTGAGTCCTTTAATCATTCCACGGCCGGTAATATGGTTTGGCAGACATGCGAATGGTTGTAAGCACGCGATATTTGGCACGTTGCTATCAAGTAATTCGAACATTTCACCTGTTAAGAACCAACCTTCACCCATTTTATTTCCGAGTGATAAAAGTTGACTTGCTTTTTCAGCGATGGATTCGATGCTCGCTGGTGCTTCAAAGCGTTCACTTTTCTTCAGTGCATCTGTTACTGGTTTACGGAATTGGTTGATCAGCGGAATCGCAACACTTTGTTTTGCGAATGATTTTACTTTGGAACGACCAAATGTGTTGGCTGCAAAGTGATCATCATAGCAACAATATAAAATGAAATCTGTTAAGTCCGGAACAACTGCTTCTCCGCCCTCTTCTTCAATGACATCAACAATATTGTTATTTGCGCCCGGATGGAATTTGACGAGAATTTCTCCAACTACACCGACTCTTGGTTTTACTTCATCGGTTATTGGCAAGTTATCAAAAGCTCGTACCATTTCGTTCGCTAATTTTTTATATGCTCCAAAAGAATAATTTTCCATTAAAGCGCGCCCAGCATCGAGATACTGGCGGAATAATTTATTGGCGCTTTCTGGTTCAACTTCATATGGTCTTGTCCGGTAAAGCATCCGGTCGAGTGCGTCCCCTAAGCTAATTCCAGCTAGGAAACGAACAAGCACTTTTGGCGTCATTTTAAAGCCGGGTTGTTTTTCTAAGCCATTGGCATTAAGCGAAATAACCGGGATATGGTCCATTCCAGCTTCCCCGAGTGCTTTTTTCAGCATTGAAATGTAGTTGGTTGCCCGACATCCGCCACCTGTTTGCGTCATCAATACCGCTAAATTATCGGTGTCATAATCGCCATGTTTCAGCGCATCCATCATTTGACCGATTGTTAAAATTGCTGGATAACAAGCATCATTATTAACGTAACGCAAGCCTTCATCGACTGCGCGCGGCGTTACGGCAGGAAGTACTTCTAAATTATAACCGCCAACCTTACAAGCCGCTTCTAACATTTCAAAATGGGTCGGAGCTAGCTGTGGCGCTAAAATAGTATAGGTTTTCTTCATTTCTTTTGTGAATAATGGACGTTCTTTTGGTTTCGCCATTATGCCTGGTTTTACGTTGTTTTTCTCGCGTTCTTCCATGGCTGCTTTTAAGGAACGCACGCGGATACGCGCAGCACCAAGGTTGTTGATTTCATCGATTTTGAGCAACGTATAGACTTTATTATGGCCTTCAATAATTTCTTGGCACATATCCGTTGTAATCGCATCCAGTCCGCAACCAAATGAAGTTAATTGCACAAATTCCAAATCTTCACTTTTAGCGGTAAAACTTGCTGCGCGATATAGTCTTGCGTGATATTTCCACTGATTTTCAACCCGAAGTTTATGATCGAGTTCACCAAGATGGGAAATCGAATCTTCGGTAAGAACCGCCATCCCGTTCATCGTAATAAGCTCAGGAATTCCGTGGTTTACTTCTGGGTCAATATGATACGGATGTCCCGCAAGAACAATCCCTTTAATTTTGTTTTTCTTAATATAAGTAAGTGCCGCTTCCCCTTCCGCTTGAATGTCTTTACGGCAAATTTCAGCTTCTTCAAGTCCTGCTTGGACTGCTTTTTCCATATCCGCAGCTGGGACTTCTGGGAACGCAAGACTCATTTGTTCGATTAATGCTTTTTCATTATCTAATGTTAAAAATGGACTAATCATTGGGATGTTTTTCTCTTCTAAAGCATCGACATTTACACGAATAACCTCTGGATAACCGGCCACGACTGGGCAGTTGAAGTTATTGGTCGCCTCGCCGAATTCGGGTTTTTCATACACGACCGATGGATAGAAAATACGGTCTGCTTTTTTCTTAATTAAATCCATAATATGGCCATGTGTTAATTTGGCTGGGAAACAAACCGCTTCGGATGCAATCGTTTCAATCCCTTTATCATACAAGTTTTTAGATGATTTAGAAGATAAAACGACGCGGAAACCTAGGTTCGTTAAAATCGTATGCCATAGCGGATAGTTTTCAAAAACATTTAGCGCACGTGGAATACCAATTGTTCCTCTGGTAGCTTCTGATTTTTTCAATGATTTGTAATCAAAAGTCCGTTTTAACTTATAGGCATATAAGTTGGGCAGTAAATTGCGTTTCGTTTCGACACGTTCGCCGCGTTCACAACGATTTCCACTAACGAACATCCGGTCATCGCCAAATCTCGTCACTGTTAGTTGACACGTGTTGCTACAAAGATTACAGCGCGACTGAGAAGTTTCTGCGCTAAATTCACGCAATTTTTCCAGTACGAGCATTTCTGTTACTTCGCCAGTTTCGTAATGTTCGCGAGCAATCAAGGCTGCACCAAAAGCGCCCATCATTCCAGCGATATCTGGTCGAACCACTTCACGTCCGGTTAACAGTTCAAAAGCACGCAAGACTGATTCATTGTAAAAAGTTCCACCTTGAACGATAACTTTTTCACCGATGTCTTTCGGACTACGCAGTTTAATTACTTTTTGCAGGGCATTTTTCACAACGGAATAAGCAAGACCCGCAGATAAATCTTCCATGCTCACGCCTTCTTTTTGCACTTGTTTCACTTTGGAATTCATGAAAACGGTACAGCGTGAACCTAGGTCAACTGGAGCTTTCGCCTCAAGTGCCCGAGCAGCAAAATCTTCAATCGATAAATTAAGTGTTTGCGCAAATGTTTCGAGGAATGAGCCACATCCGGCAGAACAAGCTTCATTCAGCATTAAGCTATCGAGCGCGCCCTTTTTAATCTTCATACATTTCATATCTTGTCCGCCAATGTCTAAAATAAAATCAACATCTGGCAAAAATTCGCGAGCGGCACGGTAATGCGCTACTGTTTCAATTTCGCCAACATCAATTTTAAGTGCGGCTTTAATAAGCGACTCGCCGTAGCCTGTGATTCCCGACTGCGCAACTCGAACTTTTTCCGGTAAAATTTCATATAAATCACTCGTCGCATCAATAACAGATTGCAGTGGATTCCCATTATTACTAGAATAAAACGAGTAAAGAATTTCATTGGTTTGGCTCATTAAAATTAATTTAGTCGTAGTTGATCCAGCATCAATACCTAAGTAAGCATCGCCTTCATAGTCTTCCAACTTCGCCCGCTTTGCTTTCATTTGATTATGACGCGCGCGAAATTCGTCTAAGTCTGCTTTCTTTTCAAAAAGCGCCGGCAAAATTACGGTATCTGTCGCCATTGTCGTCATATCCATATTCGAAAGACGATGAATCATATCATCTACTTTTAGCGGCACATCATTCAGTCCCGTAAAAGCAGTTCCAAGTGCAATAAAATATTCCGCATTTTGAGGCGCAATAATATCACTATCTTTCATCTTCAATGTTTCTGTAAAACGATAACGTAATTGATCAAGGAAGGTAAGCGGCCCTCCAAGAAATGCTACTTTCCCACGGATTGGACGTCCACAAGCAAGTCCACTAATCGTCTGCGTAACCACACTTTGGAAAATGGAAGCGGCAATATCTTCTTTTCTAGCCCCTTCATTCAGTAATGGTTGTACGTCCGTTTTGGCAAATACCCCACATCTAGAAGCAATCGGATAAATTGTATTCGCATTTTGCGCCAATTCATTTAAGCCTGTTGGATCAGTTTGAAGCAGCGTGGCGATTTGGTCGATAAACGCACCCGTTCCACCAGCACAAGCGTTATTCATTCGTTGCTCAATCCCGCCACTGAAATAAATAATCTTCGCATCTTCCCCACCTAGCTCGATTACTACATCCGTTTCTGGAATAACTTGTTCGACCGCTTCCGTACAAGCAATTACTTCCTGCACAAATGGCACATTCAAAAATTTGGAAATTGCTAAACCTGATGAACCGGTAATTTTGAACGTCATTTCGGTCATCCCACATTTTTTTTGCATGTCTTGCATGATTTCTAATGTTACTTTTTTAATGTCGGAATAATGTCTTCGGTAAGTTTGAAATAAAATATCCCCCTGGTCATTAAGTGCTACGGCTTTTGCTGTTGTTGATCCTACATCTAATCCTGCATGAATCATTTTCTCATCCCTTTCGTTACGCACTACTTAATATGTATCAAATTTCACATATTATCCGTCGATTGTACGTCGCTTCACATAAATAGCTATTTCTAAAAATGAGTGAGTACTCACTCTATATGCGTGAAAACGACAAAACGCTCTAAACACCTATCATTCTACACGATTATTTTCATTTGTAAAGAAATTCGCGGCGCTTTTAAAGTCAAAAAAAAGCAAGTATTCACTAAAACTGCTTTGTTTAGCGAATACTTGCCGGGTTGTTAATTATGTCGAATTTTTGTCTTTCGGTTGGATGCTTTTAAAATCTGATAAGCAATACCTAAAATCAAGAACCATACTGGTGTAACGAATAGCGCAATTCTTGTATCTGCCGCAAAACCTAGGATAACTAGTAGTCCTCCGAAGAAAATTAAGCTAACCCAGTTCATTAAAGGAGATAATGGCATTTTAAATTTACTTTTCGCTGCAATTTCTGGATGTTTACGGCGAAAACGTAAATGTGCCACTAAAATAACGCCCCAAACCCAGATAAAGCAAATCGTCGCAATACTCGTTACTAGAATAAATACTTGCTCAGGCAAAATATAATTTAAAAATACGCCAATAAGTAAACATGCGGTTGATGTGATTAACGCTGTTGCGGGAACTCCATTCGAGCTCAAATGATGCATTTTTTTCGGTGCTTTTCCTTCTGCTGAAAGAGTATAAAGCATCCGGCTCGTGCTGAAAATCCCACTATTACAGGAAGACATCGCAGCCGTTAACACAACAAAGTTAATAATTCCGGCCGCCGCTGGAATCCCAATCATCGTAAATACACTAACGAATGGACTCGTATTTGGATCAATATTGCTCCACGGATAAATCGACATCAGAACTAGTAATGCCCCAATATAAAAGATTAAAATCCGAATAGGAATATTATTAATTGCTTTTGGAAGTGTCCGCTCTGGGTCATCTGCTTCTCCCGCGGTTACACCAACAAGTTCAATTCCGACAAACGAAAAAGTCGCCATTTGGAAAGCGAGTAAGAACCCCGCAATACCATTCGGGAAAAAGCCGCCGTAATCGACTAAATTAGAAAATGAAGCCGTACTTGTTCCATGTTTATAACCAATAAATACTAGTACAAATCCAATAACAATTAATGCAATAATGACAACTACTTTAATAATCGCGAACCAAAATTCAATTTCGCCAAAAGCTTTGACGGTTGCTAAGTTAAACAAAAGAAGTATTAAAACGCAAGCCAGTGCTGGAATCCATTGTGGTAAGTCTGGCACCCAAAATTTCACGTACATACCAACTGCTGTAATTTCCGCGATACCTGTCACAATCCAGCAGAACCAATATGTCCAGCCGGTAATAAAGCCAGCCCACGGTCCAATGTACTGCTCTGCAAATTCTGTAAAAGATCCTGTTGTTGGGTTATGTATTAATAATTCACCCAAAGCTCTCATAACAAAGAATAAAATAGCCCCTATAATTAAGTAAACTAACATGATGGATGGACCCGCCAAATGAATTGACTTCCCTGCTCCTAGAAAAAGCCCTGTACCAATTGCTCCGCCAATCGCGATTAACTGAATGTGTCTATTTTTCAGTCCTCTTTGCAATTCTTCTTTTTGCTCTTCCATCCTAATTCATCCCTTTCGAGTAATTAAAAAGAATAAAGTGCCGAGTTATGTCAGCACTTTATCAATCAATCTACTTCTCTACTTTACCAATTTATAAAGGGATTAGCAAACTTTTTATATGTTTTTATTGGTCTAGACAGTTGATAATACTACCTTAATATCATTAGCAAGAAATAAAATTTTCACAAACTTTTTTAGAATTCTGCAGCACTTTCCTGCGCTACCGCTTTAGCAGCTGCAACGATTTCCGCTTCTTTGCTAGGATTGTGATCAATTCCTTCTACAAAAATCGATGGCACTACGTTGATACCGATAAATTGTAAAATAGTACGCAAATATGGTTCTCCGTGAGTAAATGAACTTGTTGGTCCAGCAGAATAAATACCACCGCTACCGTGGATTAAGATCGCTTTTTTATCTTTTAAAAGTGCCTCTGGGCCATGTTCAGTATAACGGAAAGATTTTCCAGCAACTACAAAAGTATCAATATAAGCTTTTAATAATGGCGGGATTCCAAGGTTCCAAAGTGGGAACACAAAAACATATTTGTCTGCTGCTAAAAATTGTTCTGTAAGCGCATTGTATGCATTTAATCTTTTTTGTACGTCTGGAGCTAAATCAGTGAAAGCTTTACCAGCTTGTAATTCTCTTCCAGCCGACATTAATTCTAGATCAAGCAACGGTACTTCTGTATTATATAAAACTAATTCTTCTACTGTATCAGAAGGATTTTTCGCTTTATATTCAGCCATAAATGTTTCTGCTACTTGCGAACTTCTGGATACTTCATTTGGAAGTGGTGACGCTTTAATAAATAGTACTTTTGACATTATGAACACCTCATAGATTTTATTTGTTCCTTCTATATAATAGTACTATCCGCGTAGCTAGTCAATTTGATTTTTAGTAAATAAACATTGACATTTTCACTAGTCATGCTAAGATAAATACAGAATTCTAGAGTGTATTAATCTTTTATAATACACTAAACGTTCACCGATACACTAAATGGAGGTTTTATAATGAAGCGTATTGACCGTATTTATGAATTTATTTTAGAAAACCCTTCTGCTAAGACCATTCACGAGCAATTAGAGAATAATGAAGGCTTTACAGCAAGTATGATTTCGGAAACATTATCTATTTTGAGAAATAATGTCAGTATGGAATTGAATGAACTTCACAGACAAGGAAAAATCATTAAAATCGTTGGCCGACCAGTGCTTTATTTTCCTAAACGAGCTGTTGAAGATGAAATTGGACGTACCCTTTCCGATACTGAACTCGAATTTGAAAGCTGTGATTCGCTCTTAAAAATGTTAAAACCTAGCATTGTCGAAAGAAGTCCTTTTGATGATCTCATTGGCGTTAATGACAGTCTTAAAACTCCTGTTGAGCAAGCAAAAGCTGCCGTACTTTATCCACCAAATGGCTTACATACAATGATTCTCGGACAAACTGGTGTTGGTAAAACGCTTTTTGCTAATCTAATGTATCGTTTCTCGCAACATGCCAAACGCCTCCCTGCCGATGCGCCGTTTATTATTTTCAACTGCGCAGATTACTATAATAACCCGCAACTTTTGATGTCCCATATTTTCGGCCATGTGAAAGGTGCCTTTACCGGCGCTGAAAATGACAAAGGTGGACTTGTTGAAAAAGCAGAAGGCGGCATTTTGTTCCTTGATGAAATTCACCGTCTCCCACCAGAAGGCCAAGAAATGATTTTTTATTTGATGGATTCTGGCACATATAATAAACTTGGCGAAACTGACCGGACACGTAAATCCAATGTTTTAATTATCGGTGCTACAACAGAAAATCCGGAATCTTCCCTTTTGAAAACGTTTATGCGCCGTATTCCGATTATTATTACCCTACCAAGTTTGGAAGAACGGACGGCTTTTGAACGCGTTGAATTGCTGAAATACTTGCTTTCCAGTGAGGCGCATCGTGTCAATAAACCGATTCGAATTGAAGATGAAGCTGCCAAAGCATTGATTGGCAATACGACTTACGGAAATATCGGGCAATTAAAATCCAATATTCAACTCGTCTGCGCGCAAGGCTTCCTTAATAGTTTTGACAAAGACGAAGAAATTTTGATTGATTTTAAAACGCTACCGATTAATATTAAAGATGGTTTCTTCCACTTTAGTAATCGCCGCAAGGAACTTCAAGCGATTGCAGAATATTTGGAGCCATATACGACGATTTTCCCAGAAATGAATAATACTTTAATTACGTCAGATGAATATGAGCCCAACTTCAACCTTTACAAAATTATTGAAGATAAAGCGTCAATTTTAATGGATCAAGGTGTGGAAGATGATGATATCAAGAAATTTATCAAGATGGATATCGATATTCATCTCAACAGCTTTTACAACAAATTCAAAAATACCATCCATAATCGCGAAAATATTTTAAAAATCGTTAATGAAGAAATTTTGAATTTTGCGGAAGGTGTCGAGCTGCGAATTGAACATCAGCTTGGTAAAAAGTTGAATGAGCGCTTCCTGCTTGCGTTTAGTCTTCACCTGACTTCTTTTATTAAACGAATTGAAAGTAATAAACCGTTAAAATATACTAATATCGAAAATGTTGTCAATGATCAACCCGAAGCCTATGAATTGTCGCGTGAAATTAAAGATGATATCGAGGCTACTTTCCACATTCGCGTTCCCAATATGGAAGTGATGTATTTAACGCTATTAATTAGTTCCCTTTTAAAAGAACAAGAAAATGCTCGTGTGGCGGTTCTTGTGGCGACGCATGGCAATAATACGGCTAGTAGCATGGTGAGTGTGGCGAAGAAACTGCTCGGTGAAGGTTTAGTGGAAGGAATTGATATGCCACTTGATCAAAGTCCGAAAATCGTGCTTGATAAATTGACCGAACGTGCGAAAGAAATGGATATGGGACGTGGCCTCTTGCTGCTTGTTGATATGGGCTCGCTGACAAGTTTTGCTCCGGTTATTTCGGAACGTACTGGTATTCCGGTTCGCTCGATTGATATGGTTTCAACCGCAACCGTTATTGAAGCAGTCCGCAAATCCAATATTCTCGATATGGAACTTGATAGTATTTACGATTCCTTAAAAGATTTCCGCGGTTACGGCGGCTATAATTCCGATGATGATACGCTCGATTCCAACCAAAAACCACACGCAATCGTTACGATTTGCGCGACCGGCGAAGGTACCGCAGAAAAACTACAACTGTTTATCGAAAACATTTTAGATACGATTACAACGGACGCTATCAAAGTTATTCCAATCGGCTTGCATGAAATGGATAGTCGTTTAGAGCAGCTTCAAGAAGAAAATGATATTTTGATGGCGGTTGGTATTCAGGATCCAAAAATCCAAATCCCCTTCATCCCGCTCGAACGACTTTTTGGCGTTGATGGTGAAGAACAACTAGTCAGCCTAGTGAAGCAACGCAATATCGTTGTTAAAACTGGCGAAACTGGCCGAATCGCGAAAGAAATTATCGAAGAAAGCTTGAACGAATTTCTAACCTATCTCAATCCGAAGAAAACGATTGAAATTTTAAGCTCATTTGCTAGCGTATTAGAGAAAAAACTGGGTTACAAACTCGATAACACGTTCAAAATCAATTTACTCATTCATGTCGGTTGTGCTTTGGAACGTATGGTTTTAAATGACGGATTAGTTTATCGTGATCCTAAAATCATGCTCGAAACAGACATTTTCCAAGCACTAGAAGAAACAAATAAAGAAGTTATCTACAAAATGAACTTAAAACTAACCAATGATGAGCTTTGTTATTTGTATGATATTTTGAACGAAATCCAACCAGAAGTACTTTCATAAGCATAAACAAGCCAACAAGATTCACAAGTTGGCTTGTTTTATTTTCAGCAATTGCGTTTTCTGCCCTTTCTTTTAGGGTAATGTTGTATGTATGTCTAAGATTAGTACTTAGTGTATTAAGCTACGTATTTAGCGTATTAAGGCGCGCCACATCTGTTAGTACACGCTTACAAAAGCCTTGAACCGCTTCTATTAGCAAAGGAGGTTGTTTAATACAGAAATGTTGGCACAGTTTTTGCGTTAGTATTAATGGATGATTATATCCACGCTTAAGGAGGAGATACTTATGCCAGTTGGAATTATCATTGGCACACATGGTGAAGCCGCGCGTGAATTGTTGAAATCAACCGAAATGATTATCGGCAAACAGGATAATGTGGAATTCATTACTTTCGTTCCTGGAGAAAACACGGATACGCTTATTACTAAATATAAAGAAAAACTAGACAAATTGGATACTTCTGAAGGCGTCATTTTTATGGTTGATTTATTTGGTGGCAGTCCTTATAATGCATCTAGCCAAATCGCCCTTCCAGAAGACAATATGGATGTTGTCACTGGTGTGAATATTCCAATGTTACTTGAAACGCTCTCGATGCGCGCAGCAAGTAATCAAAAAGATCTAGTCGAAACAGCTCTTACAGCAGGATCAGGTGGCGTTAAGTCACTCAAACAATCATTACCAAAAGTAGAAACAGAAGTCGGGGAGGACGATTTATAATGGATATTCGCTTAGCACGTATTGATGACCGTTTAATTCACGGTCAAGTAGCAACAGTTTGGACAAAAGAAACACAGGTGGAACGTATCATCGTTATTAGTGATGATGTCGCTAAAGATGAAGTGCGTAAAACACTTTTAACACAAGTAGCACCCCCAGGCGTTAAAGCAAGTGTCGTTGATGTACAAAAAGGGATTCGCGTATACAACAACCCGAAATATGCTACAACTCCTGTAATGTTCTTATTTACTAACCCTACAGATGTACTAACTCTAGTAGAAGCTGGTGTCAATATTACAACCGTAAACATTGGTGGTATGGCATTCCGCGAAGGCAAACATATGATTACTAACGCTGTATCTGTTGACGCAACGGACGAAGCAGCATTCCGCAAATTGGATGAAAAAGGAATCGAACTTGAAATTCGCAAAGTCGCTTCTGACAATAAAGTCAAACTTATCCCATTACTAGATAAAGATAAATAATTCATCCGCGGCTCTAATCTACTTTAGAGCCCCGAAAAAACAAACGTTTAAAGGAAGACCTTTAAAGGGGTGATTCATGAATAAAAGTCTAAGTATTAGATGCTTAATTTATTCAGTCATCATAATGAAATTATCTTTTTTTATCATTCAAAAGAAAAATTGGGAGGGAAATATATGTCAGCAATACAATTAATCCTTGTATTCCTCGTATCGTGTATTAGTGGTATGGGTAGTATTTTGGATGAGTGGCAAACCCACCGTCCATTGATTGCCTGTACATTGATTGGTCTTGTTCTTGGGGATATTACAACGGGTATTATTATTGGGGGTACACTTGAAATGATTGCGCTTGGATGGATGAACATCGGGGCTGCGGTTGCTCCAGATGCTGCCCTTGCATCCATTATTTCTACTATCTTAGTTATTACTGGGGGACAAGATATCAGCGTAGGTATTTCGCTTGCGATTCCTTTAGCTGCTCTTGGTCAAGTACTTACTATCCTAGTTCGTACAATTACAGTTGCATTCCAACATATGGCTGATAAAGCTGGTAAGGAAGGTAATCTGCGAAGTCTCGACTGGATACATGTTTCAGCACTACTACTTCAAGCTATGCGTATCGCGATTCCAGCCGTTATCGTTGCGGTAACAGTTGGTACTCAAGCAGTCGAAAATTTACTCAATGCCATTCCGGACGTTATCGTTAACGGCCTAAACGTAGCTGGTGGATTTATCGTTGTTGTTGGTTACGCAATGGTTATTAATATGATGTCAGCTAAATATTTAATGCCTTTCTTCTTCTTAGGTTTTGTTGTCGCAGCATTTACTCAATTCAACTTAGTAGCACTAGGTGTTTTAGGACTAGTTGCAGCAATCATTTACATCCAACTAAATCCTAAATATCAATTGAAAGAAGCTATCCAACAATACGGCGGGGGCGGCGGCGGACGAGCAGCGGATGATCTCGACGACGACCTTGACGACTAAGGAAGGGGGAGAAAAAATATGAGTGAACAAATTACAGTTAATGAAAAAAAGATAACGAAAAGTGATTTAATGGGCGTGTTCGTTCGTTCCAACCTCTTCCAAGGGTCGTGGAACTTTGAGCGTATGCAATCATTAGGATTCTGTTTCTCAGTAATCCCCGTGATTAAACGTCTTTATCCTGAAAAAGGGCCTGAAAGAGAACAAGCTATCAAACGTCACCTGGAATTCTTTAATACACACCCTTATATGGCCGCACCAATTTTAGGTGTAACAACTGCGATGGAAGAACAAAAAGCCAATGGCGCTGATATTGACGACGGGGCTATCAATGGTATTAAAGTAGGTCTAATGGGACCACTTGCCGGCGTTGGGGATCCAATTTTCTGGGGAACTGTTCGTCCAGTACTTGCCGCTTTAGGTGCCGGTTTTGCGACTGACGGTAGTATTATCGGACCAATTTTATTCTTCGTACTATTTAATGCGATTCGCCTAGGTTTCCGTTATTGGGGCGTATTCTACGGATATACAAAAGGTACAGATGTTGTATCTGATATGTCTGGCGGTCTGCTTCAAAAACTAACAGAAGGAGCTTCCATTCTCGGACTATTCGTTATGGGCGCCCTCGTTAATAAGTGGACTACGATTTATGTTCCACTTGTAGCTTATACAACAGAAGACTCTAAAACTGGTAAAGACGTTCCAACTACTGTTCAAAGTATCTTGGACCAATTAATGCCAGGTCTTCTTGCCCTTCTACTTACATTTGCATGTATGTGGATACTCAAGAAAAAAGTCAATGCTTTATGGTTGATTTTAGGACTATTCGTTGTTGGTATTCTAGGTTACTGGTCTGGTATCTTAGGACTTCCACCAGCTGGGTATTCGCCGCTTGGATAATGGGTGGTTATTATAATTCGAAAAGAACCGGGATTAGAATTCCGGTTCTTTTTTTGTATGCCTTATTATGCCGAAAAATCCGCTCTAAATGAACATCCTCAAACCCAGTTCCCCCTCTTCCTCACATAATTATGTTACAATATTACTAAACTATATCAATGATAGATTGTGAGTGATAGCTAAAATGGTTTGGGATGCTACTAATATCTTTTTGTTCGCGGCAAACATCTTGACGGTGCTGTATATTTTGTATAATGATGCAGTAATTCCACTTTGGAAAGGTAAGACGGTTTTAAGTGTCAAATTACGTTCTCGTGGTCGTTGGGACGGCTATATTTTTGTTGGGATTATCGTTCTATTGTTCGTTTCCAATACTTTCTTTCGTGAAGGACCATTTTCCACTTCTGTGCTACTTGGGATTATGGGTGTGCTTTTCATTTACATTTGTTTCTTCCGTAGTTCAAAAGCTGTTTTCAAAGAATCTGGACTTTTTTATGCTCTGTTATTCTTCCCTTATGCAAAAATTGAACGGATGAATTTATCTGAGGATGGCGTGCTTGTGATTGAAACCAATCGTCAACGCTTGATGCTGTTTGCAAGATCAGAGAAAGATTTAGAGAAAATGCTCGCTGTATTTACTACATATAGCTAAAAACGCCACGCTTGATTTCCTGTTTTAAGGGAAATGAAGCATGGCGTTTTTTTATATACCAACATTACTCAATTTTATTTCTGGAATAACAAATTCAACAAATCTTCCATGGAGCATTTCGATTTCTTCGCTGAATTTCGTGTCAAAACAAATAATACTTTCTTCTAAGCGAAGCACTGCAAAGCCGTCTTCTTCGTAATCCTCTAACTTCCCAATTACGTGAACTAAGCCTTCTTCATCTATTTCTAATGCACAATGTTTTTCTTCGCTTTCGTGCAGTAGTTCCGCGCTAATCATGTCCGGTATCGTAATTTCTACTGTGTAAACCCTACTTGGTTCTGGGTCTTCATCGGCCCATATTCCAACGCATTCACCATATTCACTACTAAAAGCGATTCTGCCGTCAGTCAATTTCTTTTGAACCTTTATCTCCACTAACCATTTCCTCCTGCGCTTCAAATTCTTGCTTTATTATAGCACAAAACTGGAAAATGACGTTAATTTTTAGCAAACTAATTTCACTTTTTATTTGTCATTTGTTATGTTTGAAAGTATGATAAGTATATACTTTTTGTCAAAGGAGAATGGGTTATGACGATACTTGCGTTTGATTTAGGTGGAACAGCAGTAAAGTTTGGTGTGTTGACAACAGCTGGAGAAATACTAGAAAAAGGTAAATTCAGTACCCCAGATAATTTGGATGAAATGGTGCAACTAATTGTAGATGTAAAAAATAAGTATGATTATACGTTTCAAGGTGCAGCTTTTAGTTGTCCTGGTGCAGTGAATAATGAAACCGGCATCATTGGCGGCGCGAGTGCGATTCCGTACATACATAATATTGCTTTCAAACAATTGCTTGAAGAAAAACTGGCGCTTCCGGTTACGATGGAAAATGATGCCAACTGTGCGGCCTTGGCAGAGGTTTGGATTGGAGCGGCGAAAGATAAACAAGATATTATTTTTATGATTCTTGGAAGCGGCGTTGGTGGTGCGGTTATTCGTGGCGGTAAGGTGCATCACGGGGCCAATTTGCATGGTGGTGAATTTGGTTATATGCTGATGGATCGTGACGGACACACGCTTAGTGAGCTTGGTACGGTCGTGAATGCTGCTACGAGAATTGCTGAGCGGTTAGAAGTTCCAGCGGCTGCGATTGATGGGCTTCGTGCTTTTGAGTTACGTGCAGAAGGAAATACCATCGCGGAGGAAGAATTGGATACGATGTTTTATTATCTCGCTCGAAGTATTTTTAATTTACAATATGCGCTCGATCCTGAACTGGTTGTTATTGGTGGTGGTGTAAGTGAACGGGCGGATTTTATTGATGAGTTAACTCGTTATGTGGCGAAAGTCAAAGCGAGCGTTCCGATTGCGACTATTAGCCCTACTGTTGTTGGATGTCAATTTGGAAATGACGCGAATTTGATTGGAGCAACGGCATTTCATTTAGCGTAAAAAAAGAAGCTGGTCACTTTTTTCCGTGCCAGCTTCTTTCTATGCTAATTTTTCTGATTCACCGCGGCTTTCTAATACTTTGGAAACTGCTTCCAGCCACTTTTTCTGTTTATTAACAACGAATTGATACTTTACTCCGGATATCATGTCTACTTCTAAAATGTTAGAAAGCAATTCTTTTCCAAGGATTTTCGTACGAACACCGCGTATTTTTGCGACTCGATTAAGTGGAATATTGATTTCTTCGTCAAAGTAATCATTCGGTTTGTGGACAATATATGTTGCCGTCAAATACAGCTTTCCGGGGACGGCTTTAAACCCATTTTTCGCGTTGGCAAGGCCTTTATGAACGACTTCTAGTTCTTCTTCCATAAAGCTTTCATCTCCTTATTCTTCTACAATTCGTAGATTACTTTTTCAGTACGAATGGGCCAAAACGCTTCTTGCTGCTTTTTTTCGGTGCAAGTATATTTAAATGACTGCCGAGAACTTCGATTTCTGCTGGAACACCCGGACCTGGGTCGCCATCAACGTTGATGCTTAAATCTTCTCCGCTCGCATCGATGGTCAGTTTTTTCGTTTTAATATAAACGACACCCTCACTATTTTTTAAATTGCCACGGATTAATTGTGGAATCATATTGGCTGCATCTAGCAGGCCGAGCTTGGTTAGAATAATAATATGGAGATAGCCGTCGTCGATTTTTGCATCCGGTGCCCATGACTCCATCCCGCCGACTGATTTCGTTAAGCCAGCCACGACTAGCGCCGCCTCGCCTTCCCAGACTTCTTCGTCGTATTCTATTTTAAAATGAAGTAACTCATTGCGGTTAAATGCTTTTAGGCCTTCTAAAAAGTATGCCACGGAGCCAAATTTTGTTTTTTGTTCAACGCTAACTTGGTCGACGGCTTGCGCAATCATACCAATCGCTAGGACGTTCATAAAGTATTGGTCGCCAATTCGGCCAACATCCATTGGTACGGCAATGGCTTTTTCTAATGCTTGAATAGCTTTTTCGGGTTTTAGCGGTATGCCTACCGAGCGCGCCAAATCATTGACTGTCCCAAGTGGAACAAAGCCAAAATCAGGACGTTTTTCATGGATAGCGAGACCATTTATTGTTTCATTTAAAGTCCCGTCGCCACCCATCGCGATTACCGCTTCAAAACCTTGTTCAGCAGCCCAAGAAGCAAATTCCGTCGCATCCCCTGCTTTTTCAGTAAGGCGAACTTCAACCTCATCATAACGTTTTTTTAGTACTGCTTCTGTCTTCCCCTGGTAGGTTTTTCCTTTTTCTTTACCTGATGATGGATTCACAATCAATAGTGCTTTCCCCATCGCACTCACCCTTTCTTGCCAAAAATTCTATTTATAAATTTACACATAATATCGGCATCTTCACTACTATAGTTTACCTTGAAATGGGGATTTGTACCAGTCACAGCCTTGTAAAATGCCGAAAAAAGTCGTAAAGTGAAGAGGAACACAAAATTGAGTTGTGGAGGAATTTAAAAAATGAAATCATTTCAAGCGCTTTTTATTGAAAAAGAAGCAGATAATACTTCCCTTCATTTTAGAGAAACTATATTAGATAACTTACCGGAAAATGAAGTAACGATTGAAGTACACTATTCTGGTATTAATTATAAAGACGGACTGGCGGTGCTTCCTGACGGGAAAATTGTGAGCGAATATCCTTTCATTCCCGGTATTGATGCAAGTGGCGTCGTGGTTGAATCGAAATCTGACCGTTTTCAGGTTGGCGATATGGTTATTGTCACTAGCTATGATTTTGGCGTGAGCTATTTTGGTGGCTATAGTGAGTTTATTCGTGTTCCAGCTGAATGGGTTGTCCCGTTGCCAGATGGTTTATCACTGAAAGAAGCAATGATACTTGGTACAGCAGGCTTTACAGCAGCGCTCTCGGTCGATGCGCTGGAATTTAGTGGCGTAACTCCAGATGCCGGAAAAATCGCTGTAAGTGGCGCAACTGGCGGTGTGGGTAGCCTTAGCTCAGCCATCCTTGCAAAACGTGGATTTTCAGTCGTAGCGTCTTCAGGCAGAAGCGATGCCAAGGAATTCTTAGAAAAATTCGGCGTAACAGAAGTAGTTCCAAGAGAAGCTTTCCAACCTGAAAAAGTACGTGCGTTAGATAAACAACTTTACGCTGGAGCGATTGATTGCGTTGGTGGTAAGCCGCTTTCTTATCTTCTAACAGCTGTTCAATATGGTGGTGCCGTGACGACATGCGGAATGTCTGCTGGCGGAAAATTAGATACGACCGTCTTCCCGTTCATTTTGCGCGGTATTCAATTGTTCGGGATTGATTCTGTTTTATGTCCGATGCCAAAACGAGTTCGGATTTGGAATAGACTTGCGACAGATTTTAAATTGGCTAACTTAGAAAATCTGGCGACAGAAGTACCATTTTCCGAGTTACCTAGAGCGCTTCATCAAGTAATGAACGGCGGCGTTACTGGTAGATATTTAGTAAAAGTAAAATAAAAAGTATGGTCCTTGAATTTAAGGACCATACTTTTTTTAACGATAAGCGACTAATACATGGGCATCGATGACTTGGTCGATAATCGCCATGCACTGATCGTAATCTTGTTCTTCTAGGGCATCGATAAAACGTTGAATGTTAGCAACCGTTTTAACACAAGCATTTTGCGCGATTTTGATAACTTCCTCATCACCAAATTCTTGAATATTATTGAAAAAGTCATCACTAATTTTTAAGTAGTAATTATTTTTCATATACGTCAATAAATCACTCACAAACCACTTTTCATATTCGAAGTAAATTGCTGGATCGGCTGGGTTTTCTTCCCGTTCAATCTCGACTAATTTAGCAACGACACGCATTTTGTTGAAGGTGATTTTTTTCGTGCGGATTTTTTGAATAGCTTGTTTTAGAAACAAACCAATAATTTCTGTCATTTCAAAGTAGCGTTCTTTATTAATAATGCTATCTCGGACAAAGGCGCCGCGAAAATCATTGTATTCGACATAGCCATCAGCAGCAAGCATTCCGATTGCTTTTCGAATTGGCGTGCGGCTAATTTCTAATTGTTGCGATAGCGTATTTTCAATTAAGCGATCTCCTGGCTTTAGTTCCCCGTTTCGAATCTTCTTTTTAATTTCCCGATAACAAACACTTTCTCTCGTCTCTTTGCGTTTGGTTGTCATGATTCTGCCTCCTAAATATGCCTATAACGATATGTTTATAAAAAGGACCGTGATGTAATTATCTCTTTTAAAAATTCACTTTCATTCACTTTCTTTTCCATTGCTAAAAATGGGTGATAACTGGTGTTTTCACTGACAAGCATAGCCGTTTGAATGGCAATAATTTCTCTTGTTAGTTCCTGTTCTTTTCTTGTGTTTATTTCTGATTTGGAGCGGATAATTCGCATAACTGTAAGGCCGATAAAATATAAAATAACAGCCATCACGATTATTACAACTGCTGCAATAAGTCGCTCAACGACATTCTCCATTAAGAATAAAAAGGAACCGCCCAAAATCGCCAAAAATGCTGCGATAAAAACGCCGATTATTGTATTCAGTGGTTTATAGTTCTTTTTCTCTTCTGCCATTTCTGAATGAACAAAGCGAAGTAGTTTGTCTAAATCGTCCCGTGTGCTAAAACCGCTTTTTTCTAAATAGGCATATAATAAATAACGTCGCATTGCAGTCAACTCTTTAAAGTTACGTAATTGATACCGTGTTCGGATGAATTTCTTCGCGCGATTATAAATTAATAGATAATATAAGAGTGGAATATAGAGTAAACTAATCAACATCACTGGAATTAAAAAAGCATTATCCAGAAAATTTGCAACTATAATGTTAATAACAATTATAAGTAACACGATTAAAAAAAACGCTCTCCAAAAACCCTTTATAAAACTATGTATTAAATTCCAGCTGCCAAGTTTTTTAAAATAAAAATCGTTTAATTTGTTTATAGCCATCTCTACACCTTTTCCTTTTTTTCTAACTTTAAGTTTAACACGAGTTCTTGATTTATTAAAGCGTGGTAATCATTTCCACGAAAAAACTCCAAGAATTCGCTTCTTAGAGTTTTTTCTTCTATCTTTTATTCAAATAACATCGCTAAAACCGCTTCTTTTTCAATGTTTCCGAAGTAAGCTTTAGTATCGACATCCATCCAAGCTTTATCCATTTCCCCGCGTTCAAAACGGCAACCAATGAGCTTTTCGGCTAATTCAGCAACATCTTCTGTCCCGAAAAAGTCGCCATAAATCGTCGCTTCTTTTACTTGACCTTTTTGTAGCGCTAGTTGGAATTCAATAGTGCCTGCTGGAAATCGTTTTTTGCGTTTGATTGTCGCTTTTGGCGATTTCCCGTAAGTCCAGTCCCAATTCCGATAACGCTCGACACGTAATTTCTCGATACCTTGTTTGTCCGCTTCAGTGAACGTATAACGCGGTATTTCTGTCGTTCCAAAAATGGATTCTAGTAAAATTTGCTTGAACTCCAGAATATCCATATCGTTCGCTAGATTTTCACGAATGGTTGTCACGCGACTGCGTACGGATTTAACGCCCTTCGATAGGTATTTCTCTGGATCAACTTGTAACGCTTTTTCAAGCATCGACAAATCTACATCAAATAGCAAAGTCCCGTGGCTATAAAGTCGACCTTTTGTTGCAAATTGGGCATTGCCGCTGATTTTTTTGCCGTCCACTTCAATATCATTTCGGCCGCTAAGCTTTGCATTTACGCCAAGTTTTTGAAGCGCGCGAATCACTGGCTCGGTGAACTTCGCGAAGTTTTGAAAGCTATTTCCATCATCTTTTGTAATCATGCTAAAACTAATGTTACCTTCGTCATTGTAAACCGCCCCGCCACCTGACAACCGGCGCAGCACATCAATATTATTGTCTTGAACGAACGTATGGTTAATTTCTTCCAGCGTGTTTTGGTTTTTACCAACAATAATCGTCGGCTTCATCCGGTAAAACATAAAATACGTTTCATTTTCGTCTAAAGAACGAAGCGCATATTCCTCCATTGCAAAGTTGTACGCTTGATCGAGCACATCTTCATTATCTAAATAAATCACTTTTCCTAAGCATCCCCTTTTGCTTTAAGCGTAATCCGAATAATTTCTGGATCATTAAATAGGCGTGGAAGTTTCGTTACATTTCCTAAGCCACGACTAACAATAAGCGCTTTTCCGCCAGCTCGGTGAATTCCCGCTGTCCATTTTGGCATCAAACCTTGCCCCGGTGCGAAAAGACCTTCTGTTAACGGTAGTCTAAATTGGCCACCGTGTGCATGACCTGATAAAACTAAATCTACCGGATAAGCTTGGTAAAGCGGCCAAAACTCTGGACGATGCGCAAGTAGAATCGCAAAATAATCCGGCGACAAATTAGCGGTCGCCTCATCTAGTGCTTCTTTTAAGGCAGCCTCTTCCCATTCTTGCTTCGGTAATTCTTTATCAGCCCAATCATCTCTTACAAAACGTGGATCTCGGACGCCAGCCACCATGATTGCCGCGCCATCTTTTTTAAGAAAATAGCGTTCATTTTCAAGAACAGCGACGTGATGTTTCTCCATATCCGCTTTAAAATCTTCATAAAATGCGCTTCTGCCTTCATGGTTTCCGCTCACGTAAAAGACCGGAAATTCTTTCGCCAATTTGCGCACGGCTGCCATTGCTACAATTGGTGACTCATCGCCGTCAATCATATCTCCAGTTAGAAAAACGGCATCCGGAGCCAGCTCGTTCACGATACTGAGCAAAGGATTATTATATAAACCAAAACTTGCACTATGCAGATCGGACAGCTGAACAAATGTCGCGCCGTCCCATTCTGCCGGAATCTTATCTGATACTATTTCATAATTTGTTACGGTTAAATGTTTGGTCGACCAGTATGCATAACCTGTAAAAGCAGCAACTGCGCCAAGTATTCCCCATCCAGTTTTTTTCATAGCTAGAAATCTCCTCACTAAATTTGCTGTATGGTTCATTATAGCAAATTCAGTCGGAACTCGCTTTAGTCAGCTATGTGATATGCGGCTAGTTTTTGTAAATCTGCCGGGCTTACTTCTGCAACAATTTGCGTGCCATTTTCCAAGTATTCGGTTTCTAAAACATCAGCATGGTCGTTCAAATAAGCAACAACTTGTCCAGCTTCAAACGGAATTAAGAAAGTTGCTTTTTCATAGCTAGCGAACAATTCTTTACGAATCACCTCTGTTAGAAATTCCAAACTTTCTTCTTCCCGCGCCGAAAAGACAATCGTATTCTCCGTTTGTTTAGGGTATATTTCGTCTTCTATCAAATCAGCTTTATTATACGCATAAATAACCGGAACATCTTCCACGCCAACAGCTTTCAACGTTTCTTCCGTGGTCTTCATCATCGTTTTATAATGCGGATCCGAATAATCTACCACATGAATGAGCAAATCAGCATCGCGCGCTTCTTCAAGTGTGGAACGGAATGCTTTCACGAGTTGATGCGGTAGTTTGCTTACAAAACCAACCGTATCTGTGAGTAAAAATTGCTTATTATCCGGCAACACAATTTCGCGCACACTTGTTTCTAGCGTAGCGAAGAGCATATCTTTCTCAAAAACTTGTTTTTCAGCCGTTTCACTATAGGCACGTACTAAGCCGTTCATTGTCGTGGATTTCCCCGCATTCGTATAACCAACGAGCGACACCACAGGAATTTCATTTTTCTTCCGTTTGCGACGACGGACTTCGCGGTCATCTACGAGCATATCAAGCTCTTTTTGCAAATGACGGATTTGATTTTTGATAGTACGGCGGTCTGTTTCGATTTTCTTTTCACCGGAACCACGGTTGCTGAGCCCGCCTTTTCCGCTTTGTTGGTCCATATCTTCGCCTTGTCCAAAAATCCGCGGAAGTTCATATTTCAATTTGGCGATTTGGACTTGCAGTTGCGCTTCTTTTGTTTTTGCTCGGTTCGCAAAGATAGCCAGAATCAAACCAGTTCTATCCATTACATCCAGTTCGAGCGCTTCTTCTAAATTTCTGATTTGCGACGGCGAAAGTTCATCGTTAAAAATAATCAAGCGTGCTTCCTGCATTTCTGCCAGGCCTTTGATTTCATCCACTTTCCCTTTTCCAACATAGGTAGCGCGGTTTTCACGGTCGATATTTTGGCGGATTTCACCTACCACTTCCATATTATTTGCAGCCGCTAAATTGGCTAATTCTTCCATTGAGTAATCAAAATCTGTTTGTTTTTGGCTTATACCAACGATTAATATTTTTTTCTCCATAAAAAAGGACCTCCTGAAATAGATTCAGCGCGGTCAGGGTTCTGAGTAGATTGAAAACACAAAAACAGCATCAAAAAGATACTAGATTGCCTTCAAATGAAGCGAGTTCCCCTTCATTCTACCCATATTTATTTTGGGTGCCATACATGCACGCAAGACCAATCCCGTTATCCACACCAAATAAGCATGGATATTCCCGCACTATTAAATTAGTTGCATAGATTTTTTGGGAAACGTAGTCTAATATAACGCATGATGGGCAACCCTCCGTTCAATTTAGATGCCCCTAGTTTAACATGATGGCTGTTGTTTCGCAACTAATTCTCGTTAATTTGGTCGTTCAATCCGGAAAATCTCCCCAAGTTTCGTATAGTCATTTCCCGCGAGCCGAGCAATTGGCGCAAGCTTTTCTGGAAAAATGTACTGATGCTCTGGGTCAAACACATCATCTGCAAAATCGTATGTCACAATACGCGCTAAAATCAAATCAGAAACAACCTCGCCAGCATCATTTTTTATCGGAATGATTTGTTCCAATTTGGCAGTAAGGACAATTTTTGCTTCGGAAATCTTTGGTGTTTTCATGTCTTGGACTGGCTCTAAATGCAAGTTCGTCTTGTCGATTTCGCTCACATCTCGTGCAAGGCGCGCGGCGGTTTTATTCATTTCTTCCACAAATTCCTCGCTGACAATATGGATGTTCAGTTCCTTCGTGAAAGCCGCATTCCGCGCAGTATCTTTTTGCTCACCATCTGCGCGTTGGACAGCAATCGAAACTATTGCAGGAGAGCTCGAAACGACATTAAAAAAACTGAACGGGGCGGCGTTAACCGTCACCCCGTTTTCAGCAAGCGTTGTTACAAAAGCAATTGGTCGCGGAATAATACTTCCTGTTAAAAATTTATAATTATCTTTTTGGGATAACTCAGCACTTTTGAAAATAGTCATCTACTTACCTCATTTCTGGTTGTTGTGATACCATTTTTTTGCTTCTTCTAGTTCTTCCATGGTGAGTGAGTGCCCAGCCGCTGTCCAAACTGTTTCGACTTTCGCACCACGTTTTTCGAGGATTTCAACCAGTTTTTCGGAAGCTTCAGCAGTAATAAGCGGATCATTTAAACCAGCTGATAAAAATACACTACGATGGCTAATCGAAAATTCGGGTTGTTTATTCCCGGCTGGCATCGCGTGAAACAAAATCGCTTTATGGAAACTATCCTCTGCTTGAAGTAACGCATTGGCAGCAATATTGGCACCGTTAGAATAGCCTACCGCAATAATTCGCTCAAAATCCAGTTGGTACTTTTCAGCAAGCTCCCGCGTCGTTGCAATTAATTCTGCAGTTTTACTTTCCAAGTCTTCTAAATCTAAACTGCCGTCATGAAATCTTTTGAAAAATCGATTTGCTCCGCCTTCTTTAATATCTCCTCGCAATGATAAAACAGCGGCATCACCCGAGATAAATTCTGCTACTTCGACAAGCGACTTTTCATCGCCGCCTGTCCCGTGAAGTAGTAATAATGGCGCTAATTCCTTATTTTTCGCTGGGATAAAAATATGTTCCATCGACTATCAGCTCCGTTTCGTATTAATTGGGCGTACCATTTTTTCAATTTCCGCGCGTTTTGGTTCTAAAAATGGTGGTAAAGCTAATTTTTCACCGAGTGTTTCATATGGTTCGTCGCTCGCAAAGCCCGGACCATCTGTCGCAAATTCAAACAAAATTCGTTCCGAAACAGGCACGTATAAAGATTCAAAGTAGAAGCGATTTACATAGCCAGAATTGGGCGCTTCGATTGTATTCATGCGATCAATCCATTTTTGTAACTCCTCGTGGTCTTCTACTCGGAAAGCCACATGGTGCACGCCGCCGTAACCTTGCATCGCAGCAGGAATGTCCGTACGCTCTTCGACAATCACTTGCGCCCCGTTTCCACCTTCACCAACCTCGAATAAATGAAGTCCATCTTCTTCGGTCACTTTTCTAAAGCCAAAAATGGTTTGCAAAATCGCCTCCATATTTTTCAAAGAAACAACGGTTAAAAAGACTGGTCCTAAGCCGTAAATCGCATATTTTTCTGGAACTGGACCGTTTTTCCACGGCGTTCCCGCAGCTACGCCTTCGTTATTTTCGTCGGAAATCAGTTGTAATTGTTGGTCATCAAAATCTTGGAATGTTAGATATTTTTTACCGAATAAAGTTTTGATTTCGCCGTGCGGAACTTCTAATTGTTCAAAACGATCAAGCCAATATTCCAACGCCGCATCACTAGGTACACGGAAAGCTACACGTGAAATACTGTCTGTTCCGTGGCGCCCTTTTGGTAAATTTGGAAAATCGAAAAATGTCATATCTGTTCCCGCAGAACCTTTGTCATCCGCGAAAAACAAATGATACGTATGAATATCGTCTTGGTTAACGGTTTTTTTCACTAAACGCATTCCTAAAACTTCTGTGAAAAATGCGTAATTTTTCTCGGCGCTACTTGTCATTGCAGTTACGTGGTGAATTCCTTTTAAATCTTTAATCATGATAAATCTCCTCCAAAATAAGTTTCAATTTCTGTTCTTTTTTCTTCTAAAAAGCTTGGTAAGGCTAGTTTGTCACCCATTGTTTCGAGTGGTTCGTCAATAGTAAAACCGGGGCCAGCACTTGCGAATTCAATCCTCAGTCCACCTGGCTCACGAATATATAAACTTTTAAAATACTCACGGTCAACAAATTCTTCTATTTTTAAATCGTTTCGAACGGCTAAATCGTGCAGTTCATCGACGGCTTCTTTCGTTTCTAAAGTATAAGCAATATGATCAATGGTTCCGCGTCCTGTGCGGGATTTTTTGTTTGATGTGGTCACATGCAGTTTCGCAAAACTCATCTCGTCCCTATCTACTAATACCCCATTCTGACTTTCTAACCCAAAAAGATTCGTGAAAAACTGGCTGGTCGCGGCCGGGTCTGGCACGTGATAATCAGCGCCGATAATCCGAACAAGTTGTTTTTCAGCCGGGATATCGGTGTGAATGGTTGGGTTAGAATTGGTAGCTGGTATTTCCGTTAGGATGATGCCCATTGTGTCGGGATCTTGTAAGGTTAAAGTCTGGCCGTCTTTTTGAAAAGAAATCGCAAAATCGTTTAGCCTTTTTTCCCAGTAAGGGCTTGTGTCTGTTGGTATGCCTAGGGTGATATTGCCGAAAAAGGCGCGTTCGTCGTAGCTTGAGCCGATGCGTGGTACTTCGAAAAAGGTCAGCAAAGTCCCGGGTGAACCGATGTAATCACCGTAAAACAGGTGGCGCATATGGATATTATCTTGGTTCACTGTATTTTTCACGAGCCGTAGCCCTAATATTTCTGAATAAAAATGATGATTTTCGCTGAAAGATTTTGTTAGCGCGGATACGTGATGAATTCCTTTAATCATTTGTTTGTACCTCCTTTTTGATTACTAACTATAGTTTATAACTAAACTATTCAAAAGGAAAGTTTTATGCTCACAAAAAGTAAGTAACTTTTATTGAACGCAAAAAAGAGCGCCGGTAAGCGCTCTTTAATAGACATCTCTTTTGGTGAAAATAATATAAGATAAAACGAATGCGACTAGCATCCACGCGGTTAAGACGAGCATTGAGAAACTTAATGTCATTCCTTCGACTGGTGGGCTGGAGCCGTTTAAATAATTTGTTAGTTGTAAATTGACCATAAATAAATATTTCGCACTCGGCCAAGAGCTGACGAGGTTGGTTAGAATCGTTCCGGTAATAAGTGAGGCGAGCATAATTCCCATTACGGCGGCTGTGGAGCGGACGAGTACGGATACAAACATCGTTAACACGCCGACCACGACACTGACAAACCACGCAAGGCCAAATTCCATGAGCAGTAATTGCCAAACTGGTAGTTGGTACACGTCTGTTGTTGTTACGGCACCATCTTTCATGCCAAACCCGGTGAGAACTGGCGCGTCCCAGCCACCGTAGCCAAAGACAATCCCAGAAATCAAATAGGCAATAACGGCGGATAACACCATAATCGCGGAAATCGAGAGCAACATTGAAACATACTTACTCGTCAAAATCCGCCATCGCTTCACAGGCCTTGTCAGCAAGAACTTCATCGTTCCCGCGCTTGTTTCAGCACTGATTAAGTCGGCTGCTATAACCATGATAAAAAGTGGAAACAATAAACTAATGCCATTTTCGACAAAGGTTTTTAGGAAAGTTGGTGCTCCGGGTGCATTTGGGTTGATGTCATTATCTAAATAATATTGTAGTTGCCCGACAAGCACTTTGAAATATTTTTGATATTCTTCGGGTAACCGACCTGTGCCAAGTCGATTTTCAAGGTCGACGATTTGTTGCTGAGTCTGTACATGCCAATCGCTTGTCCCAGCTTGCTTTTCGTCTTCTTGATGCTGTCTGAATTGCGCATACGTGAAAATCGCTACGATAATTGCCACCAACGCTAAAATAACGATGAGCCGCTTTTTACGCCAAAGTTTTAATTGCTCATTATACACTAAATTAATCAATAGACTGACCTCCCGTTAACTCAAGGAATAGATCTTCAAGGGATGGTTTTCGCTTGTCGATTTCATGGACTTTGACACCTTTTGCAACGAGCTGTTTGTTCCATTCCGCACTACGCTCATCTATAGCTGTCACAACGTATTCGCCGTCCACTTCCACTTCGGTCACACTTTCCAAAAAGGCTTTGGCTTGTTCTATTGGAGTCACCCGCCAGCGTAATTGCGCACGAGAACTGAGCAAGTGCGCAACTTGGTCGGTTTTAATAATCGTCCCGTCCGTCATAATCGCCACCCGATCACATAAAAGTTCAATTTCACTTAATAAATGAGAAGACACGAGCACACTTATACCTTCATTTCTAGCCAGAGCACGGATAAAGTCGCGCATTTCGTGAATTCCAGATGGATCGAGACCGTTTGTTGGTTCATCAAGAATTAATAATTTCGGATTCGAAAGTAATGCCTGAGCAATTCCTAAACGTTGGCGCATACCAAGTGAATAAGTAGAAACTCTGTCATTTATCCGCTTTTCTAGCCCAACTAGTTCGGTTACTTCTTGAATACGTTCTTTTTTAATCGAAGAATCCATTCGGGCAAAATACGCCAAATTTTCTTGTCCTGTTAAAAAGCTATAAAATTCCGGATTTTCAACGATAGAACCAAGACCCCGCATCGCTTCGGTGAAATTTTTACGAATATCTTTGCCACCAATCAAAATCGTTCCAGACGTTGGTTTGATTAAGCCGACAATCATTCGAATCGTCGTCGTTTTCCCAGCTCCATTCGGTCCAAGAAAGCCAAAAACTTCTCCGGGCATTACTTCAAAAGAGATCCCTTTAATAATTTCTCGTTTACGAATTTTTTTATGCAGATTAGTTACTTGAAGTGCTCGCTCCGTCATTGCCTTTTCCCCCTCCCGTCTGAATAACTTCGGTCACGCGATTGCCGATAAATTGGTATCCAGCATGATTTGGATGGAATTTATCACTGGCTAAATAGGCAGCCCCATTTTGCTGAAATAAATCAAAGGTTGGGACGTAAATAATATTTTTCTCGTTTTGCGATAGATTTTGACTTTGCAAATTCCACTCATTCGCAACTGCCGACATTTCGCTCGCATTTTCTAACGACATAAACGGATTATACAGCCCAATATGAAAAACTGGCGCGGATGGATTTAACTTTCGTATCGTTTGATAAATTTGTTTTAGATTGCTTGTATAACTTGCTTCGGCTTGTTTAATCGCATCGCTTTTAAAATCATCCAGCGCTTCCCCACCACGGAACAAATCATTGCCACCAATCGTCATCAAGATTACATCGGCTGATTTTATTTGATTTTGCACTTCTTTTTGGTCTAATTGTTTGAGAAGTTGTCCTGATTTCGCCCCGCTAATAGCAAGATTGACATTCTCGACATTCTTCTCTTTTTGTTTGTAGAAATTCTCCACCACTCGGACATACCCGCCGCCTTCTGTATCACCAACACCATATGTAAGCGAATCACCAAGCGCCGTTATTTTAAAAGTATCTTGTTTTTTCGTTACAGTTGTCTCTTTTTTGGCGGTGGTTTTCGCATTATTCGTTTGATGATTTTTCTGCCCATACCAAATCGATGCCACACCAACCACGCTCAAAATTAACGCAATAAGGGAAAAGCCTAACAGAATTTGAACCGTCTTACTTTTTTTCACTGACAACCACCTACCGTTTCATGAGGTTTATATTTCACTAAGTATAGCATATTTTAAAAGGAGACTCCTTCATTCCTCACATTTCAACTCCAAATAAAACCCACTAAATCAACTTAGTGATTTAGCGGGAGTTAAAATTATCCATTATTCTCTTGTAATTCTCAACAAGCTTCTTATGAAACACGACTAAAAGAATGGATTTCCCTGCAAGTCTTATTCCATCAAAATTGCTTTTGTTAAATCGTCCACGAAATCTTGTTTATTTTCTGCTTTCGATGCTTCGGAAATTGCATCAATATCATTTGGTTTATCATCCCAACGGCCAGAATCTGCGGTTACCGCAATATGGATACTTTTATTTTTATTAGCATTCATAAAAGCGGATACGTTTTCTGGGATATCATTGGACTGCACTGTAGTGAATAGCACTACTTTGTCATAATCAGCTGCTTTTACTTTGTCTAATTTTGTTGTATCGATAATGGAAACATGCACGTTTTTGCCTTCCATGTCTTTTTTCACTTGGTCCATTACACTGTCTTTGAACTTACTACCTTGAGTTGCAAGTAATACATGGTTCCCTGTTGCTGATTGATTTATTTCGGCATTTTCAATAACATCCATTGATTTAATAAAACGATAGGATAACATCACTCCTACAAATATGACTACGGCGATTCCTACGACGATTAAGCTGATTTTTAGTGGTTTTTTCATGTTAAATTCCTCTTTTCTGTTAAGTGATTCCAAAAATTTTGGTTAAACTTTGTGTAAAGCCATTTTCCAGCCCAAAAGCTAGTAGAATGGTGATAATCTCAGTGGATGTGCCAAGTGCGACTAATAAATTCCGAAACTCCTATCGAAAAATGAAACTGATATGATACAAATCTAAATCAATATCTTGTAAATCTTCTCCGGTATACAAACCTCTCCTGAATAGTCCGTATCAAGTCAACTAATTATGTTTAATAAAATGGACTTTCCGCGACCACTTTTTCCAATATTTTCAAATAGTGTCCATTTTTTTGGATTTCATATAAATGTAACTTCCGGCAATAATAGAACATAATATTGCGTTCCAAATAATGGATAACAGTGAAATTTCAAAGTGACCACTTGGTAAAATCGAAATAATTCCAGCACTGTTATAAATATGCAAATAATATTCAGCAAGCAAATTCACGATTAAAATTCCGAACATCAATAAGATTACGGCTGCTTTTTGAACATAACTAGCTTTCACATGATCTTTTAACCAGCCCACTGGGATAACAAAATAGCAAACAAACATGGCGATAAATAAGAACATCATCAACGTTCCAGAAGCAAAAGATAGTGCATCGCCAGCTTCCATGCGTCCTGTTTCAAACCCGTAATACCAAATAAAAACACTTTGAACTAAAATAACCGTAATAGCTGCTAAATAAGCGGCGAATAGTTTTCCAAAAAACTTCTTCATTTCTGAAAACCCAGAAAGGGATGCAAGTGTTAAGTTTTCTTTCGATGTATCTAGTTTGGTTATTTTCCAAGTGGTGATTAGAATTAGAAGTACACTCATCACGGTCGTTCCGCGAATAGCTCTAAAGAGTAAATCTGGCCCTTCCATTAAGTTCATTGTTAAACCTACTAAATTCAGTCCCCAGATAATGGCTAGTCCAATCAAAAGAATCGGACTAATTTGTTTTAAATAAAAAGTGATCATTTTTTTCATTTGTTCATTTCCTCCTTATAGAAATCGATTAGTGAGTTACCTGTTTGTTCGCGATAAGCTTCTGTCTCGATTGTTTGCAGTGTATGGTCTTTAATTAACCAAAGTTTGCTATATAATTTTTCGGTTCCTTCTAAATGGTGGGAAGAAATAATCGTGATAGCATCTGGATTTGTTTCGCTAATAATAGCTTTCATTACTTCTGAACGAGCCATAATATCGATACTCGCAAATGGTTCATCATAAAGATACAATTTGGCTTTTCTTGCTAAAACACTACCAATTTTCACTTTCATTAACATACCTGTTGATAGTTCGCCAAGTTTTAGTCGTTTGTTAATTCGCCATCCAGCAAGTAATCTATCCCACTTATCTAACTCCATATCTTCAAAAAGCAAAGCATGTTGTTTCATAAAATTTTCTATAGTAATACTTTTTTTCGCGTAAAGTTCATTATTTAAATAAGCGATTTGCTGGCGGATATCATTGGTAGTAAATAGTTCATTGTCTAATTCCAATGTGCCACTATCCGGTTTCTTCAAGCTTGCTAACATATCTAGCAAGGTCGTTTTCCCGCTGCCATTTTCACCAGTGAGTACGATCATGTCGCCTGGCTTTGCTTCGAAGTCCACATTTTGTAAGACTAATTTATTTGGATAGGATTTAGCGATATTATTCCCTACTAACATTTACTTTTACCTCCTCTACTTTTTTCACCCAAGCGATGATTTTTTCTTTATTAATTCCTAATTTACTCATTTCACTAATAAAATTTTCGGTAAGTTGTTTTGCGATGTCATTTTCCAATTGCTCCATTCTCCTCTTATCTTCTGTCAAATATTTACCAGTACCTCGAACGGTGAAAATAATTTCCGTTTCTTCCAGTTCTGCATAAGCTCGCTGGATGGTTGTCGGATTTACTTCTAACTTTGTTGCTAGTTCTCTAACAGATAGTAGCTTGTCACCAGCCTCGTATGTTCCTGTAACAATTTCTGTATGAATATAATGAACGATTTGCTTATAAATGGGTTTACTATCATCAAACTTCATAATTTCCTCCTTTCGCCTGTCTGTCCGTATCACCGTACCACCTGGGTCACACTGGCTATGAATGTACTATATCAAAGGATTTTCGCGTGATTTATACATTTAATATATGAAAAAAGCCTTTTCGTTTCGTAAAAAAAATATTTTCTTCTTAGAAATGTATACAAGGCGCTATTCTATCGAACGTCACAAACTGTTCAAAATTCTTTTTCAAAATAAATAGCGTATACTAAAAGGATAAATACATCCGAAAAGGAGTGACACGAATGCCAGAAAAACTTGATACCGTACTTGGCTATTTAAAAGAATTTCCGGATTACTATAAACATGTAAAAAAGCAAACCTATACAATGAATGAAAAAATAATTTTTGAGGAAGAAAAGGCAAAACATATCTTTTTCGTATTAGAGGGTTATGCTGCAGTCGAATTAGAGGATAATTTGAGAAAAACGAACTATATTTCGATATTTGTTCTTCCATATAATATTTTAGGAATTGATGCATTCTCTTCCTATCCGAAAAAAAAGCATAGTATTACGGTCATGAGTGAACGGCTCGTGCTTTATAAAATTGATGCTGACTTTTTACTCAATATATTGTCTGTAAAACCTGATGTGAATGATTTTCTTTTGACGAGTACTGCGGATGTTTTCGCGCGCCACTACGCACTTCTTGGAATGATTGCCAAAACGCCGAAAGAACGGATTTATATGGCTTTGGAAAATCTTGCAGCCGAGATGGGCACTGAAGATGAGGTAAAAAATGAAATCATGTTACCAAACTTTATCAATCAGTCAGTCCTTGCCAGATATTGCCGCACGACGCAGCCAAACATATCCAATTTACTAACCGAACTTGTAGAAGAAGAATTTTTGGTCAACAAAAAAAGCCCTTACCGGATTGATAAGGACTCTTTGGATATATGAGATTTATCTTAATTTAATAACTTAAATCATTTCCATTAGTTTCAATTACTTTTTTATACCAATTTAAAATTTTCTTCTTCAAAGCATCAAAGATAGTACGTTTTTATACGTTCTTCCGCATTAAAAAAATCCCAACGACTCCTCCTATAAGGATAATCGGTGCTAATCTGACAAACAACCATTCAAATGTATGAAAAGCTACTCCAATAACGCTAGTTTCAGGGTCACTATAATCCCACCCTAGGTAAGGACTATTTAGTATTATAAAGACCGCTGAAATTATTGCTATAACGGTACACATCGAGATAAATAGCCAATAAAGCATTTTTCGTCTAGCGGTCTTTCTTTGTGCGAGCTGTATGTTTATAATCTCCAGTTTTTCGGAGATTGCTTTTAGGTCATCAACCTTTGAAACCATAACAGTTTCTCCAAGCAAAGTGCTTACTGGTGTTTCAAGCACTTCCGATATGGAGATTAACATATCGGAATCAGGAACTGACAATCCTTGCTCCCATTTAGAGATTGTTTGTCGCACCACATTCAGTTTGATGGCAATTTCTTCTTGCGAAAGTCCTTTTGATTTTCTGATTGCTTTAATATTTTCGTTTAACATTAGAGATAACCGCCTTTCTTTCAGTTGTTATCACTATTGTATGAGAACCCGTCCATTGCTACAAGCAACGCATATTAACATTCAAATTTATACCCATGATATGCTGTTTGGCACATCACTCTTCTAAAATAGACAGCCTAGTTCTTATATATTTCAGCTATGATTTTGTTTTTTACGCCTGAAGAATAAACTGAATGCGACACATACTGCTATTAAACCAAATACACTATACAACAAGCTATCCCAAAGATTATCCCCAGTAGTTGGTAGTTTTAATTTACCTGCTAATGTGGATGTTTCACTTTGTGTGGGCGTTATTTTTAAGCTTGCTGATTTCTCTGTTACCTTTTGTTCGTCTTGTGCTTTTGGTGTGGTTGGTGTCGTTGGTTCTATTGGTATGACTTGATCTGATGGAGTAGTTGGTGTAGTTGGAGCGGTTGGTGTCTCAGGAATGACTTTATACACATATGTGACAGTTTGCGTACTCGCTTCAAATTCCCCACTCGCATTGGTCGGCAATTTGCTCTCATCTAATGTAAACCCTGCAATTTCTTTGGCTTCGGTTTGATAAGAGCTACCTAATTTACCAGTTAAGTTTTCAGAAGTAGTTATTTCGTCCCCATTTTCATCTACATATTTCACCGTGACTGGTGCGCCTTCCATTTTTTCATACACATACGTAACAGAAAGTGGCGCGTAGTCCAATGTGCCAATTACATCCACTGGTAATTTAGAAGCATCTAATTCATACTCATCAATTGCCAATTGGTATTCGTCGGTTGTTACATCATAATCGTCGCCTACAAATCCACTAACTGTCTGTGATTCATGGATGGTTTTTCCAGCTTCGTCCACGTAATTAACTGTTAAATCTCCTGCTATCGTACTTGGAATGTCGACACCAAAAGTTACTTGGTTTTGCGGATTGTTTGGTGCATTATCCAGTACAACACGAATATTATGGGAGCCAGAACTTAAACTCTTTAAAGAAATGCTAATGTCCGAAGTTAACTCGCCCTCATAAAGCAGTTTTCCAGATGCGTCGTCCGTAATCGTTACCTCGTGCCCTTCAAAAAGTTCCCTTTCAAACATAAACTCTGCATGTAAATCGATAAATGTGGGGCTACCGGGTAGAAAAGGTGTAAGTAATGTATCACTTGTTAGGTTAGTAAAATAGCTGTTCGTTGCTTTCAAATGACCGTTATATTCCGGCGTACTAGCTGGATAAACAAAAGTTGAATAGGAATAAATACTTGGCTCCGGCTCCCTACTATTAATGGTCACTTGATTACCCGAAACATTCACTTCATTTTTCCCTGTTCGATTTTCGTATAAGCTTAAAGGAATTTGGCCAACTAGCCGGTTGCTCTGTAAAGCAATCGACGAAATATTTCCAAGACCATCAGGAATTGTTCCAGTTAAATCATTATAATCTAATCGAAGTTCCTTCAGCTTAGTTAATTCCCCAAGTTCAGCCGGAATCGTCCCGGTTAAATTATTACTGTATAAAAGTAAAGATTCTAATGAAACGAGATTTTTAATTTCAGGTGGTATTTCCCCTGTAAGCCCTCGTCCAGTAAGCGTAATTCTAGTAATTTTCGCCAAGTCCCCAAACGTTAAATCTACCCCAACTGTTTTTGGTGCGAGCTGTTTATTCACTTCATTAATTAACCAAGTCTGCCCTCCCAAATCTTGAGCAGTCACTATATCCGTAGCCACGTTCGTTGAATTCACTTGTTGTTTTGTTTCTGTTGGCGCAGTTTCCTTTTCAAGCGCTGACCCCAAAAGTGGATTGACGCTAAAAATACTGAAAGATATCGCTATCGTTGAAAGAAAAGTAATAGCTTTTTTCATTAATGTCTAACCTCCTGTTTACTTTGATTACTACTAAAATTATACTCTATCTTTTTTTAGTAAAATTCCTTGCACGGCAGTAAAAAAAAGCTCTTTGTGAACATTTAGTGAAAATTATCCACCATAAAAATAGCTACTTATTTGGTTAAAAATATTATTTTCACATCAAAAACAACTTATTTTTTTAAAATTTATCCCTATCAAAATAAATGAAAATCACTCATAGAGCCGTTATATACAGCCATTTTAATTTAATCTTAAATAAATCCCCTCTGATAAAAAATAACTTTAAATCTTAGTCATTTCTCATTCCTAAACACCCATGCCTATTTATATAATTTTGAAAAACCGACAATTTTTAGACACACTTTTCCAAACGAACCCGATTTTAAAGTCTTTTTTTAGTACTTACTAAAAATGAAAAAGTAATATAATTAACCAATAATTGACAAATTTACAAATTACAGACAGGATGTGCCACAACTTGAGAAAAATTATTCTCCTTTTAATTTGTTTGATGATACTTGCCACTCTAATCCCTTTTCTTTTTTCAAAAGCAAATGCGGATTCAGTGTCTTGGTTAGAAGAAGAATTAGATTACAATGAACCGTTTATTGCAGCCACTGAACAACGACTAAATAAAAATCGCGAAGATATTACATTAGCCGACATAGAAACAGTTACGATGCTAAGTCCAGAAGGTGCTTCCTTTATTCCCGAAAATATTTCAGATTTTAAGAATTTAAAGAATCTGACGGTCATTCTTGGGACGGTGAGCGAGGTTCCTGATAGCGTAGGTCAATTAAAGAAATTAGAAGTATTAAATTTATCTTCCAATAATTTACATGAGTTTCCTACGGTTGTTTTTCAACTGCCAGCTATAGATTCATTGCAGTTAGAAAATAATTCTATTAAGGAAATCCCTGATAACATTACTCAATTATCTTCCAGTTTAACTAGCCTAAACATTAGAGATAATAAAATAATCTCGCTTCCTTCTGAGATTTTCAAGATTAACTGGGCTAGTAACTACTGGCCACCTCTTGATTTGAAACCATTAGCTGTGATCATGAGTGGAAATCAAATTACGACGGATATTCCCCCTGGTTACCTCGATGACTTTAATAATGGTGGCAATATGCTAGAACATTATGATTACAGACAAGGCCAAGATCAATTAGTTTATAACGGCGAACCTATTACTGTGCCGTATAAAACCGACTTTAATCAATTAACACCAGACAAATCCCAGCTTGGTTTAGCTTCTGGAAAAGCACTTTTTGATACACATGAATTTATGTACGTTGATGATGGTTCTTCTATTCTCTCTAACGGTATCGCAAAAACGCCCGGAGAAGGTTTCATTATTATCAAAAGCACCTTATCGACCAATTCCAATACCTTCGCGAAAGTGCGCGTTCCAATTATCGTTGAACAACCGCCAATTGGTGGGAATATCACCGTAAATTATAAGGGTACTAACGGCGAAAACATTGCGCCAGCTGATACATTAACAGGATTATTAGACGCTAAATATACTTCCAAGCCGAAGAAAATCCCTGGCTATACACTCACAAAAACACCAGCAAATGCGAATGGCCTTTATACATTAGAAGAGCAAACCGTTAATTATGTTTATACGAAAAATAGAAATTCCAAAAGATCAGCTATCCTTGAGGTACAATATGTCGACTCTAACAATAAAGTAATTAGTACCCCTTCGACATTAACTGGTACCGTCGGAAATGCTTACAATGTAAAACCGAAAAGTATCCCTGGCTATCAATTGGAAGCAACTCCAACTAACACCAATGGAACTTTTGGAGAAACACCGGAAAAAGTCATCTTTGTTTACAAGAAAACAAGTAACCTAGAAACAACAGTCACGCCCCCTACTCAAAATGAAGTTAAAAATAAGACTGAAAACGGAACTACAACTGCAGGAAAGTTACCGAACACTGGTGACAATAACCCTGTAAAACCAATAGCTACAGGCCTACTAGTTTTCACTTCCGCATTAATTGTTTGGAGAAAAACTTCTAAATAATAACGACTAAAAAACCGACAAATAATTTTGTCGGTTTTTCTTTTATATGATTATGCTTGTTTTTTCTTCCAAGCGAAAACGGCTGCTCCAACAAGAACAAATCCTAATAAAATCAAGTACGGTGAACTATCTCCCGTTTTTGGCAATTCGCTTGTTGCTATTTTTTCTGGTACCTTTTCTGATGCTTCGGTTGTTTTATTTTTTGTTCCTTTTTCTAGTTTTGAAGAATTTTCAGGATCAACTTCAGTAACATCCGGATCCGCTGATTCTTCTGAATCCTCTAAGTCTGTCGATTCTTCTGATTCAACTGGAACTACTGGGTTTGCAGGTTCTGTTTTTGTTTCAGTAAACTGGGCATATAACGTAATATCATTTGCCGGCATTTTGTCAGTCGCAAAATCCCATTTCTTTCCACCTGTTTGCGCATCGTACCACCCGTCAAAAGTGAATCCTTCTTTGGATGGTTCGGCTGGCTCAGAAATGATTACGTCGCTTTTGTAGGATTCTGTAGAAATAGAACCTTCATTATCAAATGTCACGGTAAATCCATCAACTAGTGGTTGCGTGACTTTCCCGCTAAACACTCCTGTAGTTTGGCCAATTTGGATTGTCTCAGAAAATGAATAATCTACATTCGCTACAAAGTTAGGAAGTTGCCAATTTAGCATAGAACCGGAGTAGCTACCGTTATTACTAATTATTTCAGGTGTTATAGCTACCCCTTCGATATTTTTCACACTATTTTCAAATGTTAAATCGGCGGCAAAAGCTTTGACTTGGTTCGTAATGTTCTGCTCCTCTGCATAAAAATAATTTAATTTGCTGAGATTAGCATTTTTTAAAGAACTGATATCGCTAATGTGATTGCTACTAATATCAATATAAAAGTTATCCGTGAATTCATAATCTGCAGATAGAGTCATTGTATTTAACGGACTAATATCACTAATTTCGTTATTATTAAGTGTCAATTGATGAAAAGATTTACCTGAAAGCGGGCTAATATCTTTAATTTTATTATTGTCCAAGTAAATATAAACAAATTGATCTGCTGGGAAATCTTTTAAAACGCTTATATCACTTATGTTATTCTCACTTAGAATTACTTGATTTATTTTTGAGAATGAGCTGAATACACTTATATCACTAATATTGTTACCACTCACATCGATAAATGATATTTTTTTCGACTTACTAAGTGGCGATAAATCACTTACATTACTATTACTAATGCCTATCCCTCGCAACTCTACTAATCCTTCTAATGCGGAAATATCACTGACAGAATGGTTTGGAATAGCCAGTTCTCTCAGATTATGAAGATATTCTACACCTTCCAAAGAATAAATCATCGGCACCGTTCTACTACTTTGAATAGCATCGTTCAGCTTCGTGATTCCATCCAAATCGGCCTGCGAAACTCCACTAGTTGTACTTTTTCCAGTCTCTCTAGCAACTAATTGAGCCACGCCTTCATCAGGAAAAATCTCATTGATTGGCTTTGGAGCTTGTAAAATGTCAGTGGTATCTGCAAATGCTTGGTTTGGTGAACTAATCACACTAATTATAAAGGCAGATGAAACAAGCAATAGTATCGTTATCATTTTTTTCATTAAATTGTTTATTCCTCCTAAAAGTAAATTCATTATGCGTGGACTCTACTTCTAATATTATACTATCAAAATATATTGATATAGTACTAATTCAGGATTAAATCACTCACAATCCATTTGAAATATGAATAGAATGTGAACAATGTTGTAAAAATGCATTTTTAAATAATTTTATTCAAAAAAAAATAAGCTATAACAAAATGATTGCTCATCTTGTTACAGCCTATCCATAAAATTAGTTTAAAGAAGCTGGTACTTTTCTCGCTAGGCACATAATACCTGCGATAATTGCAAGAATACCTGGAACAATCCAAAGTAGTCCAACTAAGAAGAAACCTACAACACCAGCTATAAGTGTCAAGATACCGAATACTTTAGCATTACGTTTGATTAATACTGCAAAAACAATCAAAGCGATACCAATTACTAAAGCAATCACTGAGAAAAATACTGTTAAGCCACCTACAGCAGCAAGCGTCTCACTATCAGCAGTAGTCATTGAAGCTGCGTTGGATAGCTCTTCGTTTCCAGATAAAGCAGCAAGAAGACCTCCACCTGCGATTCCAGTAATACCCGCAATAATACCTGTAATCCCAGCGATTAAACTTAAAACAAATTCTGATTTTCTTGGATTCATGTTTAAAACCCTCCCTTTTTATAGTCAATTAACATTATAACATTAATTATACCGGGAAAATATAGATATTTCGTGACTTTTTATCCAAATAAACTTTTTAATATACAATTTTAATTTATAAAAAAGAAGACCCTTAATCCTAAAGGTCTTCTCGTTCTAGCCATAAGCTTAGTAGCACATCATTTTCTTCTTTGATATCATCCTTGGTCATTTCAGGTTTAACATCTACTTTTTCGAGAATTTCAAAGGTGATGGTTTCAATTCCGTATTGTTTAGCTTCTTTCGCCATTTCTGGTGGAAGCATATTTCCAGCGCCGATTTTCACTCCGAATGCTAGTTTGTTTGCTATTCCTTTTAAATCCATTGTGTTATCAATTAGGTATTTTCCGCTTTCTTTGCTGATGAAACGGTATACGCCGGCGTCGGGGGCTTTTTCTTTGTATGCGCGAATCAGTTCTTTTCGGTTGTCTTTATTCATTTATTTCACGTCCTTAATAGCCTGCTTCTTGTAAAAGTTTGCTGAGTGTTTTGAGGCGTTCACTGAGAAGTTCGTCGTCGTTTTTTAAAGCTTGTTCGAATAATTGGATGTCTTCATCGATATATTCGTTGTCTTCACAAACCGTGATAGTTAGTGCATCTCCTTGCAAACCGATACGATCGAGCGTTGGATTTTCTTTGTCATAAAAATGAGGTAAACGGTAAGCATCTTTGAAATGGACTTTGGTTCGTGCGATTAAAATGGCCAAGTCCAGTACGCGATGCAACGGTAGTTCTTCGGATTGGCGCGACCATTTATCGCCAGTGTGACGCCAAACTTTGGCTGAAATGTCTACTTTGCCTCGGTCATTCCACTGTGCTAGTCCAAGTGAAAGTCCCTTTGCATCAGAGTGATAAGCATTCTTGCCGTCTACTTCTTCGTAATTTTCGACAACAATTACTGGTTTATGTTTTAAGGTAGTTGGAATCTTCATGAGATTTCTCCTTTTAATTTTTAGTAATTTACTAAATTAGTATATTACTAAATTTATAAAATGTAAAGAAAAAACTTTCCTTATTGTTAGGAAAGTTCGTTTTTCATATGTAACTGTTGTAAGCCATCTGGTAAATCGACTTGGATGGTACGGTTATTGGTTACTTTTACGAGTCCTGCATCTGTTTGATATGTGCCAGTTGCCGGGAGAACGTAATCATCTAAGCCTATCATTTCGCCATTTTCTACTTTTCCGGTAATGTACCACGGATGTCCGAGGAGTTGTTCTGCTTCTATAAAATGGCCGCGCCGAATGAACGCTCGGATGTTGGTAGAACTGATTTTTGTTTGGTTTGTTTCAATTACTGGGACAGATGTGACACCAATGCCATAGGGCTTGCAAAGGTCCCGGAGTAAGTCTACATCCGAATCGCGCCCTTTTCCGAAATTGAATTCAGAGCCAACGACGATATGCGATAAATGTAGATTGGTCAAATGATCAGTGACAAATTCTTCTGGCGTTGTTTCGGCATATCTTGGCGTGAAAGCTGTTTCGATTAAATGGTCTACGCCATAATGTGCGAGCCAGCGTTCTTTTTCCATTCTTGGCGTGAGCATTTCGCGATATATTTCGATTTGTTTTAAAGCCCAAAGTGGATGCGGGCTGAAACTGATGGCCGTTAGTATTTCGTGTTCCTTTTTGATGGATAAGGCTGTATTTAAAATGGTTTGATGACCGAGATGCACTCCGTCAAATTTACCGATTGTTAAAACTGCGGGACGACTATCTTTATTTGGTTCGAGCGTTACGTGTGATACTTCCATTGGCTGATTTCCCCCATTCCTCTTTAAGTTTAAAGCATAACAAGGGGCGCGTGCAAATTTATTGATTGCGTAAAAAAAGACCTTTTCTAGTTTCGAAAAGGTCTTGAAAAAATTTATTCTACTGTTACGCTTTTTGCTAAGTTTCTTGGTTTGTCGACGTCACAGTCACGGTGAAGTGCTGCGTAATAAGCCAGTAGTTGGCACGGGATGACACTTGCTAGTGGAGTTAATAACGGATGTACTTGTGGAATGACGAAACGGTCACCTGGTTGAGCGACGTTTTCCATTGCGAATACACATGTTTTAGCTCCTCGTGCTAATACTTCGTTGACATTTCCGCGAATATTCCAGTTGATTGATTCTTGCGTGATAAGAGTTAAAACTGGTGTACCGTCTTCAATTAGCGCGATTGTTCCATGTTTTAATTCCCCACTTGCAAAACCTTCTGCTTGGATATAAGAGATTTCTTTTAGTTTAAGAGCGGCTTCCATTGCTACGAAATAATCGATATTTCTACCTAAGAAGAAAGCGTTACGAGAAGTTGCTAAATATTCACCGGCAATGTGCTCGATAACTTCTTTGCTAGAAACCATTGCTTCCATTGCAGTTGCCACAATACCTAATTCAGCGGCTAAATTAATTTTAAGCGCTTCTTCGTCGCCAAGTTCACGACCAAGCGAAACCGCGAGTACCGCCAAGACAGAAATTTGGGCTGTATAGGCTTTTGTAGATGCAACAGCGATTTCTGGGCCTGCGTATAAATACATCGAATGATCCGCTTCACGGTCAAGTGTCGAGCCTGGTACGTTTGTTAATGTTAATGTGCGGTAACCAAGTTCTTTCACTTTCACAAGACATTGGCGGCTATCGGCTGTTTCGCCACTTTGAGTGATGAAAATGAATAGCGGCTTTTTAGACATTAATGGTAAATTATAACCAAATTCACTGGAAACATGTACTTCTACCGGAATTTTAGCCATTTTTTCGATTAAATTTTTTCCGACTAAACCGGCATGATAGCTCGTTCCGCAAGCAACGATATGAATGCGGTCAGAAGATAGGATTTCGTCAATGATTGTTTTGTCGACGTTGATTTCGCCAGCTTCGTTTTGGTATGCTTGGATGATTTTACGTGTTACAGCTGGTTGTTCGTCGATTTCTTTTAACATATAGTGCGGGTAAGTACCTTTTTCGATATCAGATGCATCTAGTTCTGCTTTGTAACTAGCGCGTGTAATTTCTTCGCCTTCTAATGTTTCTAAAGTGAAGCCATCTTTTGTTACGATAACGATTTCTTTGTCCATAATTTCCACGAATTCGTCCGTTTCTTTCAGAACAGCCATTGCGTCACTTGCGATTACGTTGAAGTTTTCGCCTTTTCCGATTAGTAATGGGCTTTTATTTTTTGCTGCATAAAGTGTTTCTGTATCGGTTTGGTCAATTAAGCAGATTGCGTATGAACCGTGAAGTAATGATAGTGCTTTTTTGAATGCTTCTTTAGTAGAAAGTTCTGCTGCAAAAAGTTCGATAAGCTGCACGATTACTTCTGTATCAGTATCACTAATAAAGGAATGATTTTTTAAGTATTCTTCTTTTAAAAGCGTATAGTTTTCGATTACGCCGTTATGAACAATCGTAAAACGACCTGATTTACTTTGATGCGGGTGGGCGTTTTCGTGATTTGGTTTGCCGTGAGTTGCCCAGCGTGTATGGCCGATTCCAGTAGTACCGAATGCGTCGCTTGGTACTAGGCTTGCAAGATCAGCAATCCGGCCTTTTTCTTTGACAACTGTTACTAGTTCTCTGTTTTGTAGGGCGATTCCAGCTGAATCATAACCACGATATTCTAGTTTTTCAAGTCCTTCTAATAAAATGCCTTTTGCATTGTTTGTTCCAATATATCCTACGATTCCACACATAATAAAATTCCTCCAATAATTAACTTGAGGGCAGACTTGTCCAATTTCAAGCCCTCTCGATTTTTTTGGTTTCCTTGGAGGGGTAAAAAGCATGTTTCATTACTACTCTGTCCACTTGGTCGCCCAAATGATTTGTAAGTAAGACTTAACGACTGCATGCACAGCCGGGAGACTCCCGCCGAAATTTCGATTAATCTCCTCCTCGTCAACTGATTCGTTACTTTTCAGGAATTTCACCTTCAAGCATTTTCGTCCCAACCAGTTCTGGCGCTTCTATTTAGTTGTACGATCCTCCTTCATTACTTTTCAAGGAAACAAATTCATTTTACAATAATATGTATACTAGGTCAAGCATTATATAAAGCCGTTTGATTAAAATTGGTCTATACATTGACAAAAAATAGCAAATGCCTAATAATATAGATATGATATGAAAAGGAGCGAGCTGAATGGTTTTTACCAAAAAAATAGTCGCTAGTATTGCTGTTATTATTTCACTTGGCTTGATTTATTTCCGCATGAGTACGGTTCAGGCATTTGAAAATACAAGTAATGCTTCACTTCTTCCTTCTACTGGAGATGCATTTTCAGTATGGCCGGTTGTTATCGGAGTACTTCTTGTAGTGCTTGCTGTAGTACTATTTATTAAGAAAAGAATATAAAAAAATCGTTTGAGAGCATTTGTTATGCTTTCAAACGATTTTTTTATGGGCGACTTAGGTAAATGGCTTGTTTGCCCATTGCTGACCAGCCTTCTTCTAAGACGCTTCTTTTTACGGCGCGGTTTTTATGTCCGTATGGATCGTTAATGTAAAAATTATTTTTATCAAACCCAGTAATCACGACACTGTGCATCGAATACGTGATTTTTTTTGTACCTTCTTTGGTTTGCACGGTTTGCCAGTTTTTTGGAGCATGATAATCGGTCGTTGTGATAATCCAAACTGGAGCACCGGTGCTGAGTACAGTGATGATATCGTGGATACTGTTGCCGCTAATATCATGGACATGCGCTTCATTGACGTATTTTGCTGCTAGTTTGGCAATTGGAGCATGATTCACTCCAAGGCCTGGGCTATCGCCGTTAATGCTCCCAACGAACGCTTTATCCGGGTTACCATGTAAGCCGTTTTGTTCGATTGGCGTGGTTGGGAGATTATTTGCTAGCTCGTTTTTTGTTACGTTTTTGCCAGCGAACTGTAAGAGCATCGCTAGACTAGCCACTTCACAGCCGTTAAAAAGGGACGGCGTATCCATTTGATTCACTAAGGGCACGTCTAATCTTACATTAAAAGGTTCATTGTCTAGTTTGTAAACTACTTTGGCGCTTTCGAGTTTGACGTTTGGTGAATAAAAGGTATATTTCGTATTTAGAAGGGTCAAACTAAATATACACGCTGTAATAACAAGCAGTGATTTTATCCAAATTCGCATGATACATGCTACCTAGACATTTTCAGCTAGGATTGGCTCTCCAGGATCTTTTGTTTCTGATTCTGCTTCTTCTGCTAGTTCGACCGCTTCTTCGCTTACTTCGGTATTGAAGTTGGCGATATACCCTTCTAATGAACCGGAAATTTTTTGCATTTCTTCGGAGATAACGACTAGCTCGTCCACTTTCATTTTGTTTACTTCCGCGAATTCAAGTGCGGCAGTGGATTTTTCACCAATTTGGTTGGAGATTTCTGTGACGTCGCTAATTGATGTGTTTACTTCTTCAATTCCAGCAGCCATTTCTTCGGTTTCTTGGGAGACGTTTTGCATTTGGGCGGAAATATCATTAACACGGTTGAGTAAATCTGTGAAAGTTGCTTCTGTTTCGGAAATGATTTTTTGGCCTGCTTCGGATTCGGAAAGACCTGTGTTCATTACTTCGATTGTTGTTTTTGATTCTGTTTGGATTTTTTTCAGGACGGTATTAATATCTACAACAGCAAGGCGCGATTGTTCTGCTAGCTTGCGGACTTCTTCGGCTACGACTGCGAAACCACGGCCATGTTCGCCGGCACGTGCGGATTCGATTGCTGCATTTAGAGCAAGTAAGTTTGTTTGGTCAGCGATATTTGTAACGGTATCGAGCGCTTTTTCGACTTCGCCAACACGGTTAACTAGTTGGGAAACAACGTCTGTACTCGAACGCATAACGCCGCTGATACGGTCCATTTGTGATACTAGGTTATTAATAACGGCAATTCCGTCGTTGGTTTTTTCTGCGGAGTCTTTTGTTAAGTCTGATACTTTAAGAGCATATTCAGCCACGTTTTGAACGCCGCCTGTCATTTGATCCATCGCGTCAGTGCTTTCTTTCATGCTGCCAATTTGCGTTTGGATTTGTTCACCCATCATTTTCATTTCGATGTCCATTTCGGTTGTCATCGCGGAAATAATTTCAGAGCTAATAATCACGTTATCGCTCGAAGATTTCACATCTGTGGACGCTTTTTTAACGTCTTCAATCATTAGGCGTAGATTTTCGCTCATTTCGTTCAAGTCGTTAGTAATGTCGCCTAGTTCGTCTCTACCATTGTAAGTGCTGCGGTAAGATAGGTCACCACTCGCTACTTTATGTACGGCTGTTTGCAGATGACGAATTCCTTTTAGAATAACTCTCGTAATATAGGCGTTGAAAATGAATAAGGAAATTAGCACGGCGATAATAACTGCTGTGAAAATTAAGCTGATTTTTACGCCAAAGTCAGAAATTGCTTGTGAGGAATTTTCGACTTCTTTATAGTTCATGTCATTTAAAACGTTTAATTGTTTCGTTGCATCATCAAATTTTGTTTTGACGTTTTGGTAGTATCTGTTTTGTGCTCCAAGTAGTTCTGCATCGTCTAGCGCACTTGATGTGTCACTGATTACAGAGGATGCGGATGCTTTCATGTCTGCTAGTTTTTCTTCAAAATAAGCTAATTGTTTTTTATCTTCTGCTGTTAAATTGGCTTTTTTGAAATTATGGATTGCTTGGTCATTTTCGGCGTACAGGTTATCGATATCTTTGATAAGGGTTGATTTTCCGTTGATAGTGTCGAACATGGTCAGGATGTCGATATTGATTTGCGCCATGTTTGTTTGGATTTTTGCGATTTCTTTCATTGGTGCGACATTATTATCAACCATATTATCTGAAAGTGTTGCTACATGACGAAATCCTAGGAAACTAGTTGCGCCAAGTCCGATTAACATGATGGTCGTTATAACAATATTGATGCTTAATTTTGTTTTCAATTTACGATTTTTAATTAAATTCACCCATTCCACACTCCTATTCTCTAATTCTAGTTTATTATCTCATATTTTTTAAAAAAACTCTATATTTTATTGTAAAATAATTAGTTTTAATAAAAAAACGTTATAATAATTAGTGAATATCGGCGTAAAATGGGTGATATTGTTATTTTTTTATTTATTTTTTATAAAAATCTACGTAAAATCGTTTTTAACGGTGGCATTTTTGCGAAACGGTGATCTTCTAGGACAGATTGGACTTCGAATTTAGTGTAGCCGAGTGCTTCGTCCATGATGATTTTACCTGGGAGTGGAGCGGCTGAGCTATCTACGGAAACGTCGATGATGACTGGTTTGGTTGCTAGTTTTGCGTTTTCGAAAGCAGCTTCTAGGTCGGCCATTTTTTCTACTCGGAAGCCGATACCGCCACAACTTTCAGCGAATTTTGCGTAATTGATGTCTGGTAGGTCGATGGCGTAATTGAGTTCACCGGCTGATTGTTGTTCGTATTTGATGAATGAAAGTTGTTGGTTGTTTAACACGACGACAATCATGGGCATGTTTAATCCTACAGCTGTGACGAAATCTTGCATGACCATTGAGAAGCCACCGTCGCCTACGATTGCGATTGCTTGGCGGTCTGGGTAAGCTTTTTTAGCAGCGATGGCTCCTGGTAAACCGCAGCCCATTGTACCAAGCCATGCGGAAACAATGAAGTCATTTTCTGGTGTCAAATGTAAATAACGAGTGCTCCAAACGGTTGCTGTTCCTACGTCGATGGAGAAAATGGCGTCTTTGTCGGCGATTTTTTGGATGTTGGCCATTACAACTTCTGGTGCGATTGGGTCAGTTGTTTGCGTTACGTCTTCTTCTAACCATTTCCACCATTCTTGCATGTTTTCTTGGCACGCTTGGAGGAATTTGCGCTCTTCTACTGGAGCAATTTTGGTCGTTAAATTGCTGATGATTTCTGCGGCATCACCAACTAGGCCGATATTTGCTTTGAAACGTTTGCTAATTTTAGCTGGGTCGATATCGATTTGGATGCAGTCAGCTTTTTTTGGTAAATAGTCGCTATAAGGATAATCATTCCCGAACATTAATAGCAAATCGGTTTCTTGCATGGCTTCATAGGCTGGTTTTGTTCCGATTTTTCCAAGGTTACCGAGTGCATTTGGGTGGTCGTCTGGAACAATCGTTTTTGCTGGTAAGGAATGAATAATCGGGATTTTTAATTTCTCCGAGAAGGCGATTAATTCTGGTCCAGCGTGTTTAGTTCCTAATCCTGCTAAGATAACGGGTTTTTCCGCTTTCTCAATCAGTGCTACGGCTTCCCCTATTGCCGCTTCATCTAGTTGCGGATTTTCTTGTTCAAATTTCACTGGTTTTGCTTCTAGGCTCGCTTTAATTACTTGTGACGGAATATCGTTTGGAATCGTTAGGACGGCGACTCCTTTTTCTTTATAGGCAGTGCGAATCGCTTCATCGACCACATCTGCGAGCGTTTCCGCGTTATCAATTTGTTTATTATAAACGGCAACATCTTCAAAAATTGCTGGCAAATTGACTTCTTGGAAAAAGCCGGTATTTAGGACGTCGGTTGTTACTTGCCCTGCGAGAACGAGCATTGGTACGTGATCCATTTTCGCGTCATACATTCCGTTTAATAGATGGATTGCGCCGGGGCCGCCGATTGATAATGCGACACCGATTTTGCCTGTTAGTTTAGTATAGGCTGCGGCTGCTAAGGTTGCGACTTCTTCGTGGCGGACGTGAATAAATTCAATCGCCTCTTGTTCTTTTCGTAAAGCGTCGACTACTGTATCAATCGAATCGCCGGGTAAACCGTAAACGTGGTCGATACCCCAATTTTTCAATGTTTGTACGAGTGTTTCGCTTGCTTTGACTTTTTTCATTATATATTCTCCTCCCATGGATGTTTTCTCTAATGTCCAATAGTGTTCGTTTACCCTGTTTCGGAACGAGTTATTCATGAAAGAGAATTGACGAACAATTCAGAAGTGCTTATAATGAAGGCAAGGTGGTGATCAAAGAGATGCAAACAAAATTGCACTGCTCTCGACTTTCTAACAATGGCTTTAGGATTGTTTAGAAAGCAAGAGTGAAATAGACTCTTCAATCCTTCAGCTAGTTTAACCAACATTAAACTATTAAAGGAGAATTATAATGAAAGAGTTTATCGAGCCATACCAATATAATTTTATCAAAAATCAATTAGCCAATGTTTCACGCGCATACCGGTCCGCGAATGATACTTCGACTTTGAAGGCGTTAAAATCGTTAACAGAGGAGAAAATCAATGAGCTATTCCCGGAGGACGTTTTGACGGAACATAAGGAACTTTTTAGCGAGCTTCATGCGATTACTTCAACCAAAGAAGCAGAGCCGTTTTTAGAGGGGTTAAAAACCTTTGTGATTCCTTTTATAGCGCCTAGTGATGTGAAAATTAAAAAACTTTTTGCGAAAACGAAAAAATTAAAAATTCCCGCTTGGTCCAAACTGGATTTGCGCGACTATACTTTTTACGGTTGGAATGATATTGCCCAGCAGCGCAAGTATATCGTGACTTATGAGGACGGAAATTTGGTCGGCGTACACGGAACTATTTCTACGGAGATTCAAAAGGGTGTTTGCTCAATTTGCCATTCGCATTCGAAAGTGTCGCTTTTTATGGCGAAAACGAAATCGTCGGGTGATGGTGTTTATACGACAAATGGTAATTATATTTGCTACGATAGCGATGTTTGTAATGAGCAAATAAAAGCCCATGAAACGTTAGATGAATTTATAGAGGTTGTTAAGAAACGTAAATAAAAAACAGAAAGTCTCTCATGATTGTTTGAGAGGCTTTCTGTTTTTTATTTAATCGAATTGCGTAGTTTTTTTCGTTGGTTATCCATCCATGTTTCTTCTGGAAATTCACTTAATAGATTGTCTGCAAATTCGGCTAGGTCGTCACCAACAACAGCTTTTAGTTCTAGGTTGTCAGCTGCGGCGTTTTCGAACATTTCGAGGACGTTTTTTAAGATTTCGAACATCCCAGCGCCTTTTGCAAAGTTCCATAAATATGTTTCGATAGCTTTCATTGCGGTTTTATAGTCCTCTGGCAAAGCATCTATCCGTTTTTTATACAGTTTATAGTCTCGTTTTTCTTCGCGGTATTTTGTAAACCATTTAAACATTACGCTTGCCCTCCTTTAACTTGCATGATTTTTCCTTGAATAAAGTCCCAACGCTTCCAAAAAATCGCTAATTCTTCTTCCCCAGCTGGGCTTAATGTGTAAAATTTTCGTGGTGGACCTAATTCTGATTTTTTCTTTTCTATCTCGACTAGCCCTTTTTTCTCCAGGCGGACGAGAATGGTGTAGACGGTTCCTTCGACGATTTCATCAAAGCCTAGGTCATTAAGATACTTGGTGATTTCGTAGCCGTAAGTTTCTCCTCTAGAAATTCGCTCCAATATCATTCCTTCTAAACTACCTTTGAGTAACTCGGTAAGTCCTTTCATTTGAATTCACTCCTCTACTAGTTGTTACTAGGTACAAGTATATAGTAATACAAAGTAGATTGATTGTCAACTGGTTTTTAGAAAAATTTTAGTGATTCTTATTGCTTTTGTAGCAGGGATAAAAGTATACTAAAATGGAATTAGTTTCCAAAACATGTACTTACGCTTCTCAGAAAGGAACAAAAAACATGTTATTAATAGCAAAAGTTTTATTATGGTTTGGCATTATTTTAGAATTTTTGTTTGCACAGATACCTATCAGCGGTTCTGAGGATACATTATCTCCTACTATAGAAATTGATTGGATAGGCATTCTTTTGCTCATTCATTGCGTTGCTTTAATATTTGTATCTTCCCTTGCTTCAAGAAAACAAATTATCTTTGTTCTTATAAGTGGCATTCTTTTGTTAAGCGCCAATCTAATAAATGACATGTATATAAGTCCTCTTGCCGGTTCGCTCTATATTTCAGCTGGGATCATTGCTACATTTTGTAATCAGAAAAAGGACAAAACAAATAGGGATTTATAAAAATAAAAAGAGAGACGCATCGTAGCGCCTCTCTTTTTGTTTACTGAAAAAGTACCTCTGGATTTTGTTTCATTGCGGATAAATTGGCGATGTTGACTGTTAAAAATTTCTTTTTTGGAGCTTCTAGTGTTTCAAGCCATTCGTTTGTTAGGTTCGTTGCGATTTCGGCTGCTGCGTCATTTTGGCAAATGAAGCCGATGTTTTTGTACTGGCATTTTTCATCGAGGTTAGCGTAATGGTGTTCTTCGCTTTCTTCGGGGTTGAAAATGTCCATGTAAAAATTGCGGTTGCCTTTGAGAAATTGCATGTGGGTGTCGTGTGAGTCTACTAGGTTGAAATCGCGTTTGGTGAATTGATTGATTGCTTCTGATTTCACGTTTGAAAGGTCGAAGCTTACTTTTGTGGTTGGTTTTTCTAGGTTTTGAAGTTGGCTTGCTTCGAATGATTTAGCTGCTTCTTGGTCGGATGTGAAGGCTTGGAGTTGTTCTTCGACGCGGTTCATTTTCGATTCAAAGTCAAGTTCGTTTAGGAGATTTTCGGTTTGTCTGATAACGTTAATTGCTTCTTCAAATTGGTCGTTTTTTATGTAGGAAGTTACTTTTTCAGCGGCTTCGATTTTGATTTCTTGTTGCATCGCTGTTGTCATATCGCGCCATGACTCCCACTTTTGTTGCCAGTTTCCCATGGTTTATTCTCCCTTATCCGATAATTTTCTTTAAATAGTTTTGTGTTTCTTTGAATGGTGGGACGCCGCCGTATTTTCGGACATTGCCTGGTCCGGCGTTATAGGCCGCTAGAGCTAGTCTTAGGTCGCCATCGTATTTTTTAATGTAGCCTGCAAGCTCTTTTGTTCCAGCGTCAATATTGGTGGCTGGGTCGGTGCGGTTGGAGCCGGCCATTAGTTGCATTAGGCCGGTTGCGCCAGCGCTCGATACAACATTCGGATTGTAGTTGGATTCTACTTGGATGACGCGTTTAATGAGCGCTTCTGGGACGCCGTATTTGGCTGCGGCTGTTTTGATTAAGTCGCTATATTTCCCTTCATTTTCGGCGCTGATTGGTTTGATTTGGTAGTTGTTCCAGTTGGTTAGCTCCCCGGTTGGCGTTGCCTGTGTCGTGCTTGATGTGGTTGCTGTGGAACTTGTTTCGGATTTATTGATTAACGCTTCGTACGCTTCTCGGGCGCGGGCTAGTTCGGCATCGGTAACTGTTTGCACATTGGTTGTTGTTTTTTGCGTGGTGGCGTTTAAGCGTTCATTTAATTTGGTTTCAAATGTGGTGGCCGATTGTTTCGCTGCTTCGAACGCACTTTGAAACTCGGCTTGTCTAGCACTTATTACTTGTTCTACTGGATTCATCCACGGCACTCCTTTGTTATACTAACGTTTCCATCATTTGACTCGTTTCTTCGAGCGTAACACTTTCATCCCGCAATTGTTTTAAAAATTGATGGATAAAATAGGACTTCTCTTTACTTGTAAAAATGGCCGCATTATCGCTCGTTTGTTCGATTGTTCCTAATTTGAAATAAAGTTCGTTTTCTTGGTAAATACTCATCCACTCACGGATTTTCGAAGCGGATTTCCACTGACTTTCTGGAACAATTTCTTCCATCACACGGCTAACGGAGCCGAGGACATCGATGGCTGGATAATGGTTTTTGGTGGCAAGTTCACGGGTTAAAACAATGTGCCCATCTAAAATCCCCCGCGCTAAATCGGGTACTGGACCGTTCATATCGTCGCCGTCAACGAGCACAGTATAAATGCCTGTAATCGAGCCATTTTGCGTTTTACCAGAACGTTCGAGTAGTTTTTTCATGTACGATTCCATGAGTAAAGTTTTCCCGCCGATGGGTAAATCTTTGACGGCAATATCAACACTTCTTCTTGCATCGGCAAAACGAGTGACGGAATCCATCATTAAAAGAACGGTTTTTCCTTGATCGCGGAAATGTTCGGCAATCGAAGTCGCTAGTTTGGCGGCGCGCAGTTGCATAAGGTGGCTTTCGTCTGATGTGGCGGCAACAATCACACTTTTACGCAGCCCTTCTTCACCGAGATCTTTACGCAAGAAATCTTTTACTTCCCGACCACGCTCGCCGACTAAGCCGATAACATTAATATCTGCTTTGGCGTTACGGGCAATCATTCCAAGTAAAGTAGATTTCCCAACACCTGAGCCGGCGAAAATCCCGATTTTTTGGCCGATGCCGATTGTTAACATTCCGTCGATTGCTTTGATGCCAGTTTCGAGTGTTTCGGTAATTTCTGCTCGGCTAAAAGCATGGATGGGCGGCGCTTCGAGTGGCATTTTTTGTTTGAATTTAGCTGTACCTGCTTCTTCGTTTAAAATGTCACCGGATGCGTTGAGAACTTTTCCAAGGAGAAATTCGTCAGCTGGGATGGTGATTTTCGTGTCGGTCACGTATACCCAGTCGCCATAAGCTACTTTATCGCTTTGGTTAAATGGCAGCAGCATGTTGTTTTCTTTTTCAATGGAGATTACTTCGCAAAGCACTTTGTTTTCGCCGACCATGACCGTATCGCCAATTTTCACTTGGGGACCTTTGGAAATATAGACTTGTTCTTGGACGGTGTGGATTTTTCCTTTTTGAATGTATGGGACGGTGTTTTTTAGTTCTTGCCATGCTGCGGTTTTTGGCGACCAGCTCACGGTTTATCTCCTCCTAGAATTTTCCGTTCGGCGTTTTGTTTGTGCAGTGTTTGGAAAATTTCGGTGATGCGGTAGTCGAAGTATTCTTTTTCTTCTTCTACGGTAAATTCGCCGTAATCCAGTCGCATATCGAAGTTCCAATGAATATTTTCTAAAAGCCAATCGTATTTTGTGCCAGTGTTTTCTTCTTTTAGGGCTTTTAACGTTTCTGGGTGGGTGGTGACGTTTAGTTTGTCGAAAGCGACTGGGAGTTTTTGGATGACTTCTGTTAGCATTGGTAACACTTCGATTTGGCGGGTGTCGATGGCTTGATGGACTATTTTTTCTGCGAGGTCGATGCTTTCATCCCAAAGGAAGTCGGTGATTGTTTGGTAGATTTGTGTTTTTTCTAGTTCGAATGCTTGTTTTTGTGCTTCGATTTCAACTGCGGCGGCTTGTTTTAATTCTTCGATGGCTTGGCGTTCTGCTGCAAGTGCCGCTTTTTCATTAGCTAGTTTTTGCTGTTCGAGTTCGATGGCCGATAGATGTTTTTCGAGTTCTTTTTGATGCGTTTCTAGTTGTTCGAGTTCTTTCGTGTATGGCGACTCGACTTCTTCGGTTTCTTCTATATCATCTAAATAGAATAGTTCCATTTTCACATCGGATAAAGTGACTTTGCCTTTTGGGATTCGTGGATTAGATAAGGACATCCTGTTCCCCCCGTTGGATAACTATTTTGCCGTCTTTTTCTAGATTTTTAACGACATTGGCGATATCTTGTTGGGCTTGCTCGACATCGGAAAGTCTGATTGGGCCAAGGACTTCTAGTTCTTCGGTAATCATATCGCGACGGTTTTTCGATACGCAAGAAAGGATTTTTTCTTTGAGTTCTTCTTTTTCGTTTTTGAGTGCTCGGGCGATTTTGTTGTTGTCTTGAATTTCGGCCAGAACTTGTTGCAAGGTCATGTTATCAAGCAGAATAATATCTTCAAACATAAACATTTTCTCTTTGATGCGTTCGGAAAGTTCGGCTTGTTCGGCGTCTAGATGTTCGAAAATCGTACGTTCTAAACCACGGGTCACGTTGTTTAAGATGTTGGCAACATTTTTTATGCCGTCTGTTTTGTTCAGTGAGCTATTCGACATTGTGTCGAGTTTGATTCTTAGTAAATTAGATACGTTTTGCATGACTTCGCTATCAAATTGTTCTAAGCTCGCGATGCCAATAACTGTGTTGATCATTTTTTCTTCTGGTAACAAGGCTAGTAGTTTGGACGCTTCTTCTGGTTTCATGTAGGAAGCAATCATCGCAATTGTTTGTGGTGATTCATCGCTAATAATCGTAAACAAGGAGTCGACATCATCAATTTCGCGTAAAATATCTAGGGCGGTTTCGCCGATACGTGATTCTGCTTCTACCCCGTAAATCAGTTGGTTTAGTTCTTCTGTGGTCATATCTGGGAATAGGCGTTGTAAGTGTTCGCGGTCGAGTTTGGCAATGCCACCAGACAGAAGTTCTAGTTCCCCTAAAAATTCTCTAGTCGCTTCTTCTACTGCGCCGCCGTCCATTTCTTTCATTTTGGCCATTTCGCGTGCAAGGCGTTGTTTGGATGCATCGGGAAGCAAATCTACCACTTCGGTCGCAATTTGTTCATCTAAGCTCCAAATAATAAGTGCGGCTTTTTCACGTCGGGAAATACCTGATTCTGCTGAAATGGTTGTTTTTTCTTCGGTTTCTTCTGTGTCAACCGTTTCTAATTCAGCGTTTGTTTCTTCTAAGGTTTCTTTAAGTGTGTCTGCCATTGTTATTCCTGCCTTTCATTGAGCCATTTTTGGATGACTGCTGCGGCACGCCCTGGGTCTTCTTTGGCCATTTCACCGAGTTTATTTTTCAAGCTTTCTTTGCGCGCTTTTAATTCTGGTTCAGATAAATCGAATGCATCTGTTTGGAAATTGAAATCTGGATGTTCTTCTGGATTGATGATGGCTTCTTCGGCTGGGATATAATCTTTTTCTTCTGCTTCTAAAGCTTCTTCTAGTTGTTCTTTACGTTTAAGGAAGATGATGTAGGCGATAATTCCTGCTGCGATAATCGCAAATAGTAAGCTTCCTGCTAGCCACCAAATCCATGCTTTGCTTGCTGGTGCTGCTTTTTCTGTGGTGTCTTTCTCTACTGGTGTTTGGTTATCTAAAAATTGGATTGGCATGATGGTAACGTCGCCGTTTTGGAATGTACCTTCGAACGTTGGTGCGGCTGCTGCTTCTCCGTCTGCGCCAGCTTCTTCGGTTCTCATGTTAGGCGTTAATCCTGCTGAAACTCCGATTGCTTTCGTGAATTCAGCCATGTCCACGCCATTTTTATTTAAAGCATTTTGATCAACCCAGACAACAACATTTGTTTTTGCCAGGGCTGGGTGTTTTTTGATTTCTTGAATGGTGGAATCTAGTTCGTAGTTGGTTGTTTCGCTTGATTTTTCGCTTGTGTATGTGTTGGTGTCGTCGCCGTTTTGTTCTGTATAGTTTGGCACATCAGCGTTTGATGCGGTGCCTGATTCGGTGGTGTTTGCGGAACCTTTGGACGTGTCGGTTGATGTATCTTTTTGATTGCTGCGGACTTTGCCGTCGCTTGGATAATGTTCGGTATTTTGTTTGATTTCGTCAAAATTAACGGTGACATTGGTATTCACGCGGAAATTGTCTAGGGCAAAAATGCTAGAAAGCGTACCTTCGATGTCTGTTTTCACATTTTTTCCGATGGCGTTTTGGATGTCGACTTCATTTTTATAGGCCGAGCTTCCTTCTTCTTTGGATGTGTCTGCTTCTGAGATAACGCCATTTTTCGTATCGATAATCGCTACGTCATCGCTGGCAACGTTTGGTACGGCTGCGCTGACGGTGCGCTGGATTCCGAGAACTTGTTCGCTTGTTAGTGTTTGGTTGTTTTTTGTTTTGAGTGTTACTGCGGCGGTTCCTTTTTGGCTCGCTTCTTCAAAAATTGAACTCGATTCTGGTAATGTTAGCTGAACAGATGCGCTGTCTATAGTTGTTCCGTAACTTTGAACGATTTCTTTTTCTAAATTGACTTTTGTGCCGACTTTTTCTTGCATTTTTTTATCTTCTTCGCTGGCTCCTAGCGAGCTGTTCAGCAAAATGTCATTGCCATCTTGGCCTGTGTAAGGGATTCCGAGGTCTGCGAATTTGTCGCGAACGAGTGTCTCCACTTTTTCATCGACTAAAATGTTGCCGCTTTTGTCGACGGTATAATCAACGCCCATTTTGGCTAATTGATCGGTGACTTGTTGCTGGCTTGTTTCGGATAAATTTTTATAAAGAGTAACTTCTGTTTTGGGCGTGTTCATGTAGAGTAATAACACCGTGACTACGACAAAAAGGCCGACTAAAATCGCGCCTTTGTGCCAATTCTTCAATTTCGAATACATTGTTTTTATTTTTGCCATCTTAAAAACTTCGCTCCATTTTTCTCGTGTGGACGATTGACTAAAACTCCCCCGACTAGTCTAACCGCTACACTTGCATATTTAAAAGCTGTTTGTAGCTTTCGATTACATTATCACGAATGACCGCAGCAGTTTTCATTTCTGACTCTGCTTTTTTCATTTGAATGAGTACGTCGCTTGCGTTTCCTTCTCCTGTTGTTAAAAGGTTTGAAACGGAATTTTGCGCGTTTGATTGTGTATCACTCATACTATCCAGCATTTGCGTGAAGGTATTTCCGGCACCTGCCGCATTGTCTGTTTTCGCGGTTTCACCAAGCGTTACTTTGGGCAAGACGCTTGCTGCATTAATACTTTCAATTGCCATTTCTTAAACCACTCCTTTATACTCTGCCGATTTCTAAATCTTTTTCCATCATTTTTTCGTTCGCTTGTAAGGCTGAAGTGTTTGCCGCGTACATTTTTTGTCCTACCATCAAATTGGTCATTTCCGCTGTCATATCCACATTTGCGTAGTTGACGTAACCTGCTTCATTGGCATTTGGATGGGTTGGATCATAGACACGCTTGACGCTTCCGGTGTCGCTTGAGATTTCGCTTACTTTGACGCCTTTTGTTCCTGTTAGAGCTGTTTCGAATGGCGTAATTTCGGATAGTACGACGCGTTTTCTGAGGAAAGGTGTTTCGCCAGGCGCGGCGCTTGAATCAGCATTTGCAATATTATTGGAGCTCACTTCCATCCATTGTTTCGCAGCATTTAACGCGGAGCCGCTTGTGTTTATTCCTTCAAACATGGTTGTTCACCTTACTTTCCACGGGCTGCTGTGTTGATGGATGAGTTATAGTTGAGTGCACTGATAGCGAGCGCGTACATTTGATTATTTTTAGTTAAGCTGATCATTTCAGAAGTGACGTTGACATTGTTGCCGTCTTCGTTGATGGAGCCACTTTTGGTAGTGATTTTCGCGTTTGTTTCGTCCGTATTTGTTCCGGCTAAATGTTTCGTGTTTGTTTTCGTTAAGTTTCCGGTAGACTCGGTGCTACTTTGGCCGGATGCTCGCAAGCTCGCGCCGAATGATTCCTCGAAACTCGCTTCACTTGCTTTAAAATTCGGCGTATTGGCATTCGCGATATTACTCGAAACTACTTGGTTGGCCGTTTGGAGATAATTCAAGTAATTGCCAATATGCGTGGTATAATTTTCCACTTGTCATTTCCTTCTTTCTTTTAGAAAAATTTCGCATAATTCATGTTGGCAGCATTGCGACTTTTATTTTCAGAAAAGGCATTTTCAGTGAATTCTAATTGTTTTTCGGTGAAAAGAATACCTTTATTAATCACTTCTCTTGTTTCTTTTAAAATCGCTTCTTTTGTCTCTTTCGGCAAATGTTCGGTGCTTTTTAGTAGTTCATTTAGTTTTGCTTGGTATTCTTCGAGGCTAACGTTTAATTGTCCCGTCGAGTGAAACAGTGCTTTTAGTTCAGCCAAATGTGTCTTTGCTTGATTCATGTTTCATCACTCCCTCGTAGCCTTCTTTGAGCTGCGTGATGACATGAATGATCGTATCAATATTTACTGGTTGTTTGAGTAATTGCATTTGACGGATTTGTTCGGAAATCCATTCGTATAAGCCAAAAATATTATCGTAAAGTTCTTGCCCGGCTTCTGGATTTAATTGTAATTTTAGTTCTTCAAAGATTTTTTCCATTTTATCGAGGATTAGGTCTGCTTCGGAAAAATGTAGTTGTGCAAGTGCTTTGTCTAATTTTTTAAATTCAATAATACAGCGTTCGTATATATAAATGGTGTTTTTAATGGGGTTGCTCGTATTTAATTCATTTTGGGTGTATCGTTTCCAAGCTTGCATTTTTTTCACCTACCATTTTTATTTATTAGAACTGTTCATGCCGTCGATGAGTGCATCTAGTGTCATGGCGTCGCTTTGCATCGCTTGCATCATTTCGAGCCATTTGTTGTATTGATCGGTAATATTCGTTAGTAATGTATTATTTCGGCTAGTTATGTCGGTCAGCTTTAAGTTTAATTTATTGATTTCATTCGTCATCGAGGTCGTTTCATCACTGATAAAGCCAGTCGAGCCAAATGTTTTGTTCAAAGATTGATATAGTTCGTCGCCGATTCCACCAATGCCAAAGAAAAATCTTTCTACGGCGGTTGGGTCTTCGGCTACCATTTTTTTCATTGCCGTTTCATCGACTTTTAACACGCCTTCTTTATCGACGCTTATGCCAAAATCGAATAATGTATTTCCGTCTTTTTTATGTTGGAATACGTTGTTTAGGGCGCGATTTGCTTCCAGGTCGGCAGCAGATGCTTGTAAAATGGTTCCTTTTCCCGTGTAGGTTTTCATTGTGCTTGTTAGCGCGTTGTATGTATTTACAAAACTAGTAATCATGCTGGCTGCTTTTTCATCACTTTGATCTTGGATGGTTAGTTTTTCAGCGCCAGTTGTTTCTTTTTTGAGATTGATGGTCACACCTGGGATGTAGTTAGTTACTTTGTTGGTGGCGCTTGTAACGGTCGCGCCATTGATGCGGAGTTTAGCATCTTCTGCGGCTAAATGGTCGGGTGAATTTTGGACTAAACCAAGTGCATCGAGAACAGCCGAGTCACCTTCAAATTTAATACTATTTTCGACACCAGTGGTTGCAGCAGTTACGACCATATTTTCGCCTAGCGTATAAATATTTACTTTTGCGCCGGCGCTATTAATCGAATTCATCACATTTTTCATCGAGCTGTCTGCATCGATTTTGATTTCCTTGCCGTTGATTTTGATAGTACCACTAACGCCGATTTTCGCCTCGATATCGGGTACAGCTTTGTTGTAAGTATCTGCAGTTGCGAGGTTTTGCACTTCGATGGAATAGCTACCATTGACGGAGCTACTAGTCGAGGATACGGTAAAACTTGTTTCATTCGAAGAGGTCGCGAGTTTCGTCTTACTTTCGTAGGTAGTGAAAGAGCTCATCGTTTTCAGCGAATCAGATAACGCGTTTTTCAAGCTAGCATACAGGTCAATACGTGATTGATAGCTGGAAATTTGGTTTTGATATGGCGTTTTTGCCTTTTCTAAACTGGCTTTTTGAAGACTGATAAATTGCGAATAATATTGCGTTGGGTCCATTAAACTGCTTGCAATCGAACTTCCCACTTGGTTTCACCTCACATATAATTTAGGATGCTTAATTTTTGTACCATCACACTGGATTGTAGTGCGGCTTGGTACGCGATCGATGTTTTATTTAAATTACTTACGGCTTCTGGCATATTGACTTCTTCGACATTAGATTTTCGCTCTGCAAAGTCGGTTATTTTGCTAGAAAGTACGTTATCGTAGGCGGAAACACCATTTTTTTGTCCACCGATATTGGTCATGGAATTCGTGATAATTTCGATGTTTTGGCTATTGGTTTCTTGCAGGGCAGACAAAGCGTCCTTATCGCCGCTTTTCATTGCGTCGACGATTTTTTGAATGTTATTAAAAACGTCTGTTAGCGCGCTGCCATCGTGGAAAACTTCTACTTCTAACGTATCTGTTACACGGAAATTTTTATTTTCAGTTGTACCGTTATAGATGATTTCACCGGTCGTTTTATCTGTTGTAAATGGCTTCACGCTTGTACTTGAGCCACTAAAAACGTATCTGCCATCGTCTTCTGCGTTAGCAACAGAAACAAGGACATCCAGCAAGCCTTTAATTTCTTCAGCTGACTGTGACATATTGTTTTTATCGCTCGTTCCATTGATTGCTTGAAGCACCAAGGCGTTTACTCGGTTCATCGATGTCGACATGGACGAAAGAGAAGTTTCCGCCGTATTAAGCAACGATTTCGCTTCGGTTACGTCTGTTTTTTCTCGATTCAGCTGACTAAGCACATGATTATAGGATAAAATTTGCGCTGTAGCACCAGGGTTCTCGCTCATGGATTCATACTTTTTCCCAGAAGATACTTGAAGTTGGTATTTAGCTAGGTTTCCCGAGACATTGTTCAACTGGTTAATTATTGAACTTGCTTGTTGATTGGTTGAAATTCGCATCATTTTCCTCCTTATAACATTGCTAAAAGTGCTTTCATCATATCGTTCACCGTGTTCATCGCTTTCGTATTGGCGACATAGTAACTTTGATATTGCATAATATTCGTCATTTCTTCATCGATTTTGACGCCTTCTAGCGATGATTTCGACTCAGAAAGAGAATTTAATGCTTGCGTATCAGCTGTCGAAGTTGCACTACTTTTACTCGCATCAGTCGCTACTTCGGTAATAATTCCGTCCATAAAACTCGGGAAAGTTGTGCCTTGAATGTTTTTATCTGTTTTTAATGAAGCGATGTCCGCGGCGATAACACCTAGAAATGGCTTATTATCAGCATTGCTTGTAATCGCAGGATTCAGAATCCATTTGCCAGAGCTTTGGGTGAAAATTGGAATCGAAAAATCACTCACATCGGTGACATATGTACTCGTACCAAGCGTATCGATGGAATGATCCACCCCGCCGATTGTCAGCGTATCCCCTGAACGTGTCACGCCGGGAAATTTTTCCAATTGACGTAAAAGTTCATCGCGATTGCTGAGTAGTTTTTCGTCATTAGGATTGGCTTGGAGTGCGTCATTGATTTTTTGCAAATCGTCCATTGTTTTATTAACGTTTTTAACTTGGATATCGTCGAGTGCTTTTGCTAGGCCATTTGAAAAAGTTTCGATTTTTTCTTGGTAAGATTTAATTTCGTTTTGGTTAACACGAACAGAAGCAATAATCGAACCTTCTGGCATGTTGAGTTTTTGACCGTCCACGGAGAATTCGAAGCCCGTCGCCGTTCGCGTTGAAGTGATTTCGGTTGTTTCGTCGCCTTGGACAACGAGACGCCCGCCGATTGTCACATCGTATACATCAGGGTTATTTGGGTGCGCGCTAACGGAAATCCCCGCATAGCCAGACATCGTACTAAGTAGTTGATCACGTTGATTCAGCAAATCGTTCGGCGGGTTAGAGCCGGCATTTCCAATAGCTTTATTGATGCTGCCTAGTTTTTTAATTAATGAATTCAAGTCTTGAATTGCCGCGTCTGTATCTGCTGCAATCGTCGTTTCTAGTTCTTTTAAGCCTGAATGAAGTTGATTTAACTGGTCGGTAAAAATCGACATACTCGATAAAAGTGCCGTTGTGTTCGTTGCTTGATCGGGATTTTTTGCTAAAGCAGCCCAAGCGGTGAAAAAGTTATCCAGATTATCACTTGGCGTATTTTTCCCCGGTGTACCAAATAAATTAAGTGCTTGATTCAGTGCCCCACTTTGGTATAACGAAGCAGATTGTTTGGCGATTTGATTATTATATTGTGTCGTTAGAGCCGTATTGGTCAGCCGTTTAATATCCGTTACTTTGACCCCGTAACCCGTTTGTTTCCCGCCAAGAAGGCCTCCGTCACCGTAAACAGCTGTCTGATCCACGGCTTGCCTAATGTACCCCGGCGTATTCATATTACTAATATTTTGCTGAGCGACCATATTAGCGATTTGCGCCGCTGACATGCCCGATAATGACGTATTAAAATCACTTAAACGCACAAAAAATCCCTCCGTTTACTTAAAAAGTCTCGTTAATCATCATATTATTTTCTGCTTGTGTTTCCGCGTGATGTCCGGTAATAACATCCACCATATGTTCCGAAAAAGCTAATTGCATTTCTGTCCTCACTTGATTTTCTGCAACACTTACTCGTAAAAGGTTTTCTTTTTCAAGTAGCATTTTTTTGCGATCATCAATCAAAGCATTTTCTGCCGCTGTCCATGATTTTTGAAGATTCCGAAGCGTGTTCTTTTCACCAATGATTGTTTTTAGCGCTTGGTATTCTTTTTGTAAAGCGGCAAGTTCGCGTTGCAGTCCTAATTGGCGTTCTTCTGCTTCTATCCAATTTTCAGCTTGCAATAATTCACCTAATAAATTTGCTTCAACGGTTGCTTTGACATTTTTTTCGATTAAGCTTTCTAATTGCTTGATTAATTCGTTTTGCATTCCCATCACCTACAATACGACATCGAGAATCATGCCAGTAATCTCACCAATACGGTTTAGCATATCTAAATGTCCAGTTTTTGTGTCGATTAAATTCATTACATCATCTAATTCATTCGTTTGTTTTTCTACTTGTTTTAAAATCGTCATTTTTTGTGAAAAACCGTATTTTGGATGGCGGCTTTCGATATTATCGTAATCCATTACATTATTTACATAAAAATTCAAAAATGTCTGGACTGCTTTTTTATAACTTAAAACGTTGTCTACCGTCATATCCATTTCAACGAGTGACTTTTTATCAGTTACATTCGTAATTAGTTCATTAATTTCAGTCAGGGAAGGAGTTTGTTTCTTGCCATTCGCCTTCATTTGTTCAAAATAAAGTTGTTGTGTTTGATTTAATTCTTGTATTCCCCTAACTACATTCGTCTGTTTGGACTGCGAAATTTGGCCAATTGAAACATTATTCATCCTTTTTCCCCCGAAAAACTCATTTTCGCTTTCTAAACCTTATTTTTCTATTTAATTATACTGAAACAACCTGAAAAAGTATATATTTTTTCAAAAAATATATTTTTTAAAATAAAATAATTAATAATAAAATAATAAATATAGCAACTATCATGAAAAATATTGGTTGTTTGGAGACACTGCGGAAATCTTTTACTAATAAATCAAAAAATGACATTTCTTGTTGTGCGAGTAGCATCATTTTCGTCATATCGCTTGCAAACTCTGCATCGACACTGCCTAAAATCCGTTCCGCATCTGTAAAGCCTGCTTCGATTTCCATTTTTTGAAACAGTTGTGCTAATCGTGTGAGTTGGCCTTGCATCCGGTCTAAAATAACTGCGATTCCACCTTGCGTCATTTGTCCATCCGCCAATCGTTGCAGTTCTTGGAAAAGTTCAGTTAATGGTTTCGTCGCTTGTTGGTGAAAAATTTTGATATTGCCATTCGGAAATGCGCCAATTTGCGGTAATAGTTGGTTCATCAGTTTTAAGTATTCGCTGCCTAATTTCCAAATATTGATGTTTTCTGCTTGCAATTCATATGGTAATAAGTGGCGCGATTGGAACATATTGCCAAATTCGCGTAATACTTTAATCATCCAGTTGGTTTCTTGTTTAGCGTCGACAATGGGGTCCAGTCTGGTCGCGTGTTCGATATGTCCTTGGAATTCACGCATCATTTGGATACCTGTTTCCATGTTACCCGAAGCAATTTGCATCATCCGCAAGAAATCATATTTACCAGTTGTTTCAAACGTCAAAGTTGGCAACATTTTTAATAGAAAGGATATTTCATTCATGATTTTTTGATTGGCTAAAAACAGTTTTTGATTGGCTGGATTTTCGGAAAAGTATGCTTCAAAATTATGCTGTTTCATTAAAATGGTGCTTAATTGGCTGCTGATTTCGTTTCTGACTGTTTGCCATTTAGTGGAGTCAGTTGGATTTTTTATGCCCGCGCGCATGACATAAAAGATTAAGTCATTCGCTTTTTTAGCGTTGTTCATCATTAATTTCATATATAATTCTAGGCTCGCTGTACTTGTTCCATTTAATTGCAAGCTGCTTAGTTCTTTAAAAGAAAAGGATACTGGCGGCGTTTTTGGTACAGCGACTTCTGTATTCATTTGCGCTTTAACTGTGCCTTCTTTTGCAGTTGGATTTTGTTTAATTAGTTCCCGTTCTAGTTGATTACGATTTTCTGCGGATTCTTGAATGCCATCTATTTTCATTCCGTCCACCTCACTTCTGCTTTTATTTCATTGCTCTATTACCCGAAAAAATAATAACGCCGATAATCATAAGCGCTGGAATCCAAAACGGGATACCGCTTGATTTGTTTTTAGTTGAGGTTTCTTTCTTTGCCTGCTTTTTCGGTGCATTTTCGTGTGATTCAACAGCTGGTTTAGGGGCTGGTGTTGTCAGTATTGGCTCGTTTTCGTTTGGTATTACTTGCGGCGGCGCGATTGTTTCTTTGTCTGGTGGTAGAATGATTGGTTTGATTTCTTGATCCAGTTGTTTGGAATAAACCTCATCGTCCCAGTCCGTCCAGTACAATGTAATTTTGCCGGTTGTTGTGATTTCTGCGCTTGTAAAGCTATTATCCGTGCGCTTAACCGGGAATTTTTGACCATTTACTTCGATGTATAATCCAGAAATTACCGCAAAATCCGGATTAATTATTCCTGTTAAAAGACTGTTATTTACTAGCTGAATATTGCTAAAAGGTTCGCCAGTGGCACGAACAAGTATAGCTTGTGTTGTTCCTTGAATATGGATAATTTCACCGACTAGTTCTTTCGGTAAAGTAAGACTTCCCTTCCATTCAGTCGCTGTTTTTTGCCAATTTAACGGGATTGTCTTGCCGCTTTCTGTTTCGAGTTCGGGAAATTCGGTGGTGTATTTGTCGAGAGTTAGCTCTATTTGCTTCCCAATTTGGCCGATTTTCCGTGGCTTATTCGTAATATCGCTTCCGTCATAACTTAAAACTGGCGCGATTGGCTGATAAATTTGGACAGTCTTTTCTAAGTCCAGCGTGGTTTCATTGCCCGCAAAATCAACTAATTTCAGTTGGAAAGTGAGTTTTTCACCCGGTTGATATTTTTCTAAAGGAAGTTCCCCATCAAATTTCCCTGTCCAGTTATTTTGCGTGAGTTTGACTTCCGCTTCATTAGAATCACTATGGATGAGCAAAGTGGCAGTTTTCACGCCTGATTCCGCATCGACCAAATCCGCTGACACACGTAGCACACTCGCCAGCAAAACATCATCTTCATGCGTAAACTCAATCGCTTTTAAACTAGGCGCCGTTTCATCCTTTGCAAGATCTCCAAGTTGTTTCACTTCGAATAAATCATCTACACTAGCAATCGGTTTCGAAATATCCGCTTGATATAATTCCGCCCGGTAGATCCCGTCCAAATCCCAGTCCGTTACCGTATATGATTCGCCGTCCAGCACTCTTCTCTGCCCCTGCTCATTTACTAAGACAATTTTTAAGTCTGCGGCGTTTTTGATTTCAAACGAAACCACTTCCCCAGACGTAAAAATCCGCTGTTCCTTTTCAAGCGAGATTGTAGCGAGTTCCGGTTCTGCTGCGAAAACTTGAACCGAAAAAAACATCCAAAATAAAATTGTCACTAGTCCAAGTTTCCGCACATTTTTCACCTTACTAACTCAGTCATTTGTATGCCAAAATGATCATCCACGCGAACTAAAATCCCTTTACCAATCGTCACGCCATTCAGCGCTAAGACAAGCGGTTCGTTCATGCTTTCTTTCAGGATAATCACGTCTTTTTCACACCATGAGATAAATTTTTCTAGTTTTACTTTCGCCGTACCGAATACAACTTCCAGCGTTACCGGAATATCTTCTAAAATTTGTTCCATTTCGGAAAGTGTTTCTTTCTCTTCCACCACGATTGGTTGCACTGGTTCGGCTGGTTTTTCAGGCTCGATTATTTCTGCAGGTGGCGTTGCTTTTTCCGCGACTTCTTTCGCTTGAATCGCGAGCATTAATTGCGCCATTTCTTTAGCGGCTGCTGGATTAAAAATTTGGTACATTGGCGTTTTTAGTAAGCCGTCTACTTCGAGTGGGAAGATAACTTCGACCGTTTTTCCTTCCTCGATGTTTTTTTGAATCATCGTATCGCCAAAATTGCAGAATTCCATCGTTGGCGGGCTAATGTCAATTTTTGTTCCGAGCATTTCTGACATCGCTGTTGCTGAAAAGCCCATCATTTGGTTCATTAATTCTTGCACGGCGCTAACTTCAAGTTCGGTCAACTCTGCATCTTCTTGAACAATGCCATCCCCCATCATCATCAAATCCGCCATGATTAACGCGGCATTTTTGCTAATGATAAAGGTGTTGCTTGAGCGTAGTCCTTCGACAAATTCCACGCTCGTTACAAGGCAAGGTCGTTCATTAAACTCGAATTCTTTGCTATCAATCACACGTGCTGTCGGGATTTGCAGCGATACTTTACGATTAAGTAATTTCGATAAAACCGTTGAAGCCGAACCAATCCCGATATTACACACTTCTAAAAACACATCTAATTCTTCGGCGGTTAAACTGATTTCTTCTTTGACAGGATCTGATTCTGGAATTGCATCGCCAAGCAACCTTTTCGCAAGTTCGCGCCCTTTATCAATGGGAATAAGTTGCATTAAATTGGATGTGATTAAGTCGCCGATAATTAAATCAAAGCCTACTTTTATCATGGTTTGGTCGTTTGTGTCTTCTAATTGTTCTTTTAGCGCAATTACTTTAATGTCTGGTGTCGTAATATCAATCATTTCGCCAAACATATTGCTCATCGCGGTGGCGGAATGGCCCATCATTTGGTTCATTGCTTCTTGCACGGCGCTAAGATGAAGTTCCGAAAGTTCTTCGTTTGGATCAATGTTGCCATCGCCCATCATCATTAAGTCCGCGATAGCCGCAGCCACTTCTGATTGCAGAACAAATAAATTCCGCATTTCGATTCCTTTATGAAAATTCACTTCTAACACGACATGTGGAATATCAATGTCTTTCGTATTATATAAATCAACAATCTCTACTTTTGGCGTTGAAATTGTGACTTGTTGGTGTAGTAAATCAGATAAGACCGTAGAAGCTGAGCCAAACGAAATATTGGCGATTTCTCCTATCACATCTAGTTCCATTTGCGTGATATTTTTCTCTAGTAATTGCTCCACTTCTACCTCTCCTGCTCTGTCCGCCCTGTATGACGCATAAATTTAACGGCTTTTTGGTTACCACTTTTTCCCATATAACATTCAAATTTCCATTTTTCGGTGACATAGCCTTTGAGTGTATCGCGTATGTGTGTTTCTGTTAGAAGGACGTCGCCTACTTCAAGTTTGTTGAGCTCTTTCCACGTTGTTTTAATTTCACCCACACGAATGCGCGCTTCTTTTTCGACTTGATGCAATTCTTGCTCGACTTCTGCATCAAAGTTCCGCCGTTTATCAAATGTATATTCGACGACGTTTTCTAGTTTATTCATAATCTCTTCCACCGAGAAAAATGGCACGCCGATGCGCATTGTACTAATCCAGAACTCCGATTTAATATCGACACTGACAAGCGCCATCATGTCATTTGGTGATGTGACGCGCAGAAGTGCTGGGTTGGTTTCGATATTAACGATTTCTGGTGAGATTGGATGCACCGATTTAAAGCTATCTTTAAGTGCTTCACAAAATTTTTCTAAAATAGATTTCAACGTCAACTCTTCAAAAACGGATAAAAGTCTACGCTCGCTTAATTTTCGTTTTGGATTCCCGCCGGATAAACATTCATGGATATAAATGATATAAGCTAAATCGAGTTCAATAATAATTTGGCCTAGCTCCGGGTTGCCAAGGTCGATAATGCAGAAAATATAGCTATCATTCGGCATTGTTTCGATATAACCGCTCGCAAAAGAAACTTGATCCGCCAAAGTTGCCTCGGTATGAATCGGAATCCGGATACGCTGGGAAACAAACTCCATACTTTTTTTCGTAAAGGCGGATGCAATCGTTTTTAAACTTTCGAGGTGTTCTGCACCAAATTTCTCTGGTTTATGAAAGTCATAGGGATGAAAGCGCCCAAAGTCGCCAATTTCCGTACTTTCATCGACTACCTTACCTTCACTCATTTGGGAAAGCAGGGCGTCAATTTGTTCTTGACTTAATTTATCGCTCATTTTTTGTCACTCCCTAGCTCTCATGAAGAACTTCCCTCTCCTAATTTGGTTATTTTGACAAACATCTTGCCGTCTTTTGTCAAAATTTCGCCGTAACCGATGCATTTGCCGGAAATAGTGATTTTGACCACATTAGCTGTGGAATCTTCTAACCGAAAAACGGTCCCTTTTTTTACATCTAGCAAACTACCGACTGGCTGTTTCGTGCGTCCTAGCTCGAAGTCGATTCTGAGTGGAATATTATGATTAATTTTCATTTAGCTAAACTCCCTACTGAATCAAGTTCACAATTTGTTTCATCACGTCATCCGCAACACGAATAACTTTTGTATTTCCTTGGAAGCCACTTTGATACGTCATTAAGTTAACGAATTCGCGCGATAAATCTACGTTGGAACCTTCTAATGAAGAGCCACTAATTCCGCCAGCACCATTTTGGCCAGCGACGCCGTAGACTGCATCTCCAGAAGATAATCCTGGAAGATATTCGCCATTTCCCATTTTAACTAAGCCGTCTTCATTGGAGAAAGTAGCGACCGCTAGTTGGGCAACCGGGATAACCGTACCGTCTGAGTAGCTCACTGCGATGTAGCCAGCATCAGTTACTGCGTAGTCTTTTACTGTTGCAGCGCCTTTTCCGTCAGAAGTTGGTGAGAATACTTGGTTCGTTCCGTAGTTTGTTAAGCCACTTAGGTTTAAGCCCATGTTGACTTGTTTGCCGTTAACAGTAGAATTAATTTGGATATTTTTCAGTGCGTCAGGGTTTGTTAGCTCGCCTTGCGCATTGTAATTTAGCGTTCCTGTCACTGGAGGCGTTAATGCTTTTCCGTCCATTTGAATTTCATATTCGTAGGAAACATTGCCGCTCGCGTCTGGTGTAGCAGCTTTCATATTGACTTGAAGTTTATGTTTTCCGCCAGCATTATCATATACAGAAAGCTCGGAAGAAATCATATCTTTTTCGCTCCAATCAAGTGGTATGTTACCGCTTAAGCTACCATTTTTTGTTGCTTCCCCTGGAATTGCGCTATTTAGAGGGATTTGGATTGGTTGTAAATTACCGTTTAAAACGTTACCATTTTTGTCTGTTGCATAACCCATTACATATTTCCCTTGTTGGGTTGTTAAATAATTGTTATCAGATACTGCAAAACTGCCGTCACGCGTGTAAACGATATTCCCGCCTGCGTTGTCACCAGCGATGAAAAAGCCGCGACCTTGTAGTGCTGCGTCTTTGTTTCTGCCAGTTGATGTCGGCGAGCCAGCTGTATAATCGGTTAAAATCGCACCAATTTTCGAACCGGAACCGAAGCTCATTGGGTTTGTTCCAGCGTATAGTCCGCCTGCAACAGATCCCATTGTGTTTTGGTAAAGTAAATCATTGAAAACGACGCTTTGTTTTTTATATCCCGTCGTGTTGGCATTGGCAATATTATTTGACGTCACGGATAATGCTTGTTGGAACGCATTCATCCCAGAAATAGCTGTATACATAGTTTGATTCATAATTCACACTCCCAAATTTTTAATTAATTTCTGTTACATAAGTCATTGGCACGAGGCTATCATTATCTTTTAATTTCAGCATGACGCCGTTTGTCGTTTGTTGAACGCTTTCGACTTTCCCGCTGATTACTTCGCCGTTTAGTGAAACACCTTTTATATCCTTACCGATGAAATTGACCGCGGATTGTAAGGCGGAGTTTTGCGCTTGTTCAGAAAGCTTATCTACGGCCGTTGTCATATTGGCAACTTGCTCCATTAAAGAAAGTTGCGCCATTTGCGACATCATTTCATTCGTATCAAGCGGGCTCGATGGATCTTGGTATTGCAAACTTGTTAAAAATAGCTTCATGAAGTCATCTTTGCCAAGTGTTTTCGATACGCTCGATGTCACTGCGTTGTTTGCATTCTGGTTCGCACCTGATAAACTACTAATTCCGTCCAAATTACGTTTCCTCCTCTAAATCAAATACTTGTTGTTTAGGTCTTTGTTGCTGTGGGTTTTCGCGTTCTTTTTCTTTTTTAGATTCGCCTTGGTGTCGACCTTCTGAACCTTGACCGTTCTCTTTCGGCGCTTGTTTTTCGGTCATTGTCACGGCAACTTCTACGCCGCGATCCCGGAAGCGATTATGTAAATCTTGCGCCATCTGTTCGAGTTTTTGTTTCGCCGTTTGTTCCTGATATTCGATATGTACAAATATTTTATCGGGCATTTTTTTAAGTAAAACTTCCACTTTTCCGAGCGATTCTGGTTGAATAGCGAAAAAGGCTTTATTTTGTTTTACTTGGAATTTTTGCAGCTGTTCGATTTGGTCGGTGATGGTTTTATCGAGTTGTTTTAGTGTGACTGGGACTTCGACTTTGGCAGCTGGTGTGAGCTGTTTCGTTGTGTCATGCCAAATGTTGCTTGATTCCGCGGGCTTTTTGACGGCGACTTCTTCTTTCGCTGTTAGCGGTTCTTTAATGCTCGCTTTGAAAAGTTGTACGGCTTCTTTTTCTTGAGGTAATTTGGCAAGGGCTGGTTGGTTTTTAGCTACGTTTTCGGCTAGTTTAGGTGAGTCTTTTGTAGGCATGATAAGTTCAGGTGGCGGTTGTTGCTCTCGGGTGATATTTTTTGTGGGTTCTTTCGGTGTGTTCGTTTCAGGAGTTTGCACTACTTGCGGGGCGTTGTCTATTTTTGGTTGGTCGATAGCTTGTTTGGCGATTGCCGCAAGTGTTTCTTTAACTTCTTTCAACTCAAGTGGTGCGCTTGGCAGTTTGGTTTCTGGTTCGCTGTCGAGTAGTTTTGCTGAAACGAGTGGTTGAGCGATTTCTTTTAACGGTGTTGTAGCTTGTTCCGCGTCGTCCGCTTCTCCCTTTAAGAGCGGCGCAGGGCTATTTTCCATTAAAAGTGAAATAAAAGGTAGTTCTACTAATTCTTCTGCTAACTTTTCTTTTGGTTCGATTTGTTTTTTTTCAATCAGTGGTTGTAGCAAATTATCTGGGATTAGCATGACTTTTCCTCCCTTTTACTTTAATAGCACCATTTTTAAATCGCGTAAAGTTTGTTCTTCTTTTTTATTTTCAAGCTGTTGCCATTTTTTTCGTGTGTCATCGTACATTTTTTTGGCCTGTTTCCCTTTTTCCTCGAGTTGTTCTAAGATTTGTTCATTGCTCTTAATGTACTGGCTAATTTGAGTGATTTCGCGCTCCATTTGTTGAATGCGGCTTGGTGAAAAGGCATCGAGTTGCATGCTTCCGGCTAATACCGCTACTTGGAGTCTTTCTTTTTTCGTTCTTGAGTAATAAACTTCTTTTTCGTGTGCTAATTTTTCTGTGACTTTTCCCCGTTTGGATAATAGTAATTGTAATTCCTTTAAAATGGCCGTTTTCTCTTGGTCCACTTTCATCTTCACTGCGTTATAAGCCTCTTGCTTCAAATCACTTGCCTTCTTTCTTTAGTCGATTTCTGAAATAACGATCCCGAAGTTCTCGTCCATCAAAATAGCTTCACCGATGCCGACTTTCTTTTCATCGAGGAAAATTTCGACTTTGTGGCCAGGTTTCTTTTCCACTTCGAGGACATCGCCAATGCTTAATCCAGCGATATCCCCTACCGGCATTTCTTTTTTCCCAAGACGGACGATTAAATTAACGCCAATATTGTCAACTTGGCGAATAGAGCCTTTTTCGCGTCCTTCTTGGGGCGTTTCTTTCGGTTCCCATTCAGGAAGTTCTACTTGAAATACTTGTTCCATCATGGTCCCTCCTTAAAATGTTTCTAAATTTAAAATTAATACGACACGGCCATCGCCCAAAATCGTTGCCCCTGAAAAAGCAATTTGACTTTCGCTGAAAAAGCCGCCAAGTGTTTTTAAAACAATTTCCCGTTGACCGATAATATCTTTAATAATAAGTCCAAAAGTTCGCTTGGCATTTTTGACAACAAGTAAAAGTAATTCGTCTGTGTCTTTTAAAGCTGTTTCGTGGAAGCATTCGCCTAAGTCGAGTACTTCGATAATAGTTTCACGGTAGTTGATTAAGTCTTTGCCGTGAACGTGTTGAATGTCCGCTGGATTAATCGTAATTGCTTCTGCCACATTTGCAAGTGGTACAGCATAGCGGCGTTCCGATGTTGCAACGAGCATCGATTGGATAATGGATAATGTTAGCGGAATCTCAATTCGGAAAGTCGAGCCAGCGTTTTCGCTTGATTCCACGCTGATTTTCCCGCCAATTTTAAGAATGGTATTACGAACGACGTCTAAGCCAACGCCGCGTCCGGAAAGATCTGATACTTGATCCGCGGTACTGAAACCGGAATCAAATAATAAATCAAAAATTTCCGAGTCAGTCATTTTGGTTGATTCTGCTCGTGTAACGACATTTTTCGCAATCGCTTTTTCTAAAACTTTGCGTTTGTTAATTCCCGCGCCGTCATCAGCAATCTCAATCACGACATTGTTGCCGCTATGGAATGCTTTTAGGCTAATTGTCGCCGTTTCATTTTTCCCGTTTTTGCGTCTCACTTCAACTGTTTCCGCACCGTGATCAACCGAATTACGGATTAAGTGAACAAGTGGATCGCCAATTTCATCAATGACGATTTTATCGACTTCCGTGTCTGCGCCTTCAATCACTAAATCGATTTTCTTTCCTAATTCCTTAGCTAGCGTGCGCACCATTTTTGGAAAGCGATTGAAAACACTGTCCACTGGCACCATCCGCATATTCAGTAAGCCGTTTTGGATTTCTTTGGAAATGGAGCTGAATCGTCCAAGATGCTCCATCAATTCTTTGTTATTGGTTTTTTCTGCGATTTCGTCAATTCTCGCCCGTTCAATGACGCTTTCTTCAAAAACGTTCATTAGCTTTTCGATTTTTTCAAGTTGTACACGAATGGTTTTATTTTCTAATCGTTTGGTTGTTTGTTTTGCGGCTTTTTTGATTGGTTCAACGATCTGAACTTCTTCCACTTCTTCTTGGACTGTCACTTTTTCGATTTCAGAAATATCGAGAATAACTGCTTCGATTTCTTCTTTCGTTTGTGCCGATTCTAGAACTACTTCGAAAGTCTGCTCAAACTCTTCTAGCTCAATCGCTTCTCTGTCTGGCATTGTTTCTGAAATAATCCCAATTTCCGCAAGTCGTTCTAAACACATTACTGCCCGCACTGCTTTCAAAATGGCCGCTTCTTCAATTTGAACTTGAATGCGGTACGTCTTTTCAATTGCTGCATCTGTTTCTTGTTCAGGATGTAAAAGTGCCTCTAAGTCAGCCACTGTTTTCGTAATATCCGCAGCGCCTTGTCCGCCGTGCTGGATATCCGAAACCATTGTTTCCAAATGAGATGTACATGTAAAAATAATGTCTACCAAATGTTCTGTTACAGCCAATCGATTATTGCGTACCTCATCTAGTACATTTTCCATTGCATGCGTTAAATCAGCCACCTGCTGGAAGCCCATCGTTGCGGACATTCCTTTAAACGTATGTGCTGAACGGAAAATTTCACTTACTAACTGACCGTTCGTCGGGTCTTTCTCAAGCTGTAACAGATTATCATTTAGCGCCTGTAAATGTTCTGAAGCTTCTTCTATAAACAGGTCTAACATATTTGTAGTCATGCTATCCACCTCCATTTCTCTACTTAGCTGCTTTTTCTAACGCCTCTAAAACTCGGTCCGCTTGGAAAGGTTTTACGATAAAGTCTTTCGCACCTTTTTTAATTGCATCTACAACCATGCCTTGTTGGCCCATCGCCGAGCACATAATTACTTTTGCAGATGGATCTTTCGCCATAATTTGCGCAAGTGCCTCTAAACCGTCCATTTCTGGCATCGTAATATCTAGTGTCACGATATCTGGTTTTACTTCATCATACTTTTTCACTGCTTCCAGTCCGTTTTCCGCCTCTGCAACTACTTCAAAATCGCTATCTTTCACGATATTCTTAATCATCGTACGCATGAACATCGCATCGTCGACAATCAACAACTTCAACATAAAATACAACTCCCATTCCTATACCTATAAATATTTTTTAAAAAAATCGCATAATATCATTTTATAATAAAAATAGGACAATTTCTACCTTTTTCTTAAAAAATATCCGTTTTTTATAATAAAATTATTTAAAAAATAGTTAACCAACTTAACATTGGCTCTATGTCCCATTTATAATTGAAAAATATTTTTATAAATCAAAAGAAAAGCCCCTCGTCCGGGGTGACGAGAGGCTAAGGGTAAACAATGTTCGATAAATGAATTTGATATGTTATTAGCTGTTAATTAATTGAGTTAACATTTGCGGTGTTTGGTTTGCTTGAGAAAGCATGCTGATAGATGTTTGTGTAAGAATTTTGTATTTAGTCATTTCGGACATTTCAGCAGCCATATCTGCATCTTCAATGGATGAAGCAGATGCTTTAGTTGCGATGGATTGATTGTTCACGTTAGATACATTGTAGCTAAGGCGACTCATACCAGCACCTAGAAGCGCACGACCGTTAGAAATGTTATTGATTAATTCATCAATAGCTTCAGTTGCTTGTTGAGAAGAATCAGCATCAGCAACGGATAATGCACTATAACCAGCAACTGTAGAACCACTACCTAAAGTGATTGTTCCAGCAGAAAGACCTTTAGCGTTGAAAAGATCAATATTGATTAAGTCATTAGCTTTATCAGACGCTTGGATGCTTACTTGAGTAGCAGCACCTGTAGCAGTTTGATCTAGCAATTTAATGTTGTTGTAGTTAGTAGTGTCAGCAACGTGATCAAGTTCTTTGATCAAGCTACCGAATTCAGCAGTATATTGTTTACGATCTTCGTCACTGAATGAACCGTTAGAAGATTGTACTGCTAATTGACGCATACGTTGCAAGATTGAACTCATGGAGCTAAGAGCTGAATCCGCTGTTTGTAACAAGTCAATACCCATGGATGAGTTTTTGCTTGCTGCATCTAAGCCTGTAGATTTAACGTTCATACGAGTAACAACTGCAAGACCAGCAGCGTCATCAAGAGAACTGTTAATACGTTTACCAGATGCCAAACGTTCTTGTGCTTGAGTCATGCCTTCGTTGTTTTTACGAAGATATTCTTGTGTTTTCAAGCTAATGATATTAGTATTTACTTTCATTTGTGTTTCCCTCCTACATTCGGTTTAGAAAAGACTGCTCTTCTCTATATGCTTTATTATATCTTCATTTTTTTAAAAAATCAAATGTTTTTTGTTAAAAATATAAAAATAAGTTGTTTTTATTTATAAAAAAATGAATAAAAGCCTTTGTATCAACGTTTTTACGTTTTTGTAAATTATTTTTTTAAATAAAATAAAGAAGTGTTTGAACAGAAAAGTTTGTCCAAACACTTCTTTTTATAAAACTAGCTCATCTAAAATATTAATCAGTTGGTGAATATTTGGTTTACTTACTTGTGCATCGGCACCAACACCCGCACCTTTGTGTTCTAGATCTTCGGTAATAAGTGATGAGAAAATAACAACTGGCAATTCGCGGCCAATTTCATCTTCTTTAATTACTTTTGTTAAATGGTGTCCGTCCATTTGAGGCATTTCAATATCCGTGATTAACAAATTAACATTTTCAAAGGTTTGCTCTTTTTGTTCTTTGAGTAATTTGAAAATGTGTTCTTGGGCTTCGCGGCCGTTAGCAAAGAATTGCAGATTCGTATAACCTGCCTCATGAAGCGTATCTTCAAGCAGTTGACGCAGCATTTGTGAGTCTTCGGCAATAAAGATAGTCTTCTCTTCACGGTTTACTTTTCGTGCTATACGGTCTTCGCCAGTCACAGCAAAATCGGCATTTCCGCTAATTTCATAAATGATTTTTTCATAATCAAGCAAGAGCACTAGATTGCCGTCTAGTTTCACGATACCAACCGCTAATTCTTCCAAACCAATCGATAGTTTTTCTGGTTCTTCAATTTGTTCCCATGAAATACGTTGGATACGATGAACCTCGTCGACACGGAAAACGATTTTCATTTGGTTTAGTTCAGTGATAATGAATTTCGTGTTTTCTGGTTCTATTTCTGGCAGTTTCATCACGCGAGCAAGATTCACGACTGGCATGATTTCACCGCGGACTTGGGAAACGCCTTCAATTGCCGGGTTCGAATCTGGTACAGGCGTCACTTCGAGCGGATGAATAATTTCTTTCACTTTTAAAACGTTAATACAAAATAAGTTTTCGCCAACGGTAAATGTAACAATTTCTAATTCATTTGTTCCACTTTGTAGTAAAATTCCTTTTTCTTCTGTCATATTACTGGCCTCCTATCGATTGTTTGTAACAGTGTCTTGAAGCATGGTAACTTCATCCAAAAGCTTTGCTAAATAGCGATTATTCGGGAATTCGTCCATTGCTTCGCTAATCCGATTCGCACGGTTTTCAGTATCAATTTTGATTGCCCAAAGGTAAAAACGGAAATCTGTACTAAAATTATCGATGCCTCGTTCTGCAATCGCAAGCGCCTCATCCAGTACATCAGCGTCTACCAAGTAATTGATGAGGTTGATGTAGCCTTGTTTTGTCACCTCGTCTGCGTCGACGATATTGTAAAAATCAAGCGCGATATCCGCAAAATCATATTGGAAAAACAAGTCGGCAATATGGCTATTAATGCTATCATGGTAAACGTTTCGAAGCGCCAATAAGTAATCAGCAAACTCACCTTTTCCAAGTGCAATCGCCCGTTCTAATACAAACAAATAGCGTTTCTTGCTAATTTGCGGACCATTTTCAAAGATAAAATCGTAAATGTCGCCAACATCGCTATTTTTCATGACGTTTTCGATTGGTAATTGCGGATTTTCATAGTGCCACAAACATAAATCAGCCGCATCAATCAACTCTTCTTTAATACCGAATAAAATAGCAGATTCGCTAATTACCGGGAAGACGTTACGGATCGTTGCGATTTTCACCTCAGTAGCTTCTGCGACTGGTGGATATACATCGGTTAGTGATTGAACGATGAGTTCAGATAGTTCTGCGTAACCTTGTTGAGTTGTCATCGAAAGCAAACGCAAGCCCGTTTCTGTGCTAGCAATAAAGTTATGACGTTCCATAAACGCGAAAATTTCTTTTGGTTGGTGGAATTTGCTGAGCAGCATAATCATTTGGAACATCACACCGTAATCAGAACTATTTTCCGCATAAGCTTTAGAAAAATGAGTCATCGCGCGTGTATAATCTTTTTCTTCTAAGTAAATCGTTCCGAGCATTTTGTGTGGCATGAAATTCGTTGCTTCGTACAACACGATTGGTTGGTAATCAATTGCGGCATTTTCTAGCAAACTTTGATAAATTTCTTTCGCATCTTCGAGTTGATGATTGACATATAAAATGTTGGCTTTTTTAAGTGGGAATTCTGGTACGTTTGGCCAAATGACTCTTGCTTCCTCGATAATTGCTAAGCTTTCATCGTAGCGTTTTTCTTGCTCTAGTAGTTCGGAAATATGATAAGCGCTTAGTTTCGCCCAAATGTAGTGATTGTGATCGCGCAATCGGAATGCTTCGGAGAATTCTTTTAGCGCTTCTTTTTTCTTGCCAAGGCGATTCATTTCTTGGCCAATATTGAAGTGGACGAAGCCGCTATTTTTATTATTTTTTACTTCTTTTTCTAACAAACGTAAATTACGGTCTGATTTATCTTGTTTTTCGACAATTTCCGACATATAGCCATAATGATAAATCTTCACTTCTGCAAAACCGGCTGCAATCGGGCGTTTGTCGATTGCTTCTAGTTGTTCATGGATCACACCGCGGAAGCAAATTGTGCCGTCATTTTTATAAACCCGCGCCATTTGGTTTGTTGTTGTCACTCGCCCTTTTTCCCCTGTAAAGCTAATGATTTGCGCCATTTGAATTGGTTCGACTGGTGATTTCAACTGTTTTTCTAATTTGCGATAACTTTCTTCTTCCAAACATTCATCTGCATCAATCGCTAAAATCCATTTTCCCGTTGCATGTTTGGCCGCAAAGTTTCTTGCATCAGAAAAGTTGCCTGTCCATTCAAAGTCATAGACAAAATCAGTGAATTCTTGTGCGATTTCCTTGGTTTCGTCAGTGGAACCTGTATCTACAATAATGATTTCTTCCGTAAATTTTCTAAAAGACGCTAAACTTTGTCGTAAAATATGTGCTTCATTTTTGACTATCATACAAATCGAAATTAACGGCCGCATGAATCTTCCCTCTTTCTATCAATTAATTCACTAATTTTATTTTATCGCTGCTCGCTCGGTGTAGTAGATGCTTCTTCGCTTTTGGCAAATCATAAATCATACTTTGCACATCGAACGCTTTCGCAACATCGACTGGTATCACATCAGTCGGCTTATCCCCGTTATAAAAACAACAAATCAAATCCATTTTACTAACAATTTGTGCTAAGAATTTCTCATAAGTCGGCTTGGCAATTACCGTATCGAAATACCCAAATGATTGATAGCTACTTCCTAAGCGTTCCAAGTAGTCTATCGCGGATAAAAACGGCTCTGGCAAACATTCTTTTGGTGCAAAAGTGTAAATCGACAAGCGTGGAGCTAAATGCTCTTTTTTTAGAAAAAATTGTAATACTTCATTTTCAATCGACTTATAACAAAGCAAGTGAATGTGGTTCACGGGTGCAAATTTTTCGAGATATGCTTGTATTTCTTGTTTGTCATAATCGGTTAACGTATGCGAACCGCTTAAAAAAAGTTGCAATCAAATCACCTACTCATCTTCATCTAGCGTATCGCGATTAATTGGCCGTACCATGATTTCTACACGCCGATTTTTTTCGCGATTTACTGCGATATCATTTTTGGCGACGGGTCTGAATTCGCCGTAGCCACGAGCACTAAACTCGCCTGGGTTTACTTCGCTGTTTTCTTGAATGATTGCTTCCATGAAATTAACGGCACGGGCGACACTTAGTTCCCAGTTGGAAGAATAAATCGAGGTACTTATTGGCACATTATCCGTATGCCCAGAAACAATCCCTTCCATCGTTCCCTTACCTTGCGCAAAAAGTTCACCGATTTCCTTGGCGATTTCGCGTTTCCCAGCTGATAATTCTGCACTACCCGACTGGAATAAAATATCATCGCGGATAGTAATCAGAAGCCCTTCATCCGAGTACTTCGTCGTCATTTTCGTTCCTAAATTCTCTGCTGCAATATAACTATCAATTTGTTTTTTAAAGGCTTCAATCTTTTCTTCGTTTTGCTTTTTAAGTAAGGCTGCTGCTGCTTTTTTGGCTTTCTCTTGTTCGTTTGCTTCTTTCTTTTTATCTTGCTCTTCCATCGCCTTCAAGACTGCATTCACATTTGGATCATCTGGTCCTTTTTCTTTTGATACATATGCTTGGTTGCCTGCCGCGCCTTCCTCCACAATTTTCTTAAACGCATTTCCCATTTGTTCGAATTTTTTTGCATCAACTGAACTGGAGGCAAACAGAACGATAAATAGAGCAAGTAAAAGTGTCAGCAAATCACTATATGGAATTAACCACGTTTCATCAACGTGTTCCTCCTGCGGTTTCTTGCGACGCTTGGCCACGCTCAATTTCCTCCACTTCTCTCGTTTTCTTCCCTTTTCCATTTCGCAGCACATCTTTCTCTTTTGGACTTAAAAAAGATAATAAACGTTCTTCCACAACTCGTGGTGCATTTCGCTCTTGAAGCGCGACGACTCCCTCAATCATCATATATCTCAAATGCACTTCTTTTTGTGATTTCACTTTTAATTTATTGGCAAATGGTGTCCAAAGTACGTAACCGGTGAAAATACCGAAAATGGTACAAACAAACGCCGCGGCTATCGCTTCGCTGAGTTTGTCCGGGTTCGACATTTCGCCCATCGCATGAATGAGTCCCATCGCTGCTCCAAGTACACCGAGCGTCGGCGCATATGCTCCAGCTGATGCAAAAATCTTGGCATAAGCAGCGTGACGTTCTTCCATGCTCGCTACTTCTTCTTCCAAAACATCCCGTAAAAATTCTGGGGAAGATTGTCCATCTACAACTAAGCGCATGCCTCGTTTCATAAATGGATCTTCAATTTCATCGACAGAATCTTCCAGCGCAAGTACCCCGCTACGCCTAATTTCATCTGCATATTCTTTGTATTGCACGAGCACGTCCACTTTGTCCGGCATCTTCTCTTTTGTGAAAAGAATTTTGAATAGTTTCGGTACTACTTTTACATCACTCCATGGGTGCGCCATCATAACAGCCGTAATTGTCCCAAGAATGATGACAATTAATGCTTCAGCGCTAAATAACATCGCCAGTGATATATTTTGAATCATGAATGAACCCGCAATGACTATCACTGCCAAAACAAGCCCTACAATCGTTGTTATTTCCACGTTACCTCATCTCCCACCTACTTATTTCAGCGAACTAATTCCACTTCATTTAACCAAAAAGCAACTAACTCGTTTTCCATTTCTGGTAAATGAACGAAAAACGCTTTGGCATCCGCTTCACTGGCAAATGCTTGCGAGCGGTAATTATCTTCATCGACACCTTTTAAAGCGAGAAAATAAAATGACTCGAGTCGACCTAAAATGACTTCTTTATCCCCGATTTGATAGCCCACTGTTTGTCTAATTTCAAATTCATTTGGTAAAAAAAGTTGTTCTTTCTTTTCAAGCATGAGGATTTGTTCTGCGAGTCCAGGTTTATCCTCAAAAAACGCTAAATTTTTAATGTTTTCCATTCGTCCCATCTAACCAACTCCATTCCATTTTTGCTAGGTTTTTATGTAGAAAAAATTATTTAATGTGGCCAGCCCGTAATCAGCTGGGTTCAAAATTTGCTCTGAACCACCGATGAAAAGGACACCGCCACGTCTTAGTGAATCTGCAAATTTTTGGTAAGCTTGGTGCTTTCCTTCTGCCGTGAAATAAATCAACACATTGCGGCAGACAATTAAATCAAAACCTTTTTCGTAGTAATCGGTCAACAAATCGTGACGTCTAAAACGAATTGACTTTCGATAGGCCGGTAAAATCTGATATGTATCCCCTTTTTCGGTGAATGCCGTTTGTCGCTCTTGTTCGCTTAGTTCTTCCATTTGACGACTTTGATATTCCCCGATGACCGCGCGCTTTAAAATAGCTGGTTCAAGGTCCGTTGCTAAAATATCATAATGTCTTGTCCCGACTGAACGTTCCATCATGATTGCCAGCGAATACGGCTCCTCCCCCGAAGAACAAGCCGCACTCCAAACCCGAAGCTTCCCGCGACTATCTTCAAGCAGCCTTGGAATCACTTGTTTTTCCAGTGCATCCCAGCGATTACGATTACGGAAAAACGACGACACATTGATGGTAATCAAACTAATAAACTCATCCAACAGCACGGCATCTTTTTTAAGATGTTTGAAAAATTCCCCAAAAGTAATATATTTCTTCTTCACAATAAAAGACAAAATCCGCCGTTTCATTTGCGTTTCTTTATAAAGCGCTAAATCTAAACCTAAGTCCCTTTTGACGACACGAGTAAAGTAAAGATAATCCTTTTCCAAATCTGGAATCATTCTTTTTCCCCTCCCCTTAGCTAGGCCGTTACTGACGAATTAATCCGCTTGCTTCTTTGTCGTATACTTTATCAAACATATTGACGACATTTTTCGAAGCTTGTACCATACGCTGGTTATCCATTAATTGCACCATTTCAACGCCTAAATCAACATTCGACGTTTCGATAACACCATTTTGGATAATCCCTTGTCCAGCTGGTAAATTCATTGTGTTTACGCCATTTACATGCAGTCGTCCTTCGCCGTCTTTCACCAAACTATCCGCTTGGTTGGCTGAAACAAATTTTGTTCCAAGACGTCCGAGGTATTGATTAGTTTCGGCATTGTACAAATCGCCGTTTGCCTCGGCGCGAATCGAAGTTTTTTGACCCACTTGAATCGCTTCCCCAGTCGCACTGAGCAAATTGGCGCCATCTGCTGTCCGCAGAAAACCGAACTGGTCAGAATGAAACTGCCCACCACGTGAAAGCGAAATTTCGCCATTTTTAGCTGTGATGAAAAAATTGCTTCCTAGTGTTGGGTTGGTATCTTGCATAAAGAAATCTCGGTCTCGGTTTGTAATGTAACTAGAACCAGCTGTTAAATTAATATGCGTTGCTGCAGGTCGAACCCCGTAATCAATCGTCCCAACTTGCCTTGCAACAGGCCCGTTTTGATAGTTCACTTTGTTTCTCGAAATCACTTCACTTGTAAGCTGATCAAATTTGAAACCCGGCGTTTGCGCATTGGCCACGTTATTCGAATGTACTTGAATATGTTGCATATAGTTCATCATCCCAGCTGCCCCAATATATAATCCCTTCATTCCAGCACCTGCCTCCTATCCGTCCCAACAAACCGTTCCGCTAACCAACGACTTTTTGGTCTGAAAATATTTTCTGTAATATTTTGCCCGTCCGTCATGTATAACACTGGCAAATTCGTTTCTTGCATCACGGTGTATAAATCACCAATCCGAGTCGTTTCATCCATTTTTGTAATAATAAAACCGTCGATTGGAATTTCTGCTAATTTTGGTAAAATCGTCATCACATCAGCGCTTTTCATTCCTGATGAGAACGTAAAACAAGTTAAATCTGGATGCACCACATCGGTGTACGCGGCAATCTCATTCACCGATTCTTCGGCTAAATAATTTCTTCCAACCGTATCAATCAAAATATGGTCGACTCCGTTAACATACGTCATATACTGCACGGCTTCTTCCAGTTCCGCAGGGCTCGTCGCAACGATAAGCTCTACATCAAGTTTATCGGCATAACCTTGAAACTGCTCTACCGCCCCTGACCGGAAAGTATCCGTTGTAATAAAACCCACTGTGCGATTTTGTTTTAAAAGTTGCCATCCAAGTTTCACAAGCGTGGTCGTTTTCCCAACCCCCGTTTGCCCAATCAACGAAATAATCCGGTGGTTGCTTAAATCAAACGAATCTTCCACCGCCAATTTTCCTGATAAATACGGGACAAACCAATCCGCAATATCGTCCAAATGCGCCGTTTCCACTTGTTTAAACTGCTTCCGTCCCGCCTGCATAAAATCCGCTACGTAAGTATCACTAATCCCGCGACTCTTCAAAAATTTCACGAAATCACTGTTTTGCTCACGTTCGGCGCGCATTTTCACAGCTAGCTCGCGGTTTAAAGCCGCCAGTTCCAGACGCATCGTCGACAGTTCTTCTTCCTGTGTTTTGCGTTCTTCGAGAAGCGGCGTTGATTGCGCAAGTTCCGCCCCCGCAGCAAGCATTTCGAGTAATTTTTCTTTTTTTAATAAGTCATCTGTTTTCGGCCTGTTTTTGACAACTGATTTTTGGAAGGTTTCTTGGAAGTCCATTCGTCCATCCGCAATCGCCACTTCACTCATAATGACCGCCGTCACTTCATACTGTTTCTTAAAAATTCCAAGCTTTGTGACACGTTCATCCGTAATTTTATATGGCTCATTCGTTACTAATTGAATTTTTTTATGTATTTCACGTTTCGAATTCCCCTTAAAAATTTCCATCTTTTCTACTAAATGTTTTCCCATTGCTACGGATTACCTCCCTCATCAAGTTGGTTCAATCAGTGCGATTTGCTCCACTTCTGTTTCCGGCGACAGTTCGCTAATGGATAGCACCGGCACATCCAATTGATATCTTTCTAAAACTCGTACAAAGCCAAAACGAAAATCTTTCCGCCTTGTTAAAATGACGGGTTCGCGCCCAGTGAGTTGCGCTTTATTCACGGTATCTCTTACTTTTTGAATGATTGGCAGTTCCTTGTCGAGCGCCCAGTTAAGCGCGTAGCCATAATACGGCGTGTTAACAATTTCCGTATCCATTTCAATCGAATCCTGTAAAAGCAGCGCGTAAATTTTGCCATCTTGGTTTTTCGCTTGTTCACAAATGACTTTCGAAATCCGCTCCCTAACAAACGCCGTAATCCCGTCAAGGTCATTTGGATAAATCGTTTGTCCGTCAATAATCCCTTCGACAATCGTTGGCAAATCACGAACCGAAATCCCTTCTTTCAAGAGCTGTCTTAGCACTCCTTGAATGAGCGAATAATCGATTTCCTTTTTCTTAATTTCATCAATCAAAATTTGGTTTTCATCAGCAAGACCATCAATTAAATCTTTAATTTGTTGGCGCATCAGTAGTTCATGTAAGTTCTTTCTAAGCACAACATCCAAATGCGTAATCAAAATACTCAGCGGCTCAAGCACTTGATAGTTCTTCATTTGCGCATCTTCTAACTCGCCTGGCAAAATCCAATAACCATCTTCCCCGAAAATTGGATCCTTGGTAGGTTCGGCATCAAGATCCATCATCACACCCGGTGTTTTCAAAGCCAGTAAATGCCCCGCTTTTAAAACGCCACTCGCAACCGCCACGCCCTTCACTTTAATTTCATATTTCCCGCGCGGCTGAAAACTTGTATTATCTTTAAAATTAATCCCTGGAACGCCAATACCTAAATCTTGTAAAATTGATTTCCGCATTAAGACGACTTTATCCTTCGCCGTTTCACCGTTCATTTTTTGCTTCACGAGTGCGGCAATGTTTAAACCAAGTTCGACCACAACCGGAAATTTCTCTCGTGCCGCGCCAAATGCTTGATTGTGCTCCGCCTCAGCCGAATTTGTTTCCGACTGAATCAGTTCCATTTCTTTTTCCAGTTCCAACTGCTCTTTTTTCTTTAAATTGAATTGCGTACGATAGCCGATAATTCCCAGCACTACGCCAATCCCGACAAACGGAATCGTTGGCAGCGGGCTAAATACACCCATTAAAATAAACATCGCAGCGAGCGTATAAACGACCACCGAGTTTTGCATTAATTCTTTGAAAATCCCGACCGCAACGTTATCATCCGAACCATCAAATACCCGGGTAACAATAACCCCAGCAGACATCGCCATTAAAAGCGAACCAATTTGGCTCACGATGCCATCCCCGATTGTTAACTCGGTATATTTCACCGCGGCTTCCCCAAATGAAAGCCCGCCTTGAACCATTCCGACAATTAAACCAAAAACGATATTAACAACAGCGAGCAAAACGGTAAAAAGAACGTCCCCTTTTACAAATTTCCCAGCGCCGTCCATTGCACCGTAAAATTCGGTCTCCATATTCAAGTAAGCGCGTTTTTCTTTGGCTTCCGGCTCTGTAATCAACCGTTGATTCAAATCCGCATCAATTGCCATTTGTTTACCAGGCAAAGCATCAAGCGTGAATCTCGCCGCCACCTCGGCCGTCCGAGAAGAACCATTTGCCACAATAAACTGAAAGACGATTAAAATGATGAAAATAACAATCCCGACAACAAAATTACTACCAATTACAAAGTTCCCGAATTGCTTAATTACTTGCCCCGGATCCCCCGTCGTTAAAATCGCCCGCGTTGTCGAAATATTGATAGAAACACGAAATATCCCCATCAAAAGCAGTAAAGAAGGAAATGACTTTAATTCATTCCAATCTTTAATTGATGTGGCACGCATGTAAACTAAAACTGAGAACGCCAAGATCGTCACAAGCACTAAATCCAACACAAATGGAGGTAATGGCACAATAAGTGCAATAACAAACGAGACCGCAATCAAGATAGCAAAATATTTTTTTATAGCACCTAAATTCCCCATTTTGAAACCTGCCTTTTCTAAATTTAGAAAGGTCGCTCATATGTTGTTAGAACTTGATTTTGTCTGCGTCCATCAATTCTTTCATCACTTCAATAACGTCTTTATATAAATCTTCCTGTATGTATTCATCTGGATTGGTCGTATAGTAAATACTCCGCGCCAGCTGTCTATTCGTAATCATCGGCACCCCGTCTGTATCCGCCACCTGACGAATAAAAAGTGCCAGCTCATCTTCCCCTTTAACGAGCAATTTCGGCGCATGATCTTTCGTTTTGTCATATCGCATCACAACGGAAATATGTGTCGGGTTGTTCACCACAAAAGTCGCATCCGCCATTTTTTTCGTAATCGAACCTTGGAGAAGCCCCCGCGCAATGCTTCTTTGGCGCTGTTTCACTTCCGGTCGCCCTTCCGAATCTTTCATCTCGTCTTTAATTTCTTGCTTCGACATCCGCAGCCCTTTTTTATAATCGTAGCGCTGGTAAAAGAAGTCGAGCAGCCCAATTACTGCAATAACGAGGAAAAGCGCCAGAAATTCATTTTTAAATAACGTGAAAATTTGCCCGAGTGAGTAAAGCCAATTTTGCCCAGTGTAACTAATGAGCGTATCTAAGTGATCCCGAAAGCCGATATAAGCCACGTATGAAAGCAGCGTAATCAACAGTAGCGCTTTCACAACCTCGACAAGCCCCTTCACACTAAACACTCGCTTAAAGTAGTTCGCTGGATTCAGCCGTTTAAACTGGGGCTTCACTGCTTTCGCGGAAAACAAAATCCCGACTTGCACCCCGTAGTTCATCAAACCGAAAATCACGACCATAATCATAACTGGCAGTAGCACTTTGCCAAATTCCATTAAGTAAAACAAACTATAACTTTCCATGTTCGCAAGCTTTGGCGGCTGTTTCAAAAGAGCAACAAATGCTTGAATTGTGTTTTTAATAAACATCTCTCCAAAAAAATAAAGAAGCCCAGCTACAATCAGCAGTGAAAAAGCATTATTCAGTTCTTTACTTTTCGCCACATTACCTTCATTTCGAGCTTTCTTAATGCGGCGCGGCGTTGCTTTTTCCGTTTTATTATCCTTTGCCAAGCTTTTGTTCTCCTCCCTATTTTTTCAGTAAATAATCAAAAAACGACACATATTGTTGAATCATCTCATCTGTCAAATTTTTAAAAACTGTACTCAAGATAGGAACCGCGCACGCAAGGATGAAAATCCCAAACGTAATTTTTATAATAAACGCATTCATAAAAATGTTAATTTGCGGCGCGCTCTTAGAGATAAAAGCAAGAATAATATTAACGATAAAAATACTACCCATAATCGGAAGCGCAATTGACACCGCCGAAGCAAGCGCAAAACCAAGCGTCCCGAGCAATAAATCTATAAACCCTTTTTCAAATAAAATCGAAACCGAAGCCGTAAATTCAAACGATTTCATTAAGTAATAAATTAAGTAATCCATTCCTTGCAGTGACAAGAATATCACTACAAAAAAGGTATCTAAAATCGCAGCCGTAATCGAGTTTTGCGTCCCATAAGACGGATCAATCAAGTTCACCTGCGAAAACCCTAAATCATAATCAATCATAAAACCAGCCATTTTCGGGATGACCGCAATCATCTCCACCAGCTTTGCAAGCGCTAGCCCAAATACCACCTCAGATGTGACCCGGAGCAGCAAATCAGGTAGCGTCGTAATACCAGAAACATCCACCCACGTTGCAACCGGAATAGATATCGCCATCCCAAACACCACTTTGACACTGTTCGGAATGTTACGACCTTTTAAAAGTGGAAAGAAAAATAAAAAACTGGCAACTCGGCTGAAAACAATCACTACAGCAAGAAAAAATTCAAACTCCATGTTTACACCCTAATCATCAGGGGTAATTTGGAAAAGATTCCTACAAATAAATCCGTCATGTGTTCAAACATCCACGGTCCAAGAATAAAGAGCGCCACTACAAAAGCAATAATCTTCGGCAAAAACGTCAGCGATTGGTCTTGAATCTGCATCATCGCCATCAAAATCGCAACCACAATTACTACCACGATACAAATGAGCGATACCGGCAAAATTAGCGCCAGCCCACTATAGAAAAAATCTTGAAAAATTTGCGTAATCGGCGTTAAATTCATTTTGCTACTCCCTTAAAAGTGAATTGTTTGAAAAATCATGTTGGTAATCAGTCCGTACCCGCCAATGAAAATAAAAACAAGAATCTTAAACGGTAAGCTAATGGTCATCGGCGGCACCATCATCATTCCAAGATACATCAGTAACGTACTAACAATTAAATCTATAAAAATAAACGCCAAGTATATAAACATCCCAGTTAAAAATCCTTGGGTAATCTGTGTCAAAATAAAAGCAGGCATTAAAGCCATAAGCGGTGCATCTTCTTTTTTTGTAACCGGATCTTCTCCTTCTGCTTTTAACATCATGTTAATATCATGCTTATATGTATTTTCCGCAACATATTTTGTCAAAAGCGGCTGCGTTTCGTCCCAAACTTTCGACGCGCTCCACTCTTCTTTTTGCGAAGGTTTATACACATCGTCATACCAAGCAGTAATCAGCGGCTGCATCATAAACAAAGATAAAAACAGTGCCAGTCCAACAAGCACTTGGTTGGGCGGCAAATTCGTCGCGCCAAGACCCTGCCTCGTTAAACCGAGAACGATAATACAGTAAGTAAAATGTGTGAACATTAATACAATCGACGCAGACAAAGAAAGAACCGTAACTAGTACAAACAGCGCCACACTAGAATTAACCCCGTCCGTACCATTTACACCAAGCGAATCCATCCAACTCTCGGCATGCACATTCACACCCGGCCAAAAAACAACCAATGAAATTGCAAAAATAACAATAAAAGATACTTGAAATACTCGTCTAGAAGTTATTTTACGCATTTTCCTTAGTCTCCTCTTTCAAAAGTAATTCTCGGAAAAGTTTTTCATTTTGGTCATTTTTTCCTTTTAATGACACCGTTCGAATATCATTATTAGAAATAATCGCCAGCACCTTTTCCCCGTCTGCCTCCAGAAGAACTGCACGTAACTGATGAGAGATTAAAAGAGTGTCTTTCAACTTTATAAGATCATTTTCGCTTTTTCTCGTGCGATTCGCTTGCTTGTTTTTCTTAACTAAAAAATAAGAAATTCCCGCAAGTACTGCCAAAAGTACAATAATTTTTAAAAGTGACAAAAAATATTCCATTCAAGTAAGGTAAATTCACCTTTCACTCCCTTCATCAGATTACAAAAATAAATCATTTTTTCAAAATATATATCAATAAAGTGTTTTTTGTAACTGCAATATAAAATTTTACACCAATTCCAGAAAAAATCTATACTTTTTTTAAAAAATGAAATTGTGTGTAAAAATAAAAAAACAGCCAGTGTAACAGCTGTATCAAAGGAAAACTTCTCATTATTCGATTTATATTTTTCTATTTAACTCGAAAAAAGGTTCTTCATACCCAATCCTTTTGACCTACTCGCGTTCCCTTTACACAACTAACATATATTGTTATTATAAAAATAAACAGAAAATCAATAATACTATAGGATAGAGAGGTATGTGATTGTATGCCTAAATCAGAAATAAGAAAATTACTTCAAGAAATCAAAAAACAAGTAGATAATCCGGGGAATTCATCTACTACTGAAATTAAAAAAATGGCTTCAGAAGCTGGCATTGACGAACAAACTGCCGAAGAAATCTACCATTTACTCACTGAATTTTATCAAGCCGTTGAAGAACACGGTGGAATCGAAAAATATATGCATTCCAACATTAGTTGGTTAAAAATCGAATTAGAACTACTTTCCGCATGTTACCAAATTGCTATTTTAGAAGATATGAAAGTCCTTGATATCTCTGAAATGCTCAGCCTAAACGATTTGCGGATTTTTCCAAAGACACCAAGCCAGCTACAAAACACTTACTACAAACTAAAAAAAGAGCTTATCCAAGTAGAAGATATTCCTAAAAACAAGCCAGGCCGAAAAAGAAAAACACAAAAAAATACGAAAAAAGAAAAAACCAACATTTTCGGAAAAGTCGTACCAGCTGAATTCAAAGCACCAACATCCATCAAAGAACAAATCAGCTACGACAAATCACGCGAAAAAAACCTGGTGGATTTACTATCCGGCGTTAAAAGCAACGTGCAGCTTTTAAGCGAAAACCAAGGCGAAGAAAACAACGTATATGACTTACTCAAAAGCATTTACTCCCTGTCATCCCTTGCCGTCCAAAAAGAAGAACTCGACAAAAAATACCAAGATTTACAAACCAAATGCCAAGAACTGGAACAAGAAAATTCTTATTTAAAACAACAAAACGAAACAATGACAGACTCGTTCCATACACTCGTGTTACAAGTAGCTGATTTCGCTTACGCCAACGACTTAGACCAAATCCAAGCACTACCACTTTTCAGCCAGCAACTCGTAGTAACGCTTAACCAACTTGGCGTATTCAAAGAAAACTATAAACAAATGTAATTTAGAAAGGGTGGCACGATGTATATCGAAATTTATACCGTAAATGGTGAATCTATTCGCCTTGACGACGACGCAAAAATCAACAACATCAGCATCCACGAATTATCTAAAGCAGATTTAAAAAACCTTTTTAACGAAAAATGTATCGAGTTAACAAAATACGACTTAACTTATTTTATTAATACCAACCAAGTGAATTGGTTCCTTGTGAGTGAAGGAATCCATTAAAAAAACGAGCTAGGAGATGATCCTAGCTCGTTTTTCTTTTAAACCTCTGATTTTTGATAGACATCTCCATATTTGTTTGGTCCATCACTTTCAAAACACATAAATATTATAATAATAATGGATCCAACGACTGGAATTAAAGCAAGGAAAGCAAGATAACCACTTCTCCCAGTGTCGTGTAATCGTCTTACAATAAGGCTCGTTAGTGGAACTATAGAGCCACACCAATACAAAAACCGTAAACCTCCAAAAAAGAGCGCAATCCCTCCACCAACTCCAAATAATATTTCTGAAACACCAAAAATTTTTGACATAACAAGCAGAGGCCCATTAATTATCATGTTCCAAACTATTACATACCAGAATGCAGAACCTGGAGCACGCCCTTTAAAATTAGTATAATTCTTCCAAAATGACTTATAAGCTTCTAAAAATCCCATATTTCCTCCTGTGTAATAAAATTATGTTATTTTTCTAGAATATGCGACACCGCTAGCTTAAAACAAGCTTATCGTAGAAAGAGGGATAAAATAAACATATACATTTTAAAAAATGAGCTAAGTGTTGACCTTAGCTCATTTTTTTATTTAAATATCCGATTTCTTATAGACATCTCCATATCGGTTTGGTCCATCACTTTCAAGACTCATAAATATTAAAATAATAATGGAACCAACGACTGGAATTAAACCAAGGAAAATGAAAAAGCCACTTTTCCCTGTATCATGTAAACGTCTTACAATAAGGCTAAGTGTAGGTAATATAATAGCTGCTGAATACAACCACATCACAATTACAAAAAATATTGCCATAACTCCACCAGCAAGGCTCCCCCCGCCTCCCATTATTGACACGCCAATAGTAGAAGCCAGTAAATAAAAGCCCACACAAATTGCCGTGTTCCAAACCCATACATACCAGTAGGCTGAACCTGGCGCACGACCACTAAAATTGACATAATTCTTCCAAAATGACTTATAAGCTTCTAAAAACCCCATATTTCCTCCTATGTAAATAAATTTTGCCCTAGCTCTAAGAATATACATCGCTTTTGCATTATACAAGCTTATAATAGAAAGATTCATAAAATAGACACATTTCAAATCACAAGGAAAAACATGCCAATAGTCATAGGTCCTAAAGCCTTTAAATCCCTATAAATTTCCTTTATCAAGGATAAAACTTTACATAAATAAAGCCCCTTTTTGATTGCAAAAAAAGTACTCCAAATGCTACTCATGAAATAATAAAAAGCATGCTGTTAAACATGCCTTTAAAATATTTCCCATTCTATTGCTTTTGATTAGGTTGCCCCACGGCCTCTGATGCAATAAAATATTCGCCGTCCTCTTTAAACAAAATAGTTCTTGAAAACTCATTCTCGTCTTTGGTTGCGTAAAGTTCTGTGCCCTCACTTAAATAATTAGAGCTGAAATCTTCATCTGGTATTCGGTAATGCCGAATTCTATTCTCTACCTCGCCAATCTTCTCTAAAGCATCTTCTTGATTAGCAGGTTCATACGTCACTATATATAAAACGTTGTCAACTTGCACCATTCCTACAAGGTTATCTTTATATAACAGCCACTTTACCCCGAAAACCACAGCGCAAAGAACTATTACTGACAATATTACTATCAACCATTTTTTCTTCATGCTATTAACTCTCTTTTCATTTTATTTAGTACGGCTTCAGATACATGGGTACTCGAAGTTACTACCAAAAATCCACCAAATATTGGTGCTGTCATATCATTTAAAACATATTTGTTCATAAGCGCATTTCTCTCCCTGTTGTATAATAATTTAGGTTTTAAAAAGAGTGTATCATAAAAAGTCGATGTATAACAAAAAATGTAATGAAATGGCCGATTCTTGTCGCGAACGAATAAAAGTAAAGCTAATTTAGATTTATTCTTACATGATTTGCATGATATTGAGCTTAAAATAACGAAATCACACGCAAATTACAGCAATTATTCACAATTTATGCAAGGCTATTTTTAAATATCACAAAAAATACATATTCCCTATTAATATACGTTACTTATATATAAAAATCCCCTTATTTATTTGATTAATTATCATTTCTTATTATTACCTAGTGAATAAAATAGTATAATTATTCGCTAAATTACAGATAAACTAAAATAAATTTCCAAAAAAAATACTCCAAAGGGTTGCTACACAACCACAAAAGAGTATAAAAGGGAGTTTAAGGTAAGTAAGACAACCCACTACAAAAAAGGGAGAAAAAGTAATGGCATTGTCATTGCTTATGGTTATATAATACCCGTCTCACGCAATCCAAACCCTTTTTTTGTATTAAAATTAGATGACGAATTTAACTTAAATGCAACAGAAATCAAACCCTATAGTATAAACGATTACAAAAAACGCACCCGGAAACTATTTCATCCCAAGTGCGGTTTTCAGCTTACTATTCTTTATGATTTTTATACCATTCTTCCGCCTTCGATGTCGCAATAGGGATGGCACGGCTTTCTGAATAGCCATCCTTCAATAATGCATTACCGATTTCGATTGCCTTTTCGCGTTCCAGCTTTCTTAGATTTTTCCAAGAATCCGGGTAATTATTTTTGGTCCATGGCATAGCTTTCCACCTCGTTTTTTAGTTAATCGGAGCTCCACCTGTGATTCCATATACTTGGCCTGTTGTGTAACTTGCTTCATCTGATGCTAGTAATACATAAGCGCTCGCGAGTTCTGCTGGTTGCCCTGCTCGTCCTAATGGTTGGTTCTGACCGAATTCTGGAATGCTTTCTTGTGGTTGTCCGCCAGAGATTTGAAGTGGGGTCCAAATTGGTCCTGGCGCAACTGCATTAACGCGGATACCTTTTTCTCCTAGTTGCGCGGCTAAACTTTTCGTTAATGAAATCAAACTACTTTTTGTCATTGCGTAATCAACCAAGTGCGCGCTCGGTTTCACACCTTGAATGGAGGAAGTTAAAATAATGCTCGCGCCTGCTTTTAAGTAATTGAGTGCTTCTTGAATGGCAAAAACTACCGAAAATACATTCACTTCAAACGTATCGCGCAATTGTTCCGCTGGGAGTTTTTGGATATCGAATTGGTACTGTTGTAAACCTGCATTGAGTACAAGTATATCTAACCCACCCAGCTCGTTGTACGCTTTTTTCACGACTTCTTTCGCGAAACCTTCCTTACGTAAATCGCCTGGCAATAAGATACATTTCTGTCCAGCTTCTTCCACAGCCTTTTTCACTTCTTGCGCGTCAAACTCTTCATCTGGGTGGTAGTTAATCGCCACATCGGCGCCTTCTCTCGCATAAGCTATAACAGCAGCTCGTCCAATTCCGGAATCGCCACCCGTAACAAAAGCCTTTTTCCCGGTTAATTTATTCGCACCTTGATAGCTCGACTCACCCGTATCTGGAACAGGCGTCATTTTACTTTGCAAACCAGGATAATCTTGCCGTTGCTTTTCAAATTTCCCTGTATGATATTTGTTTAATGGATTTTCTTTATTCATCATAAAACCTCCTATATTTTTGCGACGTAACCCATGACTAAATAGGCTACGAAAATAATTAAAATAGCCAATATAAGTATCCACCAAATATTAGCGCCCAGTTTTCGCTTCACTTTTTTATTCCCCATGTTCATCCCCCTCGTTACTTTATGTTTTCCCTCGTGTCTTTCGCTAAAACGTCTAACATCGAATTGAAAAAGAATTGTAGTAAACATGAAAAAAAGAGAACGGCAACCCGCTCTCTCTTCAAAAATCCCTATTAACTTCTAAGTCCGCGGCCTTTACTAATCAAATACCAACAAATTGAATAAAGCACGACGATAAATAACACAAGAATCGACAGCGAAACGGCTACTGGCACATCACTAACGCCTAGGAAACCGTAGCGGAATCCAGAAATCATATAGACAATCGGATTCACTTTAGAAATAGCTTGCCAAATTGGTGGTAGCATCGAAATCGCGTAAAATACGCCACCTAAATAGGTGAGCGGTTGTAATACAAAGGTCGGCACAATCGATACATCGTCAAATGATCTAGCGAAAATCCCGTTAATAAGTCCCGCAAGTGAAAATAAAATTGCCGTCATTAAAAAGGTAATAATCCCAATCGACCATGAGTGAATGTGTAACGGCACAAACACCATCGAAATAAGCGTAACAAGCGCGCCAACTAGAATACTTCTACCAATCCCGCCAATTAAAAAGCCCCAAATAATAATATGCGTTGGCACTGGCGCAACGAGAATTTCCTCAATATTCTTCTGAAACTTTTGCGAGAAAAACGAAGATGACACATTGGCATAAGAACTCGTAATAACGGACATCATAATCAGCCCGGGCACAATGTATTCCATATAAGAAAAGCCGTTCATATCGCCAATGCGGCTACCAATCATTTTCCCAAAAATAATAAAATAAAGCGAAGTCGTGATGACTGGTGGCACTAACGTTTGAATCCAAATTCGCATATAACGATTGGTTTCTTTCGCCGCCAGACTTTTTAACGCGGTAAAATATAGATTAAACATGTTTCTCCCCCACTTGATGTTTTTCTTCTGTAATTTTCAAAAATAGTTCTTCGAGACGATTAGATTTATTGCGCATCGAAAGCACTTTGATGCCGTGCTCGCTTAATTGTTCAAAAATATGATTAACCCCTTGATCACGTTCCACTTCTACTGACAAGGTTTGCTTATCTTCAAACACATGATTATAGCCCGTTATTTCAAAAGAACCTTCATATGGCTCTAAATCAAAAATAAACGTTTCAAATTGTAATTTAGCAAGCAATGATTTCATGCTAGTATTCTCAATCAACTCCCCGGATTGAATAATACCGATATTACGACAGAGCATCTCAGCTTCTTCTAAATAATGCGTCGTCAAAATAATCGTCGTACCACTTTCGTTCAACTCTCTTAAAAACGTCCACATCTCACGTCTAAGCTCAATATCCACCCCAGCAGTCGGTTCATCTAAAATGAGCAACTTAGGTTCGTGCATCAGAGCACGCGCAATCATCAAGCGGCGTTTCATCCCACCCGAAAGCATCCGCGCACGTTCATTACGTTTCTCCCATAAATTCGATTGTTTTAAATATTTTTCGCTACGTTTAAAAGCTTCCTTCCGAGAAACACCGTAGTATCCAGCTTGGTTAACTACGATTTGTTGAACCGTTTCGAATGGATTAAAATTGAATTCTTGCGGAACAAGACCGATTTGCTGTTTTGCCCGGACGATATCTGTATCCAGATCGTAACCAAATACGCTCACTTGACCAGATGTTTTATTAACAAGCGACGTGATAATCCCGATAGTCGTTGATTTCCCAGCGCCATTAGGACCAAGTAGCGCATAAAAATCCCCTTCTTCTACCGTCAAATCAACACCGCGTAATGCTTCGACTCCAGTGGAATAGATTTTTCTTAACCCTTTTATTTCAAGTGCATAAGTCATGTAATTGCTGTCTCCTTATAAATTGTCATTCCTATATTTTATCACTTATTTGCCAATAAGAAAAAACAATCGTCTTTCCACTTAAATAAGCGCGAAAAGACGATTATTTTCCCATTAATATCTGCTCATCGTTCTTCTTGATACTCCTAAAATAAGCAAGAACCAACCAACGATAAAACAAACGCCACCGATAGGCGTAATCGCACCTAAAACAGCCACTTTGGAAATACTTAAAACATACAAACTGCCGGAGAAAAAGACAATTCCGACCGCAAATAAAATCGCTGCCCACGTGTAAAGTCGACTAGCTTGTTTCTCCATTAATAACCCCACTACTAAAATACCACCTGCGTGAAACATTTGATACTGAACGCCGGTTTCCCAAGTACTCGCGTAACTTCCGAGCATATCTTTTAAAGCATGCGCCCCAAAAGCCCCCAGTAAAACTGCTAACCCCGCAAAAATGGCTCCAGTAATAATTGTTTTTCTCATAGTTACCCCCTAAAAATCAAGCAATGAATCTCCATTCGCGCCGTCTTCTAACTCTATTTTCTTGCCATCCATACTTGCAATCTGCGCCGGTTCCGCTGCTGGAATAGAGGTCGGTTCTACTTCCACGCTTCTCTCGTCGCCTGTTTTCGCAAGCTGGACAAGTAGCATTAAGCCATGCAAATGCTTATCTTGGCTCGCTTTTGTTGTCGCTGCTCTTGCTTTCGCTAATTCACTTTCCATTTGTTCAAAAATCTTTGAATCTGAAATAATCATTTTTCCTCAACCTCAATTGTTTTAATAACACGCGCTGGGTTTCCAGCAACAACGACATTATCCGGAAAGCTTTTCGTAACAACTGCGCCTGACGCAACAACGACATTATTTCCAAGCTTCACACCAGGGTTAATAATTGCTCGTCCGCCAATCCAGACATTATCGCCAATTTTAACTGGTTTCCCAAGCTCTAAGCCGCTATTACGTTCCACCGGATCAAGCGGATGCGTTGCCGTATAAATATGAACCCCTGGCGCCATCATGCAGTTATCACCAATATGTACTTCACACACATCTAAAATTACACAATCAAAATTAGCATAAAAATTCTCGCCAACATAAATATTAGAACCGTAATCTACACGAAAATCTGGTTCGACATAAACATTTTCTTTTGTGCCACCAAAAAGACGTTTTAACACACTGGAACGGGACGCTGAATCCATTGTATCGTTAATCTCTCTGCAGAACTTACGCGCACGATTTCTTCCGTGTGCAAGCTCTCTGTCGCTAGGATCATACATTTCTCCTGCAATCATCTTTTCTAGTTCTGTTTTCATCCTGACACATCCTATCCACGTTTTATTCTTATCCATTATAACCAAATGAAAGACAGAAATATAGTAAAGTAATCGCACCACTCAAAAAACTACGCGCAGCTACCTTTTGTGCATTTTTCTTAAAAAAATGATATTCTAGTGAAGTAGGTAAAATTGGGGAGGAATTAAATATTATGATTAAAGTTATTGCTTCAGACATGGATGGCACACTACTTAACTCTGATATCGAGATTGCACAAGAAAACGTCGAGGCAATCGAAAAAGCTCGCGCCAAAGGAATTCATTTCGTTCTTTGTACTGGACGTATGTATGACGATGCAATGGGTTTGATTAACAAAGCCAATTTATACGCACCGGCGATTTGTATGAATGGTGCAGAAATTCGTGACGAACACGGCAAAATAATTTTGCAGCATCCGATTGATAAAAACCTAGCGCGTAACACTTATAACACCCTGACTGAACTAGGAATGTATACCGAATTTTTCACTGACATGGGCCCAATTACAACTGATAAAGCTCGTGGCAAAGAATTTATGATTGAAATGCACAAACGCATCCACCCAGACGTACCAGCAGAAACAATCATGGACAAAGTAGAAGAACGTTTCGAATCCAAAGATGTCCATGAAATCCCTGATGTAGAGCGCATTTTAGGCAATAAAGATTTAACTATTTTAAAATTCATCTCTTTCTCTTCTGATAAAGATGTACTTGCAAAAGCTAAACAAAAGCTTGAAAAAGATTCCGAGCTATCTGTCACCTCTTCTTTTTCCGATAATATTGAAATCACCCACCGCGAGGCACAAAAAGGTATTTCCTTACAATATTATGTAGAAAAATTAGGCGTAACACTTGATGAAACGTTTGCAATTGGAGATAATATGAATGATATTTCGATGTTGAAAATGGCCGGTTATAGCGTAGCCATGGGTAACGGCGAAGAAGAAGTCAAAGAATTATCCAAACACGTTACACTTTCCAATGATGAACACGGCGTTGCAGCAGCCATTTATAAAATGTTAGAAACAAATGACTAAAGTTTATTTTTAGGAGGAAACACGAATGACAATCAAAAAAACATTAACTATTGCAGGATCTGATTCAAGTGGCGGCGCCGGTCTACAAGCCGATTTAAAAACATTTGAAGAATACGGCACGTACGGTTTTAGCGCAATCACAACCATCGTAACAATGGACCCAGACAACAACTGGGCACACGGAGTTACTCCAATTGATGCGCAACTAGTTCGCGAACAACTAAAAACAATCCTTTCTGGCGGCCCAGTTGACGCAATGAAAACAGGCATGCTTGGTTCGATTGACATCATTAAAGCAACTCGCGAAGCAATTGATAAATACGATTTAAAAAATGTCGTTATTGACCCAGTAATGGTTTGTAAAGGCGAAGACGAACTAATCCAACCAGAAAACGCTGAAGCTATTCGCGACTTATTATTGCCAAAAGCAACAATCACAACACCAAATTTATTCGAAGCTGGCCAATTATCCGGTCTTGGCAAATTAACTACATTAGACGATATGAAAGCAGCTGCGAAAAAAATCATCGAGTTAGGCGCTAAATACGTTGTTATCAAAGGCGGAAAAGCTCTAGAAAGCGACAAAGCAATCGACCTACTTTACGATGGAAAAGAATTCACTATTTATGAAGTAGAAAAAATTTCCCCAAGCCACAATCACGGCGCTGGTTGTACGTTCGCAGCAGCAATTACAGCTGGCCTTGCAAAAGGTTTAACTGTAGAAGAAGCTGTCGCAAAAGCAAAAGACTTTGTCACAGCAGCTATCAAAGGTGGATTCGCATTAAACGAATTCATCGGCCCTGTTTGGCATGGTGCTTATAATAAAGCAGAAAACAGATAATACAAAAACCGCCCAGTGTTTGGGCGGTTTTTTATTATAATAATCTATAGGAGATGAATTTTAGTGAAAGTAAGTAAATCATTCGAAGTATTCGCAAAAGAAGCTCCTGAAGTACAAACAGCTTGGATGGAAACTGTACATAAATTAGATACTGCAAGCAAGCTCGATAAGAAAACAGAGGAACTTGCATACATTGCCGTTTTGGCCGCCACCCGCCTAGAAAGCGGACTACCCTTCCATGTGAAAATGGCGAAATCAAATGGCGCGACACGAGATGAAATTATTAGCGCCATTCTCGTTGGCCTGCCCGCGGTCGGCAACACAGTGATAAGTGCTTTACCTGTAGCCATTGATGCTTTTGATGAAGAATAGTAACTTAAAAAAAGATAAGTGAACCCACTTATCTTTTTTTACTGTTATTTTTTTCTAACTAGAAGCCAAGTTCCCAAACAAAGAAGCCCAACGAATATCGCTTTTGAAGTCGTGTCACCAGTTAGCGGGAGTTTCCTTATCACTAACTCCTCTTCCCTTTTTGGCTTGGGTGTTACTCCAGGATTTTCCGCAACAACAATTGCCGCTTTCTCAGCTTCCACAATTTTCACAGTAAATTGCACGGCTTTAGCTGGAATTCCGTCTTCATTCACCGCATTTAAAGTCACGGTATAACTTCCCGGCGTCCGCCATTTCACTTTAGTTGCCGCGTCAGATGTTATCACAGAATTATCATTCGTTCGAGCACGGACATCTCGCAATAGATCTTGTTCGTCTTTTATAATCGTGGTGTCATACGTGATTTCTGGATCTACCATAATAATCGGCGCTGGACTTTTCAAAATATGCACTACAAACGTTTTCGCTTCTGCTGCCACACCATCTTCATTCACCGCTTGCAAAGTGACCTCGTAATCACCCGGCACGCCCCATTTTACTTGCTCATCCATATCAGAAACTAGCGGGGAGCCATCGTTCGTCCTAGCGTTAACTTCATGTAGGAGTTCGGCTTCCGTTTTTGTCATTGTTTTAGGATAGGTTATTTCTGGGTCCACCGTAATAATTGGTGCTGGACTTTTCAAAATATGCACTACAAACGTTTTCGCTTCTGCTGCCACACCATCTTCATTCACCGCTTGCAAAGT